>DASVDU010000234.1:0-2658 GCA_036380915.1 Hyphomicrobiaceae bacterium | reverse complement strand
GCAGTCGCGCTCGGCGATCTTGCGCTTCTCGATCAATAGCTCGGCCGAGTCGGTCGGCGGCTCGACGTTGGGCATGTCGACGAAGGTGGTGATGCCACCGTTGGCCGCCGCCTGCGAGGCGGTCAGGAAGTCTTCCTTGTGGCTGAGGCCCGGCGTGCGGGTGTGAGCGTGCAGGTCGACGATGCCCGGCAGCACCACCTTGCCGCTGGCGTCGATCTCCTCACGGGCATCGGCCTCGTAGTCGGGCGCCACCAGCCCGGCAATCTGCTCGCCCTCGATCAGCACGTCGGCCGTGATCGGACCGGTCGGGGTATAGACGGTGCCACCGCGCACTCGAGTGTCGTACATACCTTCTCCACTAATAGGCAAACAGCCGAGCTATTGGGCTGACAACTCTAGCATTTTTTCAGTCGAGCGGGGCAGCGGCCATTTGCCTGCGCATACTTTCAAACAAGAACGCGCACTGCGTGGGCATCACGCCGGAACGCTGCCCCTCGGAGCCATGATCTCCATGTCCGTTACAACTTCAACAATGACCGGGCCGTGCTCGGCGAAGGCGGCGTCGAATGCAATTGAAAGATCTGAAGGCTTCTCCACACGATAGGCAGGAATTCCCATGGCCTCGCCCACCGCTTTAAAACTCACGTCTCGGAAGTGCCACAGCTCGTGGTGACGACCGTGGAGCGTGCCACCGTACGCCGCGGTGAACGGCCTGATCTCCTGGTTCAGGGAGTTGTTGTTGTTCACTACCATGACAACTCCCACGCCCCATCTGGCGGCCGTTTCGATCTCCGAGAGGTGATACCAGAATCCGCCGTCGCCGGTAAACATCGCGACCGGGCGGTCCGGGGCGGCAATCTTCGCCCCGATCGACGCCGGCAAGGCCCATCCGAGCGAGCCCGCCGCACGCAGGTATGACTGCGTGTCGTGCTTGAGATCGAGATAGCCTCCCGCCCACATGCCGGCGTGACCGGTGTCGGCGACCACGATCGCATCCGGCGGAAGAGCCTTCGACAGTTCGGACGTGAGTCGCTCGGGTCGAATCGGCTCTGCCTCGGATGCCAGGATTGGCGCTGCTTGCTTCTTCCACGAGGCGACCAGCTCCGACCACCGGCCGCGCCACGCGGCGAAGTCAGGGAGCGAGGCCTCCCCCGCCAACCGCGCAGTGAGGAGCTCAAGGACGATCTTCGCGTCGCCCAACACCGGCAGTGAATCCGGGTAGTGCCGGCCCAGCTGGTCGGGATCGATGTCGACATGAATCGTATCGGTCGTCTGTGGCGGAATTTGCCAGTTGAGCGTGACCTGGCTGCCTGCCTGACTGCCAATGAACAGCACCAGATCGGCAGCTGCAACGACTGCATTCGCGTTTCCGCTCGGATACAGCCCCGGGATCCCGACATGCAGCGGATGGTCCGCCGGCAACAGATCCTTGCCGTTCAGCGAGGTCGCGACCGGAAGGCCGAGCAGTTCGGCGAACTCGCGCAGCATCGGCGCCGCGCCGGAGGCTTTCGTGCCCCCGCCCGCGACGATGACCGGGCGTGAGGCGCGCAGCAAGCGCTCGACCGCACCGGAGATCGCCGCCGGGTCGGGGTGAACCCGAAATCGGGGAACGTGAATCTCGTGCAGCTCCGGCAGCTGGGCGGTCATCGTCATCTCGTCGATCAGCTCGCCGGAGTGCCCGGGCAGCTCCAGGTGGACGGGCCCCGGCCGTCCCTGGGTGGCTACGTTGAAGGCGTGCGACAGGAGGCCTGGTAGGCGGTCGACGGTATCGACCACATAGCTCGCCTTCGCAACTTCCTTGAACAATGGACGGTCTTCGATCTCCTGATATTGCGCGCGGTGACGGCTCCACGGGTAAGGCCCTCCCGTCATGGCGATCACCGGCGACGCTCCGAGAAATGCGTCGCGAAGGCCCGCAGCAAGATTGGCGCTGCCGATGGTCTGAGCCATGCAGATGCCTGGTGAGCCCTTGGTGCGCGCATAGCCGTCGGCCATATAGGCAGCCGCCTTTTCAGAATGCGTAACAATTCGCTTGATATCCGTGAGCTGCTCCATTTCAAAGAGCGTCTTGCTCAACATGGTTGGAACCAGAAACACGGCCGAGACGCCGTAGGCGTGCAGCGCGCGCGCGAGATAGGCAGCTCCCGTAGTCGATTCCACTCAAGCACCTCGTCGAACTGAAACGGCAAGAACAATATCATTGACACCCGAAGCGACCGATCTCGCGTGGACTCTTACAATGAGCCTTCTTCCGGGCAGTGAGCAGCTCGGAATTTTTTGCTCAAGCCAGGACGCATTGGAGAAATGAATGACCAAGATCGGGTATGCCGCCATGCTCGAGCAGTTCCACCCCAACGACCTGCTCGACTGGTGCGCTCAGGCGGAGGCGGCTGGCTTCGATGCCGGCTTCCAGGTGAGCGAGCACTTCCACCCGTGGACCCCTCAGCAGGGTCAGGCGGCGTTCGCGTGGAGCTTCATGGGTGCGCTGGGTGAGCGCACGTCGCTGCCCTTCGGCACCGCCGTGACGTGTCCCGGCTTTCGATACCACCCGGCCGTCATCGCCCATGCGGCGGCGACGCTGGGTGCCATGTTCCCCGGTCGATTCTGGCTGGGCCTCGGAGCGGGCGAGGCGCTGAACGAGCACGTGGTGACGGACAC
>DASVDU010000233.1:0-4241 GCA_036380915.1 Hyphomicrobiaceae bacterium | reverse complement strand
GGCGGGGCCGGCTTCAAGCTCGCGGACACACCTCATGGCGACGTCAACTTCAGCGCCTGGGCGTACATCCGCTACCTGAACCAGACCAGCCTCGACGACACCTACACCGACTCGTTCGGCAGGACGACCACGCTCGACCTGCGCAACGACATGCAGGTCAACAAGATCAACCTCTACTTCAAGGGCTGGGTCTTCGATCCCGACTTTCATTACAACCTCTGGAGCTGGACCACGAATACGAGCCAGGGGGAGCCGGCACAGGTCGTGATCGGCGGGGACCTCGGGTACCGCTTCAGCGACAAGCTGGACCTGCGCTTCGGAGTGCTGCCTTTGCCCGGAACGCGGAGCTTGCGAGGCCAGCACCCCTACTGGAACAAGGTGGACCATCGCACGATCGGCAACGAGTTCTTCCGGCCAAGCTATACCACCGGGATCATCGCGAACGGCCAGCTCGCGGAGGGCGTCTACTACAGGGCCGCGATCGCGAACAACATGAGTGCACTGGGCGTGAGCGCGGCACAGCTCGACGATGAATTCAACACCGTCTCGGCAGCGATCTGGTGGATGCCGACCGGCGAATACGGAACCGCAGCGGGCTACAGCGACTTCGACTACCACGAGGAGGTGGCCACGCAATTCGGCATGGGCGTTACGCGCAGCCGCGAATCCCGGCAAAACCAGCCCGGCACCGAGGATCCGGAGAACACCCAGCTGCGCCTGTCCGACGGCACGATCATCTTTCGGCCCGACGCATTCGGCACGGGCGGCACCATCCTGGAGGCGACGTACCTGATGACGGCGGTGGACGCGGGCGTGAAGTACCGCGGCCTCGCTCTGGAAGGCGAATACTACTTCCGCTGGATCGACGATTTCGAAATCACCGGCACGATCCCGGTCACGGAACTGTACGACCACGGGTTCGAGCTGCAGGCGTCCGCCGTCCTGTTGCCGGAGACCCTGAGCACTTATGTCGCCGGTTCCAAAATCTTCGGTGAGTACGGCGAGCCCTGGGACCTGGGGGTCGGGCTCAACTGGTATCCCTTCCGCCAGCGGCTGATGCGCGTCAACGCCGAGCTCCTGTACCTGAGGGACTCGCCGGTCGGCTATTCCAGCGTGCCGTTTGTGGTCGGCGGCAACGGCACGGTGTTCCAGGCCAACCTGGAAGCTCGTTTTTGAAGGAACCCGGCACATGCTGCGAGCGGCCAGACGTGACTTCTGTTTGACGACCCGCACCGGGCGGGTTGTCCGGGCCTGGGCACTTTCCGCGACGGCGTTCTGTATCGCGGCATTTCCCGTGCGTTTGCCCGCCGCCGAGCCCGTGTTGAACGACTCCCACTTCCACCTCACGAACTACGTGCAACAAGGGCTCGAAATCTCCGACTTCCTCGAGATGATGGGCGACAAGGTGGGCCGGGTCGCCATCTTCGGCATTCCGCTGCAGCAGACGTGGGCTTACTCCAACACCGGCGATGTCGCGCCGACGTACTACCTGCAAACCGACGCGCCTCTCTATTACTACTCCTTCGTGGACGCGGCGATCGCCACCGCCTACCTGTCGCTGCCGCAGCGGGACCGGGAGCGCTTCGACCCGATGATCACCGGCTTCAACCCCGCCGACATGTACGCCGTCGATCACATCCGCCGCGTGCTCCTGACCTTCCCGGGAGTGTTCACCGGGATCGGCGAGTTCAGCATCCACAAGGAATTCGTGTCGGCGAAGATCGCCGGCGGCCCGGCGAGCCTGACCGACCCGGCACTCGACCGCATACTCGATTTCGCCGGCGAAGCAGGTCTCGTGGTCCTGATCCACAACGACGTCGACATGCCGTTCCCGAAACCCGGGCAGGACCCGTACTCGGCGCGGCAACTCGGCGAGCTGCTGCGGCGCCATCCCGACACGACGGTCATCTGGGCGCACATGGGCCTCGGCCGGGTCGTGCATCCGGTCAAGGACATGGCCGGGATCATGGAACATGTGCTGGCAGACCCCGGGCTCGCACACGTCTACATCGACCTGTCGTGGACGGAGACCGCCAAGTACCTGGTGGCGAGTCCCGACACGATTGCCGTCGCGGCAAAGCTCATCAATCGCTACCCGGACCGGTTTCTGTTCGGCACCGACGAGGTGGCTCCGCCGGACCAGGAAAGCTATCTCAAAACTTACGCACTCTACTCGCCATTGCTCGAACGACTCGACGAGGGAGCGCGCAGCAAATTCCTGAAAGGCAATTACGAAAAGGTTTTCAACGCGGCACGCCGGAAAGTGCGCGCCTGGGAACAGGAGAATCGGCAATGAACACACGACGGTGGCAATGCGGCATCGCAATTGCGACTCTTCTGGTCCTGGGCGGGACCGCGCGGGCCCAGTCCGACGCGGATATCCAGTCGGCACTGGATGCGGCCTACGCGAAATACCAGGACCTCAACGAGGGTGCCAACGCGGACTACATCCCGGCGCTCGCAAAAGTCGACCCGGACATCTACGGCATCGCGCTGGTCACCGCCGACGGCGACGTCTACACCGCGGGCGACGTCGAGTCGGAGGTATCGATGCAGTCGATATCCAAGGTGTTCACGCTCGCCAAAGTGATGGAAGAGCAGGGGCCGGAGTCGATCGCCGACACCATCGGCGTCGATGCGACCGGCATGCGCTTCAACTCCATCGTGTCCGTCGAGTTTGCACAAAAGGCTCTCGGCGGTCCCGAGATGAACTCGCTCGTCAACCCCGGTGCGATCGCGACCACCAGCATGGTGCAGGGTTCGACGCGTGACGAGATCTGGAACAGCCTCCTGTCTTTCTACTCCGACTTCGCGGGACGGCCGCTGTCCGTCGACGAGGAAGTCTTCAAATCGGAGTCGGATACGAACCAGCGCAACCAGGCGATCGGCTACCTCATGTACGCGTACGGCTACATCAAGAACGCGCCGCTGCGGGCGACCGACATCTACACCGAGCAGTGCTCGGTCAGTGTCAACGCGAGGGATCTCGCGACGATGGCGGGCACACTGGCCAACGCGGGCAAAAATCCCGTGACCGGGAAGCAGGTCATGAAGGCCGACAATGTCCCGGAGTTGCTTGCGGTGATGGCAACGGCCGGCCTGTATGACGATTCGGGCAAGTGGCTCTATCGCACCGGGCTGCCCGGCAAGAGCGGCGTGGGAGGAGGTCTCATCGCCGTGTCACCGGGCAAATTCGGCATCGCCGTCATCTCGCCGCCGCTCGACGAGGCAGGGAACAGCGTCCGCGCGCAGAAGGCCATTGCCGACATTTCCGACGCGCTCGGCGGGAATCCGCTGGCCGCCGGGAATGCCGGGGGACAGTTGGGCGACTGACCAGCTTGATCATCCAGTTTTCCGAGCTGGGGCGGCGACTTCGATCATCGGCATCCTCCTGCTGTTTCGCTGGCTCGGCCGGGATTACGACGCGGCCGTCACCGTCGGCGGTTTTCTCGGATTCGGTATGAGCTCGATGCCGGTAGCGATGGCCACGATGGACAGCGTCGCATTGCGTTACGGGCCCTCGCCGAAGGCGTTTCTGCTCATTACCCTCGCCGGATCGTTCTTCGTCGATCTGGCCAATGCCCTGGTCGTCAAGGCATTTCTCGCCTTGCCCTGGCTGCAATGAGGCAAGGCAATCAGGCCATGGTCCAATCCCGTGACCGCAGATACTGGACTACAATATGCATATCACGACCCCTGCATCCGTCCGGGTGCGCCTAAGCAGTTGAATTCATTTGCCCCTCATCACCGAGGAGACCTTGCCATGGATACGATAAAGATGCCCTCCGTTGCTGCTCCGGCCGCGGCCCTTGTTGCGATCGCCGGTTTCGGCCTTGCCGCGCCGGCCCAGGCGGACAGCGGCCCCTACATCGGCGGCAGCGTGGGAGATGCCACGATCCAGGTGGACATACCCGACGAGGACAACATCGGTGAAGTCTTCGAGTTCGACGAAAGCGACTTTGCCTGGAAAGCGTTCGGCGGATACAACTTCGACCTCGCCGTGATCGACCTGGCGATAGAAGGCAGCTACGTGGATCTCGGTGCGCCTTCGGTCGGTGACGCTGCGACGGAGATCGAAGTGGACGTAAGCGGCTGGGACCTGTTCGGGCTCGCGGGCATCGAGCTCGGACCGATCGGTGTTTTCGCCAAGGCCGGAATGATCAACTGGGATGCGGATACGACTCTCGGCGAGCTTGCGACCGGCAGCGACGACGGCACTGATCCCGCCTACGGCGTCGGGG
>DASVDU010000232.1:0-11288 GCA_036380915.1 Hyphomicrobiaceae bacterium | reverse complement strand
GCGCCCGGCACCGGCACCGGGATCGCCTCGATGAGCGAGCGCGTGTAGGGGTGACGCGGCGCCTCGAACAGGGCATCGCAATCGGCGATTTCGACGATCTCGCCGAGATACATCACGGCGACCCTGTCCGATGTATGGCGGATCACGGCCAGATCGTGCGCGACGAGAACGAGGGTCAGCGCCAGCTCTTCTTTCAGAGCCTCGAGCAGATTGATCACCTGGGCGCGGATCGAGACGTCGAGCGCGGAGACCGGCTCGTCGCCGATCACGAGGCGTGGCTCGGTCGCGAGCGCGCGTGCGATGCCGATCCGCTGGCGCTGCCCGCCCGAGAACTCGTGCGGATAGCGATTCGCATAGTCGGGCGACAGGCCGACGAGGCGCAGCATCTTGGCAACCCGCCGCCGCCGCTCGGCACCCTTGGCGATGCCGTGCACTTCAAGCGGCTCGCCGATCAGCGCGCCGACGGTCATGCGCGGATTGAGCGAGGCGAACGGGTCCTGGAAGATGAGCTGCATATTGCGGCGCAGCCGACGCATCTCCTCGGCCGGCGCGCTTGTGATCTCGCGCCCCTCGAACACGACGGAGCCGCTCGTCGGCGGAATCAAATTCAAGAGAACGCGCGCGAGCGTCGACTTTCCGCACCCGGACTCGCCGACGATGGCGAACGTCTCGCCGCGCCGGATCGCGAGCGAGACTCCGTCGACGGCGCGGATCAGCGGCGCGCGGCCAAAGGGGAACGTGCGCTGGCCGCCGAAGTAACGCACGACCTCGCGTGCTTCGAGGATCGTCTCTCCTGCGCCGGGGGAGCTCATGCCGCCTGCTCCACGCCGAGATGCTCGATCGGCGCCTTGAAACACGCAACCTTATGGCCTTCGGCACCGATCGCGCGCAACCGCGGCACCTCGGCGTAGCAGCGCCGGTCGGCGAACGGACAGCGCGTCGCGAACCGGCAGCCCGGCGGGAACCGATCAGGCGGCGGAACACTGCCGGGAATCGTCGCAAGCCGTCCCTGGCGCCGGCCGAGTGAGGGCAGCGAGCCGATCAGCCCGAGCGTATAGGGGTGCTGCGGATCGGCGAAGAGATCGGGCGCAGCCGCCGTCTCGACGATCCGCCCGGCATACATCACGGCGACCCGATCGGCCGTCTCGGCGACGACGCCGAGGTCATGCGTGACGAGGATCATCGCCATGCCAGCTTCGCGCTGCAACTCGCGTATGAGCGCCAGGATCTGCGCCTGGATCGTGACATCGAGCGCCGTCGTAGGCTCGTCGGCGATCAGGATGTTCGGCGCGTTGACGAGTGCCATCGCGATCATCACGCGCTGACGCATGCCGCCCGACAGCTGATGCGGGTAGGCGTCGAGGCGCTTCTCGGGCGCCGGGATACGCACAGCCCGGAGCATCTCGAGCGCCCGCTCCCTCGCTTTGCTGCGCTGCAGCCCGCGATGGCGCACGACGCTCTCGGCGATCTGCTCGCCGATCCGGAACGCCGGGTTGAGCGACGTCATCGGCTCCTGGAAGATCATCGCGAGCCGATTTCCTCTGAGATCGGCCAGGCGCCGTTCGCCGGCCGCAAGCAGATCCTCACCTTCCAGGCGAACCCGGCCGGTCGTCCGCGCCCCGGGCGGCAGCAGCCCCATGATCGCAAGCGCGGTCAGCGACTTACCGCAACCCGATTCGCCGACCAGCGACAGTGTTTCGCCCTGGGTCAGTGAAATCGAAAGACGGTCGACGACTGCAGGCCCGCCGGGGTGAAACCGGATTGTCAGGTCCTCGACCTCAAGCAGCTCCGCCGGCATCAGCATCACGCTCGCGCATTGGTACGGAAACGCCCAGCCGGTCCTAGCGACGGCTGCCGACCGCCGATGACAGACATTATCGTCAGAACTGGTCTCGCTCTTGACGGATTGCACTCGCCAGGAAGCGTAGCCGCCCGAGGACCCCGGTCAAGCGCAATGTTGAAGGCCACGACCGCGGCCGCAACATGTCTCGGCGACGCGAGCAGGATCTACGAGACTTAAAAAAACCACGATGCCTGCGTTTTAATAGGAAGGTTGGCGCCGGCGATGTAAACGGTGGAAGAATTACCGCCAGCGGGATCAAATAGGCTGACTTCCGGCGGACTGCATCTGCAGGGCAAGCCCGCAGCGGAATGCCGTCGCCTCGTCGAGGAAAGTCTCGAAGCGATCGGTCCGAAAGAACGGCTCCGATCGTCATCGAAGCGGAGGAGCGGTGGGCGGAAACTTGGCGAACGATCAGCTAGCAAGCCACAGGGCAGCGCCAAGGGGGAGCGTCACGCCTACCGCGTCGCCGATCTCGTGGAGGCCGTCGCCGGCTTGGAATGGCGTATCGACGGCGATCTCGGTCGCGCCGACCCGCACGCCGTAGCGTACTGTCGATCCGAGAAACTCGCGATAGGCCACCGTGCCAGGCAGCATGCCTTCGCCGCTTGCACCGATGCGGCATTCCTGCGGACGGAATACGAGCTTCGCTCCCGGACTGACGTTGGCTTCCGGAGGAACTGGGAGGGCAATGCCCTCTCCAATGACGTAGGTGCGCTCCGGTCCCGAGCCCACGAGCTCGCCCTCCAGGACGTTGGCAGTCCCGAGAAACGTCGCCACGAACAGATTGGCGGGGCGCTCGTAAAGCTCCATCGGCGTGCCGACCTGCTGCACTGTTCCGTCATTCATTACGGCGATGCGGTCGCAGATCGTGTTCGCCTCCTCCTGGTCGTGGGTCACGAAGATCGTCGTCAGGCCGAGCCGCTGCTGCAGATCACGCAGCTCGCGCCGCACCTGCATGCGCAGCTTGGCGTCGAGGTTCGACAGCGGCTCGTCGAGCAGGAGCACCTTGGGCCGAACCGCAATCGTCCGCGCCAGCGCGACCCGCTGCTGCTGGCCGCCGGAGAGTTGCGACGGACGCCGATCGGCGAGGCCGGCGAGCCCTACCAGCTCCAGAGCCTCGGCGACGCGCTTCTCTATCTCCTGGCGCGGCAGGCGGCGTTCCTCCAGCCCAAAAGCGACATTGCGCCAAACGGTCATGTGCGGCCACAGGGCGTAGGACTGGAAGACCATTCCGACGTCGCGCTTCCACGGCGGCAATCGCGAAATGTCCTCGCCGCCGACGAGGACCCGCCCCTTGTCGGCTTGGTTGAAGCCGGCGATGAGGCGCAGCAGGGTTGTCTTTCCGCAGCCGGATGGGCCGAGAAAGGCGAAGAACTCGCCGGGCGCGATATCGAGGCTCACGCTCTTCAGCACGTGATTGGAGCCATAAGACACATCGACGCTCTCTATGCGAACGCCGACGGGTGCGATTGCGCTGTCGTGATTCCAAGCTGCCCGGTTCATCCGCTGCATGTCCAAGTGCCAATTCGCCGTCAGCGACGGCTCGTCGCTCGCTGTCCGCGCTCGATGACGATGTGGGAGAGAATGGTGCAGAGCGCCACCAGGGCCACGGCGATGACGCCCAGCGCTGCGCCCGGCCCGCGGCCCGCGGCCGACTGCATGAAGATATAAAGACCGTAGGCGATGGGCGCATCCGTATCCGATTGCACAAGCATGAGCGTCGCCGACAGCTCGACGGCGGCCGTTGCGAAGCTCGAGATGAACCCGGCGAGGATGCCGCCCATCATCAGTGGCACCACGATCCGGCGAACCGTCCGCCACTTTGTCGCGCCGAGGTTCTCGGCTGCTTCCTCCAGCGATGCGGAGATTTGCTGGAGAGCGGCGTAGCAGGCGCGCAGCGCGTACGGCAGCCGCCGGATCGCCAGCGCAATGACGATCATGATCCACAGCGTTGCCAGGGGGCGGCCATCAGGAAGTTGAACCCCGTAGAAAGTGCGAAGATAGCCGATGCCGAGCACCACGCCGGGGACCGCCAGCGCCGCGGAGGCGGCCCAGTCGAGCCACTCGCGCCCGAACAACCGGGTGCGCAGCACGATGTAGGCGATCGCCACACCGAGGACGACGTCGATCAATCCGGCGAGCGACGCGTAAAGGAGCGTATTTTTCACGTAGATGAAGCTCTCGCCGAAGACGCGCCCGTAATGGGCCAGCGTGAATCCGTCGGGCAGCGGACTGAACGACCAGATGGTCGCGAAGGAGAGGAGCAGCAGCCCGATGTGCGGGGCGAGCACGAGGAGGAGGATGAGTATCACGACGGCGTAGGCGGCCACATTCCCCCACAGCCCCATCTTGCGCTTGGCGAGCCCGCCGCCGCCACGCTGCACCGTCGCGTAGTCGCGCCCCCGCATCGCAGCCGCGGACGCCCACATCGCAACGATCGACACGATGATAAGGACCACGGAGATCACGTAGCCCATCGGGTCGGCGATGCCGATCGCGGTCACGCGCAGGTAGGCTTGCGGGGCCAGCATGTCCTTGACGTTGAGGAGCAGCGGCGTGGCGAGGTCGTCGAAAACTTTCACGAACACGAGTGACGCGCCCGCGAGGTAGCCCGGCAGCGCGAGCGGAAAAACGACACGGCGGAACAGCCGGAACCCGGAGCACCCAAGGTTCTGCGCCGCTTCCTCCATCGAGCGGTCGATATTGCGCAACGCAGCTGAGACGTTGACCAGAATGAACGGGAAGTAGTGCACCGCCTGGACGAAAATGACCCCGTTGAGCCCTTCCATGAAGGGGATCTTGAAACCGAGCCAGTCATCGAGGAGCAGATTGACGGTGCCGTTGCGCCCGAACAGGAGCTGCATCGCAACCGCGCCCACAAAGGGCGGCATGATGAGCGGGATGAAGCCAAGCGTCTGAACTATAAGGGCACCGCGGAACTCGAAGCGCGTCGTAAGCGTCGCCAACGGGAGGGCGAAGAGGGAGGCCAGCACCACGGCCATCGCCGACACGTAGATCGAGTTCCAGAACGACCTGACGAAAAGATCGGTGTGCAGGAAGTCGACAAAGTTGACGAGCGTGAACGCGCCCGTCCCCTTCTCGGTAAAGGCGACGTAGATGACCGTCGCGACAGGTATGATGAGGAAAAGGAGGAGGATGACGGCGATCAGCGCCGCGACCAGAAGCTGACCCGGCCAAACCGAAAGGAAGCCTTCCCGGCGAGGCAGCACCAACGCCATCGTCGTTTCCCTGAGAGGGTTACGAGGAGGCTCCACCAATCGGAGCCTCCTCGAATATGTCAGCGGGCGAGCTTCAAGGCCTGCTCGGCCTTCGCCTGCGCTTGGGCGTAGTGCTCCCTGGCGAATGCGGCCCACTGCTGCTCGAGCTCGGCCTGGCGCGCGCCCTTCTGCTTGCCGCCGGTGAACGCGCCTGCAATCTCAGGCGAGGACGCCTGCTCCTCGCTGATTGGCATCGCGGCGATCAGGTCACGCGCTTCCTTCACCAGGGCACGGGCCTCCGCATTGTCCTTCTTGGCCAGTGCCGCCTCGGCCTCGTGCACGGCCTTGGTCGCGCTCTTGATGTTGTCGAGCTGGAACGTGATCATCTGGTCGAACAACGCATCGACAACTGCCGTGCGCTTCTCGGATATATTCACGTCGAACTTGACGCGGGCTCCCAGCGAGGGGTCCTTGAACGGGTTGGGATAATCCGCGGGCGCCTTGGCGTAGACGGCCGGGTTGATCGGCAGCCGGCGGATGCTCGGCTCCAGGAGAACCTCCTGGCCTTCCGGCGAGAGCAGGAACTCGATGAAGGCTTCCGCGCCGGCTTTGTTCGGCGCATTGGCGACGATGGCCACGTTGGCCGGCACGATCGTCGTTACCGTCGGGTAGACGAACTTGATGGGAAAGCCGGAAGCCTGCGCCGAGAAGGCGAAGAAGTCGATCACGATGCCGAAGCCCACCTCCCCGGAGTTGACGGCGTCCGGCACGCCGAACGAGCGCTCCGTAATCTGCCGGAAGTTGCCCGCCATCTCCTTGATTGTGCGCCAACCCTTTTCCCAGCCATCGCCCTGGAGGATGGTTTCGATGGTCAAATGGGTAGTGCCCGAGCGTGAGGGAGCCGCCATGGCGACGTGGTCGAAATAGACGGCCTTGGCGAGATCACTCCACTCCTTCGGATCAGGCAGATTGTTGGCCTTGGCGTAGCGCTCGTTCCACATGATGCCGTAGCCGGAGGCCGCGAAGCCGAAGTAGTAGCCGTCCGGATCGTTGATCGGGAAGGCGCCGATCTTCTCCGGAATGCCGGTCGCCTTGGGCTCATACTTCTGCAGAAGACCCTTGCCCTTGAGCACCTCGAACGCATCCGGCGCGGAAGCCCAGAACAGGTCCGTCTGGTTGTTGCCCCTGGTCTCCTCGAGGTATTTCACGCCCGCGTTGGTGTTACGGTTCTGCACATCAAGCGTCACGCCCGGGTGAGCCTTCTCGAAGGCTTTCTTGACGGGATCGGTCACGTCTTTGGAATAGGAGGTCGAGACCGTCACCTTGCCGGTCGGAGACTGGGCCTCGGCGGGGCTGACGCCAACGGCGAAGGCGAATGCCGAGAGCACGGCAAGCAGGCGTTTCATCATTTCCTCCCGGGTCGATTTTCTGGACCAGACGATCCTACCGATTTATCTGCGGTTTCCTGCCTGGAGGCAAGGTCCGGCAATGCCGCCACCCGCGGCCTCCCTCGGCAGCGGCTTTGGCCTCTGGCTCCAACGTGCCCTGCTTGTCTCCGAGACTAAGCATGCCACCCCTGCTCAATTGTCAACCAGTCCGACAGCTCGTGACGGCGCTTGCTCTCGTGGAGCCGATCCTCCCTGCATCGGCTGCTCCGCGCCGCTCTGAGCCAGCTACCGACTCGGGTTGCAATTCGCTCTCGCGCGCGCTCATGCGCTCGTAGTGAGTTGAGGCGCCCACTGCCGAAGGCGCCAACGGGTGCGGACCAGATGTGGAGCTACGACTTCTTTTAGCTGGCCTGCAAACGACCAGCAGCTAACGTGCCTGCTCTGGCAATCTCTACAACGATCTTTGTGAGTGCCTCTTGAAGGCGCTTACGAAGTACGGTGCTCAGGAGAATGGCGGAGGGAGGGGGATTCGAACCCCCGAGACGGTTGCCCGCCTACACGCGTTCCAGGCGTGCGCCTTCAACCACTCGGCCACCCCTCCGCAATTGCGCTGCGGACTATAGCGATCCGCATCGGTGGCGCAAGCACGCCTCGCTGCGTCGAACGCGCCCGCGCCGAGCTCAAGGGCTGAAGCGGCGGGTCGCGGAGACGAGCTCGTGGATGATGCCGGGCTCGGTCATCGCATGGCCGGAATCCGGTACGATGCGCAGATCGGCTCGTGGCCAGG
Organism: Hyphomicrobiaceae bacterium; assembly: GCA_036380915.1. Lineage (GTDB taxonomy): Bacteria > Pseudomonadota > Alphaproteobacteria > Rhizobiales > Hyphomicrobiaceae > ZC4RG25. The sequence goes on along the minus strand of DASVDU010000232.1, from coordinate 4,052 downwards.
CCTTCTTCAGGTCCCAAGCATTCTTGAGCGGTGTCACTACATCGTAGCGGCCGTGCACGATCACTCCCGGGATGCCGGAAAGCCGGTGCGCGTCCGCGATGAGTTGGCCGTCGCTCGCGAGAAAACCGCGGTTGATGAAGTAGTGGCATTCGATGCGGGCGAAGGCGATCGCATAATTGTCGGAGCCGAAATTGCGGATGCGCTCGGCGTCGCGGTGGAGGGAGAGGGTCGTCGCCTCCCAGATGCTCCAGGCCTTCGCCGCCTCGAGCTGGACCTGGCGGTCCCGGTGCGTCAGCCGCTTGTAGTAGGCCCCGACCATGTCGGAGCGCTCCTCCGGCGGAATGACGCTCTGGTAGGCTTCGAAGGCATCCGGGTAAATCCAGCTGCAGCCCTCCTGGTAGAACCAGTCGATTTCCGCCTTGCGCAGCAGGAAGATGCCCCGGAGGATCAGCTCCGAGACCCGCTCGGGGTGCGTTTCGGCATAGACCAGCGACAGGGTCGAGCCCCATGAGCCGCCCAACAGTTGCCACTGGTCGACGCCGAGGTGTCGACGGAGCCGCTCCATGTCCTCGACCAGGTCCCACGTCGTGTTGTGCTCCAGGGAGGCGTGCGGGGTGGAGCGACCACAGCCACGCTGATCAAACAGGATGATGTGGTAGCGCGACGGGTCGTGGTAGCGGCGCATGGTGGCGTTGCTGCCGCCGCCGGGGCCGCCGTGCACGAGAAGAGCAGGCTTCCCGTGCGGATTTCCACACAGCTCGTAATAGATTTCATGCCCACCCGAGACAGCAAGACGGCCCTGGGCATAGGGCTCGATCGGCGGATAGAGGTTGTGCCGCGTGGACGCATCTGTGTGGTTGGTGGGCAAATCGTGAAACCTCATTGAAACCGTGGTCCTCCGGGGGGCTGAACTCGATCGGGCCCTGGCAGCTACAGGCGTTGCGTCCTTTGCTTCAAACGCAACAGACGCATCTCACGATCATGCACCGTCTCGCCGCCGGGAACACGCATATCGTGAACGAGCTCGAGGACGTTGCGTGACGGCATGCCGCTCACCCAGCTTGCGCCGATGGCAGCAAGAAATCCCGCCGGCATGCCGGCAACTCCGGCCAGGACGCTGTTAAGTCCGATCAAGCCGGTCTCGCCCGCGATCATCACCAGGATGGCGACTCCGAATCCGGCGCTCATGCCGGCCAGAGCGCCGAATGCGCCGAGCCGCTTCCACCAGATCGACAGGAGAAGCACCGGAAACAGACCCGAGGCCGACAAGGCCAGCGCCCACAGAAACAACTTCAGAGGATCTGCGGGAGTGATCAGCGCCAGGCCCGTGCCCACGATGGCGGCAAAGGCAATCGATACGCGCGCCAGGGTGAGCCGGATGCGGCTTGGAGCAGGCTCCCACCGCATCCCATTGACGAGGTCTTCCGAGAGCGTCGTGCCCAGAGCCAGCGAGGACAGGCTGGCGCCGGCAACGGCAGCCGCGAAGGCGCCCGCGAGTGCCAGATAAACGATCACGGACGGGTAGCCGTAGGCGATCGGCAGAGCGAACAGCACGGCATCACGCTTGAAGCTGAAGCTGCTGATCGGCAGCCGTGGCACCTGTCCGTAAGCCCCTGCGTAGCCGGCGGCCTCGAGCGAGCGGAACCATTCCGGCAGCTGGCTCTGGCTGTAGCCCACCAGCGTGTCCATGACGACGTCGCGCATGAACACGGCGACCGAGGAGGCTGTCAGCAAAATCATGCCGACGATGAACGTCGCCCAGCCGAGCGACTTGCGCGTGGCATAGACGCTGGGCGTCGTGCCGACGCGCGGGAGCAGCCAGGGCGCTGCGGCGACGCCGGACATCAGTGTAAGGCACGCCAGCACGAAGCTGGCCGAACCGATGCTGCCGAACGGCTTCGACATGCGCTGCACGATGGATTCGAGCTCCAGGCCGGCGATATCGAAGGCGAACGGCGAGAGAATCGGGATCGGCATGCCCTGATGGGATTCGAGGCGCCCGAGGGCCCTCAGCACCGGTCCGTGGCTGAGCTGCGCGAACGGCAGGTAAGTCACCGCGACGGCCACCATGGTCGTGGGAACGATCAGAGCCAGCAGAACAGCGATGCTTTCCGAGCTGTTCGCCCAGCTCGCCGACCGCATGCCGCCGAGAACGATGGCCAGGATAATCGCAGACGCCAGAATGACGGCCATCATCTGCTGGGATTGTCCGGTCAGCCACGATCCTGCGAAGATGCCCATCCGGATCTCCGCTGCGATGACCAGCAGCATCGGGATGGCTGCGAATCCGGCAGCCGCGACCCGCACGAGGCGGTTTTCGCATCTGCGGCCGAGATAGCTCGGGACGGTGTATGCGCCGAATTTCCGCAAGTAGGGAGCAATCAGGATCGCCATGACGACGAAGCCGCCCGTCAGCGCGATCACGAGGAACCAGCCGTCGAAGCCGTGGAGGAACAGGAGGCCGGTACCGGCAACGAGCCCGGTCGCACCCATGGCTGACACGGCCAGCACGAGCCCGTTGAAGAACGGCGGCACACGGCGTCCACTGGCAAAGAAGTCGAGTGGCTCGTTGCAACCTGCGGAAAGCCCGATTGCGGCGTAGAGCGCCAGCGGTCCGCCGAGCATGAGAAAGCGCAGCAAGGTGTCCGATGCACCCAGCTGCTCGAAGATCAACAGCACGAGGACCAGCGCCACAAATACGCTGGTGATGATCCCGAAGTAGATCCCGAGGCGGGGATTGGCGAGGCGGGCGTGCGATGAGAGGGGCATGGGCAGGAGGTTCCGTCAGGATTCAACAGGCGGAGGGCGGGTCGCGGTCCGCAGCCGATCAGACGTTCTCGTGGCCTCCGTGCCAGTGGTCGATGGCGTCCTGCCTGTTGACGAAGGACGCCACGGTGACGACGGCGATCAGGATGAGCCCATGTCCGGTCAGAAAGTAGCCGAGCGGGAAGCCCAGAAACTTGTTCGAGTTGAGCTTGTCCGCATAGAGCGGAAAGACGATGACGACCAGAAGGAAGGGCAGCAGGCTCGCCAGCATCTGCCATTTCGTATGCCGCCAATACGGCTTGCGTTCCTCACGCTCAATCATCAAAAAATCCCCCGATGGCTGAGGTTTCCGAAGTTCGCTCTCGAACTCACGCGCGCACAGCGAACTTCGGAATCGGGACACTAGTGTGATGATCGAGAAATTCGCCACATTTGGCGAAAGAGGTGAGCGAACCTCGCGATCTGCCTCACGCTAGCAGGTCCTTGAACTTGCGTCTTTTTGATTCCGAGTTCGCCCCCCGGCCCAACCGTAGGCGCCAAGAGAACGTGGGAATCAGGGCGCTACGCCCAGAACGCCGCCGTCCCCGCGGTGGGCGGGCCAGCGCAAATCTGTTTCGGTCAGGCTCGGCCCGGCCTGGCCAGCTCAGGTGAGCAGGCAGGATAAGCTTGCATAATCGTTCGGCGGCTTGCTTAAATCGTGACCGGCGCGATTTCATGGTGTCCAGCTGTTGCCGGGCGAGGGCCGACGTGCCGTTTGGGCAGGCACGCCCCTTCCCCGGGAAGGACTGAATTATGGCTTCGACCCGCATCGTGATCGTCGACGATCACCCGCTGTTCCGCAAGGCCCTCAATCAGGCTTTGGCCACGTCCCTTCATGCCGCCGAGATCGTCGAAGTCGGCTCTCTCGATGAATTGACCGGGAGACTTGCCGCCGACAGCAATGTGGATCTCATCCTGCTCGATCTGTCGATGCCAGGTGTCCAGGGCCTATCGGGGCTTCTCTATTTGCGTGCCGAACACCCGGAGATTCCCGTTGTCGTTGTTTCCGCCAGCGAGGATCCGGCCACCATCCGCGGGGCGATCGGGTTTGGCGCCTCGGGCTACGTCCCGAAATCGCAACCTGTGGATCGCATTCGGACGGCCGTGCGCAAGGTGCTGGAAGGGGAAATCTGGGTGCCGCCGGAGATCGACATCGAGGGGCAGGCGGAAGAAACCAGTGAGCTCGTCGCGCGCCTGTCGACGCTGACGCCGCAGCAGGTCCGCGTGCTCATGATGCTGGGGGAGGG
>DASVDU010000231.1:0-8743 GCA_036380915.1 Hyphomicrobiaceae bacterium | reverse complement strand
TAGCGCTGATGGATCAGGGATGCATCGAGGCGGGCCGAAAGCCCCTGCGCCACGGCCAGCGCGCCGATGTCCCAGGCAATGTGGCGGCTGCGGTCCGGCTCGTCGAGGCCGAGCGTGCCGAGCGCCCGCGGGATGCGTTTGCCGGCATGATCGCAGCTCATGAAGATGGGCGACGGCCCCTCCGGACGCTCGATCCCCACGGGAGGGGGTTCGTCCTCTGCCAGGAGGGTCATTTGTTGATCGGTCATGATGCTTGTCTGGTACAGGTTGGATCGGGTCTGCCCGGAGGGCGCGGTCGGTCCATTGACCGCGCCCTCCGGGCGGGATTGCCTCACTCCGCGGAGGGCGTCATGGTCGTAACGAGCGAGAAATCCCCGTTTTCGACCTTCATGACCGCCACGGTCTTCAGCGGCACGCGGCTGCCGTTCTCGTAGGAGATCGTCCCGGTGACGCCCTCGTAACCGTCGGTCGACGCCAGCGCATCGCGCAGCTTCTCGTGATCGGTCGAGCCCGCCCGCTTGATAGCGTCCGCCAGGAGCCCGACGGCATCGTAGCCGAGCGCCGCGAACGCATTCTCCGGATCGGTGCCGTAGGCCTCTTTGTAGCCTTGCTGGAACGTCTTGATGGCCTCGCTCTCCAGATCGGCATAGGCATGGGTCGTGAAATAGACGTCGTTCGCGAGGTCTTCGCCCGGCACGCTCCCGACCAGCGGCGTATCGAAGCCGTCGCCGCCCAGGATCGGCATGTCGATGCCGGCCTCGCGGATCTGCTTGACGATGATGCCGGCTTCGTCCGGGCCGGCGGCGACGAAGACCGCACCCGCCTTGTCCTGGTTCGCCTGGAGGCGCGCCACCTGGGCCGAGAAGTCGCGGTCGCCGGTCAGGAACACGTCGTTGAGGACGATGTTGCCGCCAAGCTTCTCGAAGCGCTCCTGGAAGTATTTCGAGAGGCCGGTGGTGTAGTCCATGCCGTTGTCGGTCCAGACCACCACGTCGTGGATTCCCATCGTGTTGTAAACGTACTCGGCCATCGCGTAGGCCTGGATGTTGTCGCCGAAGGGCACGAGGAACAGCATGTCGCCGACCATCTCGGGCAGCAGCGGCGAGGTCGCTCCAGAGGTGACGAAGGGGATGCCCGCGTCCTGGAAGAGCGGGGCAGCGGCGAGAACGAAGGTGGTGTCGCTGTAGCCGATGCCAGCCGTGACATCCTCCATCCCGACTGCGCGCTTGGCCGCCGTCGCGGTCTCCTTCTGGTCGGTCTTGGTGTCGATCGGCACGACCTCGATCATGCGGCCGCCCAGGAGCCCGCCCGCGTCGTTGATCATCTTGGCCTGAAGCTTCGCGCCGTTCAGCGAGGGCTGGTCCAGCGAGGACATTCCGCCGGTCAGGTTGTAGAGAGCCACGATTTTGATGGGCTCCGCGGCCTGGACGCCGAGCGCGAAGGTCGAGGCGACCAAGCCTGCGGCGAGCGTGCCTAGAAACGGTATTCTCATCGGATGCCTCCCTTTTCTGTCAAGGTGTCGGGTTTCTCCCGAGGGTGGGCCAACGCTGCCGGACGGCTCTCGAGGAACCGCGGCTCGCTGGTCCCGAACAGGCCTTGCGGCCGGTAGATCAGGATGAGCAGGACGCCCAGGGCGACCAGAACCTGGCTCAATCCGTAGAGCCCGAGGCCTTCCTCGATCGGGCGGACCGCTTCGGAGGCCAGGGGGAGGGCGGCGGCCGCGATGACCGCGCCGGTGATGCTGCCGGAGCCGCCGATCACCACCATGGCCACGAGCATGAATGACATGACGATGGAGAAGGAGGTCGGCGTCACCAGGGTCACGAGATGCGCCCACAGCCCCCCGGCGATCCCGGCGAAGAACGCACCGAGCACGAAGGCGAGCAGGCGGACGCGCGTGACGTTCACGCCGAGGCAGTGCGCCGCCATCTCGTTCTCGCGGATCGCCAGCATGGCCCGCCCCAGCGAGGCATGCTTGATGGTCCAGCAGGTGTAGATCGTGACGACGACCCAGCCATAGACCCACCATGGCCCGGTGAGCGGCGACAGCCCGTTCAGCCCGCGCGCCCCGCGGGTCAGGCCCACCAGGTTGATCAGCAATGTCTGGACGATGATGATGAAGCCAAGGGTGGCGACCGCCAGATAATGGCCGCGCAGGCGCAGCACCGGAAAGCCGACGACGACCGCGACCAGGACGGCGCAGAGGCCGCCGGCCAGCAGGGCCGGCAGGAAGCCCCAATGCAGGCCGGCGAGCCAGGAGGGCAGGTCCGGAAGCATCAGCCCCTTCCGGGCCGGCAGCATGGTCAGCAAGGCCGTGACGTAACCGCCGACTGCCATGAAGCCGGGGTGGCCGAGGGAGAAGAGGCCGGTGAAGCCGTTGGTGATGTTGAGGCTCACCGCGAGGATGATGTTGATTCCGACGAACATGGCCACCGAAAGCGCATAGGGATCGAGCAGCGATTCCAGGAGCCAGACGAACAGGGCGCCGAGCGCCGCCAGCAGCGGCAGGCGCAACGATCCGGCGAGGGGGATCATGCCCGCTCCTCCTCGCTGCGGCCGAGCAGTCCGTTCGGCAGGACCAGCAGGATGAGGATCAGCGTTCCGAACACGAAGGCGTTGCGGAAGCCGGAATATTCGGGCGGCAGCAGGCCGACGAAAAGCACCTCGCCGAGGCCCAGCAGGTAACCGCCGAGCACGGCGCCGGGCACCGAGCCGACGCCGCCGATCACCGCGGCGACGAAGGATTTGAGCCCGGGCACGAAGCCCATCAGCGGGTCGATCTGGCCGTACTTGCTGCCCCACATCATGCCGCCCGCGGCGGCCAGCCCGCTGCCGATGGCGAAGGCGAGGGCGATGGTCCGGTTGATCCGGATACCCATCAGCCGGGCCACATCGAGATTCTCCGCCGTGGCCCGCATGGCGATCCCGAGCTTGGTGTAGCGCACGAAGAGCACGAGCAGGGCCATCAGCAGGATGGAGACGGCGACGATCGCCAGGTCGACGACGCGCAAGGTGAGGCCGCCGAGATGAACGATATGCTGCAGGTAGTCCGGCACCAGGAAGTTCCGCGGCTGGGCCGTCACGGTCATCAGACCGAGATTCTCGATCAGGATCGAGACGGCGAGCGAGGCGATGAAGCCGGTCACCTGCGGCGCGCCGCGCATCGGCCGGAAGGCGAGCCGTTCGACCAGAAGGCCGACGACCGCACCCGCGAGTACCACCAGCACGACCACCAGGGGAAAGGGCAGGCCGAGGAGGGCGCCGAATGCCAGCGTGGCGAAGGCGCCGATCATCACGATGTCGCCATGCGCGAAGTTGATGAGCCGGACGATGCCGTAGATCATCGAGAAGCCGATCGCCACGAGCGCGTACATGCTGCCCAGGATGATGCCGTTGACGATCTGCGTGGCGATGTAGCTGCTCATCTCATGCGGCTCCCATCAGGCGGCTCCCATATAGGCCCTGCGGACCTGCTCGTTGCCGGCAAGCTCCGCACCGGTGCCGCTGAGCGTGATGGAGCCGGATTCCATGACATAGGCACGATCGGCGATTGCCAGCGCCTGGGCGGCGTTCTGCTCGACCAGAAGGACGGTCGTGCCTTCGGCGCGGATCCGCTCCAGCGTCTCGAAGACCTGCTCGATCAGCCGCGGGGCCAGGCCGAGCGACGGCTCGTCGAGCAGCAGAAGCTTCGGCCGACTCATCAGGGCGCGGGCGATGGCGAGCATCATCTGCTCGCCGCCTGACAGCCGCGTGCCGAGCTGACCTGCGCGCTCGGCGAGCACGGGGAACAGGCGGCACAGCTCACCCGCGTCTCGGCGCACGCTCGCGGCGTCTTGGCGCAGAAACGCCCCCAGCATCAGGTTCTCGCGCACTGTCAGATTGCCGAAGATCTGCCGTCCCTCCGGGCAATGGGAGATGCCGAGCCCCACGATCTCCTCCGCCGGCAGCCGCGTGATGTCGGTCCAGGGCCGCTCCGGGTCGGGCCGGAAGCCGATCGATCCGCGACGGCTTCGCAGGAGGCCGGAGATCGTCCGCAGGGCCGTGGTCTTGCCGGCGCCGTTGGCCCCGATCAGGGCGACGATCTCGCCCGGCCGCACGCCCAGCTCGAGGCCGTGCAGGACATGCGTCTCGCCGCGATAGACGTCGATGTCCCGGACTTCAAGCATGGGCTCGCGACTGATTGTGGCCGAGATAGGCCTCGACCACCTCGGGATGGTTCTGGATCTCCTCCGGCGGCCCGGCGGCCAGGAGCTGGCCCTGGTTGATGACGTAGATCCATTCGCACAGGCCCATAACCATCTTCATGTCGTGCTCGACCAGCAGCACGCTCAGGTCGAAGTTCTCTTGGATATGCCGAACGGTACGCATCAGCTCCATGGTCTCGACCGCGTTCATGCCGGCCGAGGGCTCGTCGAGCAGGAGAAGCCTGGGCTCGGTGGCCAGCGCGCGGCCGAGTTCGACCCGGCGCTGGTCGCCATAGGGCAGGATTCCCACCGGCACCTCCGCCCGGTCCGCCATGCCGAGCAGCGCGAGGAGCTCATGGGCGCGCGCGCGGATCAGTCGCTCCGATCGCCACGCCGACGGCCAGGACAGGAGCGTCGGCCAGAGGCCGCTACCGTGGCGCATATGCAGGCCGACCGCGATGTTGTCGATCACCGGCAGGTCTTTGAACAGGCGGATGTTCTGAAAGGTCCGGGCGAGGCCGAGGGCGGCGTTGCGGTGCGGCGGCGCGCCGGTGATGTCTCGACCGCGGAAGGTGATGCGCCCACCGCTCGGCTTGAGGACGCCGGTCAGGAGGTTGAAGGCGGTGGTCTTACCGGAGCCGTTCGGGCCGATGAGGCCGGTGATCCTGTTCGGGGCGATCGACAGGCTCAGCCGGTCGAGCGCCACCACGCCCCCGAAGTGCTTGGAGAGGTCTCGCACCTCCAGCAATGAATCCGCCTGGGCCATGGATCGGTCGAATGTCTCCCTGCGCCTGCCGACCCCTTTGTGGGCCGTAGTTTTTGAAACGGAGGATGACAGACCGTTCCAAATATTACAAGCTTGCGCCGGCTCCGCGGAGCCCGAGAGCGGGAGAGGAGAATGGTGGAAACACTGAGTCGCGAGGTGGCGATCGAGCCGGCGCAGGCGGCGCTTCTGGTTGTGGACGTGCAGAATTTCTGCGGCCGGCGCGACGGGGGCGAGTACAAGACGCTCGACCCCGAAACGCTGGATGCGCGCTACGGCTACTATTTCCGGCAGCTCGAGACGGTGGCGCTGCCCAGCATGCAGCGCCTGATCGCGGCCTGCCGGCAACGGCGGATCGAGGTGCTGTACACGGTGATCGAAAGCCTGACCAGGGACGGCCGGGACCGCAGCCTGGACTACAAGATCACCGGCTTTCATGTCCCGCGCGGCTCCTGGGACGGGAAGGTGCTCGACGAGATCGCCCCCGCCGAGGACGAGATCGTGCTGCCGAAGACCTCCTCCAGCGTCTTCATCTCCACCAATATCGACTACCTGCTGCGGAATCTCGGTATCCGGCAGCTCATGATCTGCGGCGTCTGCACCGACCAGTGCGTGGAATCGGCGGTGCGCGACGCCTGCGACCTCGGCTATTTGGTGACGCTGGCGACCGACGCCTGCGCCACCCATAGCCAGGAGCGGCACGACAACACGCTGCGGGCGATCAAGGGCTATTGCCGGCAGCGAACCACCGATCAGCTGATCGAGGAACTGACCCCAGTCGATTGATCGAGCCGATTGATCGAAGCGGGCGCGCTGGACCCTTCAGGCAAACTCGGATGGGAAGACGCGCTCGCCGAACGGGGTCGCCTCGATGCGTGCCGTCAGGGTGTCGACGAAGTGCTGCTCGGCCCGGCTCAGATGGACCAGGGGATTGGTGACCAGGAAGACGTCGATCGCCGGCGGGTTCTCGAACGGCGGCAGGCGCCACAGCAGCCCGTCGCGGACGTCGCGGTCGACGACATGGATCGGCAGCGGCCCGATCCCGAGGCCGGCGACGATCATCCGTCTGACCTCCTCCAGATGGCTCGATGTGCCGACGATCCGATCCTCGAAATTTTCCGCGGCGCGCAGGAGCGCGACCGGACGCAGCGCGTCCGTGGTGCGGTCCGTCTTGAAGGAGACGAGCGGCTCGCCGCGCAGGTCCCGCATCGTCAAGTCGGCGCGGCCGAAGAACCGATGGCGTGGGCCGCAGAAGAAACCGAAATGCTCGCGATAGATGTGCTGGTAGCGGAGCCGCGGATTGTGCCGGTGGACGAGGCAGATGCCGAGCGTGCTGGTCTTCTGGAGCACCGCCTGCACGACATCCCTGCTGGTTGCGATGTCGATGGTATAGGTGACTTTCGGGTGGGCATCGCGAAAGGCCGCCAGAACCTCGTCGAAGATGGGCGTGGTCACATGACTGGCCATCGTGATGGCCACATGTCCTGAAATCTCCTCCTTCACCTCGCGCAGCACGACGGCCAAACGCGAGATATTGCCGTAGATCTCGACGGATTCCCGGTACAGCAGCTCGCCATGCTCGGTGAGCTGGAACCGGGCCGGGCCGCGGAGGATCAGCCGATGGCCGAGTTGCCGCTCCAGCCGCTTCAAGGCGTTGCTCACCGTCGGCTGGCGCAGCAGCAGCCGGTTGGCCGCGCGGGTGATTCCCCCCTCCTGCACGATCACCATGAAGGTCCGCAGCAGGTTCCAGTCCAGCTCGCGGGTGATCCGCTCCAGCGTGCCCGTGGCTGATGTCGGGGCCGATGTCGCGGCCGGCGTCGTGGCGAGTGTCGCTTTCGTCAGGTCGTCGGTTGGCAGGTCATCGGTCGGCACGCAACGAACCAATCATAATACGAGGCTATACCCAATATTCTTCATATCTATTTGCGCAATGTCCAGCCCTGCGCCCTAATCGGTCAAAAGGGAGCGTCCATCGCGCCGGCGGCGCAGCAGGGCGGCAGATGAATGGCGGACGTGACGATCGACGCGGGATCGGCGGACACGACATCGGCCGGTAATCCTCGGCCATGGCTGATGATGACGCCGGCGCTGAGCTCGGTGGCATTCCTGCTGGTCGCGCCGACCTGCTTCATCCTCGTCTATTCGTTCTGGCTGCGCAGCGCGACGGGCGCCGATCAGGCCGGCTTCTATCTCGACAACTGGCGGGAGGTGCTGACCGACCCGTTCTACCGGGCGATCCTGCTGCAGACCTTCAGGATCGCGCTGATCACCACGGCGGTCTGCGCCCTTGTCGGCTATTTTCCGGCCTTTTTCCTCGCCCGCACGAAGGTCCGCGACAAGACCCTGCTGATCCTGTTGCTGATGCTGCCGTTCTGGATCAGCTACATCATCCGGACGCTGTCCTGGATCAACATCCTGGGAGCGTCGGGAGCGGTGAACTCGGCCCTTCTCGGCCTCGGGCTCATCGATGAGCCCGTGCAGTTCCTCTACAACGAGCAGTCGGTGATCCTGGGGCTGGCCCACTACCTGCTGCCCTTCATGATCCTCAACATCTATGTCAGCCTGGAGGGCATCGATCGAAACCTCGAGGCGGCGGCGCGCACGCTGGGCTGCACGCCGTGGCAGGCCTTTCGCGAGGTAACGCTGCCGATGTCGTTGCCGGGGCTGGCGGCCGGGTCGCTGCTGTGCTTCGTGCTGGGCGCGGGGAGCTACATCACGCCGCTGATCCTGGGCGGGCCGCGCCAGGCGATGTTCGCCAACCTGATCTACGAGGCGGTGATCATACAGCTCGACTGGCCGCTGGGCTCGGCCTTGTCCATCGCGCTTCTGGTCATGCTCGGCCTGCTGGTTGCGATCTACAACCGCTATGTCGGGCTGAAGCAGCTCGCCAAGAGCTTCCGGTGAGGGGCGCGGGATGAGCAGGCTGCTGTCCGGCTGGACCCTGGTCCGCATCGTCACGCTGCTGGTCTACATCTTCCTGTTCGTGCCGATCGCGGTGGTCGTTCTGCTGTCCTTCGCCGAGAGCCGCTTCGGCTCCTTCCCGATCGAGCATTTCAGCCTGCGCTGGTTCGTGGAGCTCGCGCATAACGAGGCGATCGTTCGGGCCTTCCAGACCTCGATGCTGCTGGGCGCCCTGACCTCGGTGATCGCCACGGCGATCGGCATTCCGGCGGCCCTGGCGATCGTGCGCTACGACTTTCCCGGCAAGAACCTCGTCACCACGGCGCTGATCGCGCCGATCTTGGTGCCGGAGGTGGTGCTGGGCGTCGCGCTTCTGCTGTTCCTGCGCTGGCTCGCCATGCCGCGGAGCTTCGCGCTCCTGATGATGGGGCACGTCATCATCACGCTTCCCTTCGTGCTGCTGGTGGTCCAGGCCCGGCTCGCGGGGATCCGGCCCGAATACGAGGAGGCGGCGCGGTCGCTCGGCGCCAACCGTCTTCAGACCTTTCTCGAGGTGACTCTGCCGTTGCTGATGCCCGCCGTGCTCGCTGGCATGCTGTTCGCCTTCACCATCAGCTTCGACGACGTCACCGCGACGCTGTTCTGGAAGTCCGCCGGCACCGAGACGGTGCCGACCCAGATCTTCGCCATGCTGAGGAATTCGATCAGTCCGGAGATCAACGCGCTGGGCACGGTCATGATCGTGATCACTGTCGCGCTGCCTTTGGCGGCGGGCATGGTGGCGCGGCGCTTTGCCCGGAGCGGGGCCGAACGCACGGCGCCGGCGGCCCGGGCGGAACAATACGGATGGGAATCAACCAAGGAGGCTTAGCCATGGATATGACGAAACGGCTTG
>DASVDU010000230.1:0-4729 GCA_036380915.1 Hyphomicrobiaceae bacterium | reverse complement strand
ACCTGTAGAAACATCAGCCGGGCAACCGGATCGCGCCGGAACCGGGAATCTATGCGACGCCGCCCGCGCCAAAGCGCCCGCAGCGTGGGCGCAGTCATGCCTTGGAGCTCGTGATGCTGCTGCATTAGGAGGAAGCTTTCGAGCACTGCGAGCGGCTCGCGCTCGAACAATTCTTCGTCGCAGGCTTCGAGCAATTCGCCGCGGGCACGGAAGCGTTCGTTCAGCGGCTGCAATTCCACCTCGGACTTTGGGAAAAGGCGGGCACCCAAGTTCTGCATCAGGATTGTATTCAGCTGGGTTATCGTTTTCGCCGTACGGTAGTAGCGCTGCATCATCACTTCGCTGGCGCGGCGCGTCGGCGTTTCCGAATCGCCGAGCTGATCGGCGAGCGCGTTTTGAAGATCGAACACGAGCCGGTCTTCCCGTCGTCCCGCGAGATAGTGCAAGCGAATTCGCAAATTCTGCAGCACGGATTCGCTGCGAGACAGCTGGCGCATCTCGTCGTGCTGGATCAGACCGCTGGTCTCGAGGTCGCGCCAGCCGCTTCCGATACCCGCTGCCCTGGCGATCCACTGAATGACATGCAGGTCGCGCAGCCCGCCAGGCGCCTCCTTCAGATTCGGCTCGAGGGAATACGGAGTGTCCTGGTGCTTGGCATGGCGCTGTTCCTGCTCGAGCTTCTTCGCCTTATAGAACGAGGCCGGGTCGAGTGCCTGGTGAAGGGCCGCCTCGAGCTTGCGATGCAGCGTTCGGCTACCTGCGAGGAAGCGTGCTTCAAGCAGGGTTGTGCGCACCGTGATGTCGGCTTCCGCCGCCGCCAAGCAGGCCGCAATGGTGCGAACGCTGTGACCGACCTCCAGTCCGACATCCCATAGCTGCCCGACGAGAAACTCGAGCCGAGAACGCTCATCGGACGACGGTTCCCTTGCCAACAGGATCAGAACGTCGATATCGGAGAACGGGAACAGCTCCGCGCGGCCATATCCGCCGGTGGCCAGCAGCGCAGCGCCTGCAGCAGGCTGCGATTCGCGCCATATCGCCTTGATGATGCGATCGACGAGGTTGGAGTGGCCGCGCAGAAGGGCGTGCGGCCGCGCTCGCCGCAGGTAGGCTTCGCGCAGGGCGCCGCGCGCAGCCTGCAGTTGCGCGCGAATCTGCGAGACGGTCGTGCCGGGTCGGGCGGGCTGCGTTGCAGCCATCGTCTACGCCGCGAAGGCGGGGGGCGGCGGAGAGTTCGACGACACCGTCAGTACCTGGTATCCCGACTCGGTGACGAGTACGGTGTGTTCCCACTGAGCGGAGAGGCTGTGATCTTTGGTCACGATCGTCCAGCCGTCGGCCAGCTCGCGGATCGCCGCCTTTCCGGCGTTGATCATTGGTTCGACCGTAAAGGTCATTCCCGGCTCGAGTACCAGCCCGGTGCCCGGCTTGCCGTAATGCAGAACCTGTGGATCCTCGTGAAAATTGCGCCCGATGCCGTGACCACAGAACTCTCGCACGACCGAGAAGCCGTTCTGCTCAGCGTTTGCCTGGATGGCCGCGCCAACGTCGCCGAGGCGGCCGCCCGGGCGCACCTGCATGATCCCGAGCCACATGCATTCGTATGTGACTTCGACCAGCCGACGCGCCTGGACGCCAGGCTCCCCGACGTAGAACATGCGGCTCGAGTCGCCGTGGAATCCATCCTTAATGACCGTCACGTCGATGTTCAGGATATCGCCGCTCTTGAGCACACGGTCGCCCGGAATGCCGTGGCAGACCTGATGGTTCACCGAAGTGCAGATCGACTTGGGGTAGGGCTTGTACCCGGGTGGCGCGTAGTTCAGCGGCGCGGGGACGGTGTCTTGGACCTTGACCATGTAGTCATGGCACAGGGCATCGAGTTTGCCCGTCGACACCCCGTGGCGTACGTGTGGCGCGATGAAATCCAGTACCTCGGAAGCCAGACGTCCGGCGACCCGCATCTTCGCTATCTCGTCGGGGGTCTTACGCGTAACGGCCATGGGCTGGCAAAAGGGGTTGAGGATACGAGAATCGCTCTTGAGAGGCAATTCTATTGAGTGTTGATACCTGATTATGCTAGAATTTTAGGCTGGTCGGGGTCGCTTCGAAGAGGAGTGCCATGACCAAATTTCCTGCCCGGCTGGTTAGGGTGCCCGGCTCTTGCCGGGTCGACAGTTCGGCCGCGCGGCAGACTTAACCCTAAAGGAGCAAATTGTGTCAGTGACCATGCGTCAAATGCTCGAGGCGGGCGTCCATTTTGGGCACCAAACTCGATACTGGAACCCGAAGATGGCGCCATTCATCTTCGGGCATCGCAACAAGATCCACATCATCAATCTTGAGACGACCCTGGCAATGTACCAGGACGCGCTCAAGTACATCCGGCGTCTGGCGGCCAACAAGGGCAATTTGCTGTTCGTCGGCACCAAGCGTCAGGCGCGCGAAATCATCCGAGAGGAGGCGATTCGCTGCGGCATGCCTTTCGTCGATCACCGTTGGCTCGGCGGGATGCTGACGAACTTCAAGACCGTCAAGCAGTCGATCAAGCGCTTGAAGGAGATGGAGCAAATGGCGCAGGACGGCACCTTCGAGCGGATGTCCAAGAAGGAAGCGCTGGGGCTGCAGCGAGAACTGGAAAAACTCAATCGCTCTCTGGGCGGGATCAAGGATTTGGGGAGCCTGCCTGACGCGTTGTTCGTGATCGACGTGGGCTATCAAAAGGGCGCGATCGCGGAGGCGGTGAAACTCGGCATTCCCGTCGTGGGGGTGGTCGATACCAATCATTCGCCGGAAGGGATCGACTACGTCATTCCGGGCAACGACGATTCCAGCCGCGCGATCAGGCTGTATGCACGGGGAGTCGCCGATGCCGTCCTCGAAGGACGCTCTCAATCCGTGGAAGAGATTGTCGAGGCGTCGCGCGACGAATTCGTCGAAGTGGACGACGACGCAAGCGAGCAATGATGCGGGCGTAGCCCGGGGCATGAAAAGGGGGCCGATGGCCCCTTTTTTCAACCTGAAATGTGAATTCGACCGATACGGGGCTTGGCAGCCCCTGGCAAGGAGCAGCGAGCAATGGCAGAGATCACCGCAAGCCTGGTGAAAGAACTCCGGGAAATGACTGGGCTCGGAATGATGGAGTGCAAGAAGGCGCTCAGCGAAGCCAGGGGCGACCTGCGCAAAGCGGAAGAGCTTTTGCGCATAAGGAGCGGGGCCAAGGCGAGCAAGGCGGCGGGGCGAATTGCGGCGGAAGGCGTCGTGGGTGCGTTCATTTCCGCGGATGCCCGTTTGGCGGCGCTGGTGGAGATCAACTGCGAAACGGACTTCGTGGCGAAGAACGAGGATTTCCTGTCTTTCGCCAACGGAGTGGCAGAGCTGGTAGCGAGGGCGGATCCAAGGGACGTCGAAGCGCTGGCGTCGCTTGTTCTCGATGGCGCAAAGGTAGAGGAGCGCAGGCAAAGCTTGGTACAAAAGATCGGCGAAAACATCTCTATTCGCCGGTTTGAGCGGCTTCAGACCGCGTCACGCCTAGCGCTCTATCTGCATGGCGCCAAGATTGGCGTCATCGTCGACTACGAAGGTTCGGAACAGGTCGGTAAGGATCTCGCGATGCATATTGCGTTCGCCAAGCCGGCCTATCTCGCCAAGACCGACGTGCCGGCGGATGTGATCGCCCGCGAGCGCGAGATCCTGACGGCGAGAGCCAAAGAATCCGGCAAACCGGATGGAATCGTGGCCAAGATGGTGGAAGGCGGGGTCAACAAATTCCTCAACGAGATTGCCTTGCTCGGACAGCCCTTCGTAAAGGACGACAAGCAGAGCATCGAGAAGATGCTGGGCACTCACAAAGCCAAGGTGCAAGGGTACAGGTATATCGTGGTTGGAGAAGGGATCGAACGAAAGACGAATGACTTCGCGGCGGAAGTCCAGGCACAGGCGGGACTGGCACGCTAGCCAGACATAGCCACCGCGCCGGAGAATCAGAGCCTTGGTACCCAGCTATAAGCGCATCCTGCTCAAACTGTCCGGCGAAGCGCTGATGGGGAGCGATCCTTACGGGATCAACCGCCAGACGATCGAAAGTATTGTCGCCGAGATCGCGCAAGTGGCCGGTCTGGGCGTAGAAATCGGGGTCGTCATCGGTGGCGGCAACATCTTCCGCGGCGTTGCGCCGGGTGCCTCGGGTATGGATCGCGCTACCGCGGATTACATGGGAATGCTCGCCACTGTCATGAACGCGCTGGCATTGCAGGATGCCATGCGCCACGCCGGGCTGGCGAGCAGAGTTCAGTCCGCGCTGCATGTTGAGCAAATCGTCGAGCCGTACATCCGGGGCAAGGCGATTCGTTACCTGGAAGAAGGCAAGATCGTGATTTTCGCGGCGGGCACCGGTAATCCGTTCTTCACTACCGACACGGCGGCCGCCTTGCGCGGAAGCGAGATGGGAGCGGAAATCGTTATCAAGGCGACCAAGGTGGACGGCGTCTACACCGCCGATCCGAAGAAGGATCCCTCGGCAAAGCGATATGGCCGAATCAGCTTCGACGAGGCGATCGCGCGAAATCTCAAGGTAATGGATGCGACTGCGCTCACGCTCTGTCGCGACCAGAAGCTCCCGATCAACGTTTTCAGTATCTTCAAGAAAGGCGCGCTGAGGCGCGTTGTTCTCGGCGAAGACGAGGGCACGCTAGTGCACGTGTGAGTCTGCAAAGGAGGCCGACATGAT
>DASVDU010000229.1:0-6443 GCA_036380915.1 Hyphomicrobiaceae bacterium | reverse complement strand
TCGGCCGCCTCGCCGATGCTATGCGTCCCAATACCTTTCGCCACCTCGAGCTCGACTCGGGAAGGTATCCTGCTCGTCTGCCTCATGTTCGGCTCCCACGTTTGATGATGCGCCGTACCCGGGAATCGGTACCGTGAATGATCCACCTTTCCATGATGGGAAGGTCAAGCGGGCGTTGATGGCGCTGCGGCTGAACCTCTGCTCCGGCTCTCGTTGAACGGCAAATCCCCATCTGGAACGACAATTGCTTATCCCCGGACGAGCGAGATGCTCCGCCGGATCGGTCGTTCTCTGACTGTCGGCAGACAGTCAGTCACTACGGGCGCCGACGGCGACCCGCATATCGACACGGAGCTTGACCGCCACCACTCCTGATTGCAGGGAGGAACTGCTCATGGTCGGCCGCCGCACTTTGATCGTGGGAGGCGTCACGCTCGGAGGGTCGGCCGTGCTCGCCCCCTTGCTCCCCGCCTGGGCACGCAACGGCACACCGGGAATCGCACCCGACATGCAAACGCTCTCGGGAGAGCAGATCGACCTGACGATCGGCCGCAGTCCGTTTACGCTCGGCGGCCGCACGGGTGAGGCGGTCACGATGAACGGAACGGTCCCTGCCCCGCTGATCCGACTCAGGGAAGGCCAGACCGTTCGAATCGCCGTTACGAACACGCTCGATGAGGACGCATCGATTCATTGGCACGGCGTCTTGGTCCCCTTCACGATGGACGGAGTACCGGGGGTTAGCTTCCCGGGTATCCGTCCCGGCGAAACTTTCATCTACGAGTTCCCGATTCGGCATCCCGGCACCTTCTGGTATCACAGCCACTCCGGCTTTCACGAGTCGCTCGGGCAATACGGGCCGTTGATTTTCGATCCCAGGGATGCTGATCCCGTGGAATACGACCGCGAGCACGTCATCGTGCTAGCAGACTGGAGCTTCCTGCGCCCGCATGAAATCGTTGCGAAGCTCAAGAAGGCCGGCGCTGAGTACTTCAATTTCCAACGGCAAACCCTCGCAGGCCTGCTGAGGGAAGGAGATCCCGAGCAGAGCATGCCCCTCGAGAACCGGCTAATGTGGGGCCGAATGCGCATGCAGCCTACGGACATCGCTGACGTCACAGGCTCCACTTACACCTACCTCGTCAACGGCCACGGCCCGAACGAGAACTGGACAGGGCTGTTTCGACCCGGGGAGCGGGTGCGGCTGCGCTTCATCAATTCGGCGGCGATGTCCATCTTCAATGTGCGCATTCCGGGGCTGCCTATGATTGTGGTGCAGGCGGACGGCAACAACGTGCGGCCGGTGACCGTGGATGAATTCCAGATCTCCGTTGCCGAAACGTACGACGTGATCGTCCAACCCATGGAAGATCGTGCGTTTACCCTCGTTGCCGAATCCGTCGACCGCTCCGGCATGGGTCGCGGGACACTCGCACCGCGCATGGGGATGGCGGCCGAAGTGCCGCCGCTCCGTCCCCGTCCGACCCTCGGGATGGATGACATGGGCATGGCTGCAATGGGCCATGAGTCGATGGCGAGCATGGCCGATGGATCAATGACCGACGCGCAGCAGCAAGCCGGAGCCGCGATGGATCACGGCGGGAGCGACGGCAGCGGCGCTATGAGTATGCGCGGCATGAAGATGCGCGACGAATCGCTCGCGCGGCCGGACATGAAGGTTGGCGTCGGCGTGGACATGATCGCCATGAATCCACAGGATGCCGCGGGGAAACCAGGCCTCGGGCTCGAAAACGTCGGCCACAAGGTACTGGTCTACACCGACCTCGTCGCGCTCGACCCGAACCCTGATACGAGACCGCCTTCACGCTCCATGGAGATCCACCTGACCGGCAACATGGAGCGCTTCATGTGGTCGTTCGACGGGAGGAAGTTCAGTGAGATCGTCGAGCCGATCCGGTTCGCGCGCAACGAGCGCGTGCGCGTGACGCTCGTCAACGACACGATGATGCAGCACCCGATCCACCTGCACGGCCATTTCTTCGAAGTGGTGAACGGGCATTCCGGCCGTTACCCAAGAAAGCACACTGTCAACGTCTTGCCAGGAAGCAAGATCAGCTTCGACTTGACGGCCGACGCCCCGGGCGATTGGGCCTTTCACTGCCACCTCAACTTTCACATGCACGCGGGCATGTTCAACGTCGTCACTGTCCGGCCGCTCGATGACGAGACCGCGTCCCGCAGCTCCGGCTAGATGCCATCAGGCGCCGCCCCTCGTTGCCGTTTCACCTTTCCGATGAAGCATACGAGTCCGAGCACACTTAGGGCCGAGACCAGCAGGCCGCTGACCGTGAGAAACAGTTTGTACGACATACTATCCACCTTGCCGGTATGCAATGGGTAGCTGGCGCTGTACAGGCGCTCCACGAGCGGCAGTTTCGTGTCATCAATTCTAACGTCCATATAGCCGCCTTCGGCATCAATATAGACCTTGCTGAGACCCTGGGGATGCAGTCCACCGGACTGTTGCAGTCCGATGATGCGGTACGGTGAGAACGTATTCGGCACCTGAGCCGAACGAATCTTCGCACCCGGAAAAGTGGCGAGCGCCCTTCGCATCGCCGGCAGCCAGTCGCCCGAATTGCCGCCGGAGATCGCATCGACCTTCTCCGCGAATCCCGCGCCGTACTCCTCGCTGCTCCTGACGGATTCCAACAGCAATTTCTCTGCCTGCTCTGGAAAAGCCAGCACGACGCCGGTCACCAGCATCAAGAGAAACGGCAATGCCTCGATGATGCCGACGTTGCGATGCGCGTTGAGCAGATGCGGTCGCGCGATGCTTTTCGGCCATAGGCCTCGGGGAAACGCCCTGCGCAAAGGCCAAAATGAAATCACGCCGGCGACTACCAGAATGATCAGTGCAAGACCCATGAGGCCGACGATGGTCAACCCGGTGTTCTCGAGCAGCAGACGATGGTGCAGGTCGTACAGCCATTCCTCGAAGCGCTCGTTCTGCACCCACTCGTCCACAATATTGCCTCTGATGTCGCAGTAGGCGTAGCGCGCGTCGGTCAGAGTGATCTTGGTCAGAGGAAACTGCTGCGTCCCAAACTGGATGAGGAGGATTTCGTCATTGTCGAACTGCGCCTCGACGGCCGATGCGATCCTTGCGAGAGCCGCCGCCGTGGGCTCGAACTCTACCCTGGCCTCCGGAACAGTCAGCCGGACGTACTCGTTCTTCCAGACCAGCAGCGTGCCCGTCGCGGTGTTGAGCAGCACCAGCAGAGCCAAAGTCGCGCCGCCCCAGGCATGTAAGGCTCTCGACCACCTGAACGCTTTGTTGGTCATTGCTGCGCGAGTCTCGGCTTGCAATTGGACATGGCGTTTCGCTAGTGCGCCGTCGGCGCGAACAACGCCGTCATTGTCGCGGTTGCGGCCAATACAGCCGCGATCAATACCCATTCGGCCAGCACCGACCGCTGAAGAGCGCGAAGAGCGCCGGAATCTCCTCCTTCGATCGCCGGACCGAGCCGCCATTTGTTGAGTGCGGCAAGTCCCATCAGCAGCGCGAATCCGCCGATCTTGCTGAGCAACAGCGTCCCGTAGGGCGTTCCGAGGCTCGCGAGGCCCGGCACGAGCACGACTGCTATCCCGAGCCCCGCGAGGAAGATCACCGGAACGAGCCGGATCGCGAGCGCCGAGAACCGCCTAACGAGCGCACCATTCGTGCGAATGTCCTCATACTTGCCGGCAAGATAGAGCGGCAGCAGGGAACCGAACCAAAGCGCGACGATCAGCAGGTGCAGTATCAGCAGAACGATCAACAGCCACCGTAAATCGCTCGCCGCCGTGTGACCCATGAACGTGAACGAAGTCACGATCAGCGTTCCGCCGGCGACTGCCGCAGCCGCACCGAAGCGCCTCGACAGACTGGCGAATGCGATCAGCGCAAGCCCGAACACGCGCACGATCGTTGCCGTCCCCGCATCCGAAGCGAGCAGGAGTGCCTGCATCGCGCCGTCCCCGATGCCAGCGAGCGCACCAACCACTCGCGCCGGCTCGACGAGCTGATGACCGACGGCCAACAGCAACCCTGCAACGGCAGAGCGGCGCGCGAGCACGGCGATCGGCCGCCTGGCCTCGCCGATGCGATCAGCGAAGAGCCAAAGGAACAGAGGCGCGCCGGCCGCCTGGAGCGCGGCGATGAAACTCAGCGCCCGCAGGCTGATTGCGAGCGCGTCAGCCACGGTGACCGATCACCGTGGCTGACGATGCAGAGACCGTTCTGGCACGCGGCCGTCCACGCATGCCGGCCCGGCCGAAGCGCCTCCTCGGCTCAATGAGCCGAGTGCTGCGCATGCGATGCGTTGCCGCCTTGAACCGTGAACTTGAACTCACCGGTCATCACGTGCGTGTCCTCCGACAGCGCACGCCAGCTCACGACATAGTCGCCGGCCTCGAGCGACGGCGCGGCTACCGTAAAATCGCGGCCCATCGACGCCGGGAGCGGCCCGAGATCCTGCTTTTCGCCGCCCGGCGCTCGAATCGACAGCGTGGTCAATCTGACCTCTTCGGTGAAATGCAGCATCAGCTCCTTCGGCGCCGCTTCGAGCACGGCTTGGTCGGCCGGCATGGAGCCGGACAACTCGGCGTGCGCGTAGGCAACGCCACTCGTCATAACCAACAACGCAGCTACGCAAATCAAGCTCTTCATCTCAGTCTCCTTCAAGGGAACGCTAGAACCACGCTCTTACTCCGAGCAGAACACTCCATTCTCCAACTTCCTCGCCTTCGGCTCGTACGAAGTCCGCCGTGCCGCCGACGGCGCGCTCGTACTCGATGCCGACATAGGGTGCCAGCTCCCGCGCGAACTCATAGCGAAGGCGCAGTCCAAACTCCGCCGACGAAAGCCCCGAGCCGATCCCGAGCTCCGGAATGTCCTGTGCCGCCAGGTCGAGTTCGATGCGCGGTTGCAGAATCAACCTCTGCGTGATGAATTGATCGTATTCGGCTTCGAGCTGTGCCGTGATATCTCCTTCGTCGGAAAAAAACGCCGCACCGTCGATCTCGAAAAAGTAAGGCACGAGACCCTGCATCCCCACGACCAGATGGCGGCGCTCCGGGGCCGACTCGAGGTCGTAACGAACACCCGCCTGAAAGTCGAACCAAGGCGTCACGGCCCGGCTCCACAGCGCCTGAATCTCTGCTTCTTCCGACTCCTCGCCGGACGCGTCCTCGCCCTCAGTCTTAATCCAAAGCTTGTTGATGTCGCCGCCGTACCAGCCCTGTGCATCCCACAGGTAGCCGCTCCGGCCATCGCGTCGGCGCGCCTCCAGTTGATCGGCCAACAGCCTGTACGTCCTCATAGCGCCTTGCTCGGCACGAAGCAGCTCTCGAGCGGAGGCCATCACGGCCGGATCGAAGACCGTCTCGGCGGCGTGCCGCGGTCCCTCGAACGCGGCTGGGGGCGGCGGCGCTTCAGGCGGTGTCGGAGCCGTGTCCGCCGGAGCGGCTTCGTGTGCTGCATGCGGGTCGGCCCGAGACGGTTCAGCATCCGGTTCGGACGCAACCGCGTCGTGTTCCGGATGAGCTTCGGTCGGAGTCTCGGAGTCGGCGGTCTCAGAATGACCTGCGTGCTCATCGGCCGCGCCGGCCTGCGCGGGCGACGTTTCAGCGTGATCCGCCTGTGGCCTTTCACCGTGACCCGTGTGTTGGCCGGGTCCAGACGCCGGGGCAGAAGGCGGAGGCGAAGCCGTCGGCGCAGCGTCGGATCCGACGCGTCGCTCGTCTTCGGTATGGCCCTGATGTGGTTGGGCAAGGACCGAAGCTCCCGTTGCCCAAATGGGCAATGCGATCAGGAAAGCCTTCATGTCACTTCTCCGTCAAGCGGGCGGACCGTGACGACGTTGAACATGCCCGCGTGCATGTGGAAGAGCAGATGGCAGTGAAAGGCCCAATCGCCCGGCGCATCGGCGGTCAAGTCGAACGTGACGCTGCTACCGGGAAGTACGTTGACCGTATGCTTGAGGGGATGATTCCCAGGGTTTCCGTTGACGACTTCGAAGAAGTGACCGTGCAGGTGGATCGGGTGCTGCATCATCGTGTCGTTGACGAGCGTGACGCGCACGCGCTCGTTGCGCGCGAACCGGATCGGCTCCACGAGCTCACTGAACTTCCTCCCGTCGAACGACCACATGAAGCGCTCCATGTTGCCAGTGAGGTGAATTTCGAGCGATCGCGACGGTGGGCGCGGATCCGGATTAGGGGCGAGCGAAACGAGATCGCGATACGTCAACACCCTGTGGCCGACGTTCTCGAGACCGAGCCCCGGATGGCCGGTGCGGTCCTGTGGCATCGGAGCGATCATGTCCACGCCCACGCCGACCTTCATGTCCGCGGGCGCGTTAGCAGGATCGCGCGTGCTCATGCCGCTATGTCCGGCTGCTCCCGCGGAGCCGTGATCCATCCCGGCCATGGCGCCACGG
>DASVDU010000228.1:0-38603 GCA_036380915.1 Hyphomicrobiaceae bacterium | reverse complement strand
ATCAGCAAGCTGCGCAAGAAATTGCGCGAAAGACTTGGCTTCGATCCGATCGAGTCCAAACGTTATCTCGGATACCGGCTGATTGCGTGAGGTGCCCGCAGACGTGATGCCAGGGCAGCCCGGCTCTTCCCGCCGACAGTTTCACGCAAGTCCCGGACACTACGATCGTCGGCATCGGCGTGGAATACGAGGAGAAGCCCGATGAGCCTATACGGCATGATGCGTACCGGCGTGTCCGGCATGTCTGCCCAAGCCAACCGTTTGTCGACGGTGGCTGACAACATCGCCAATTCCAGCACCAGCGGCTACAAGCGCTCCAGTACGGAATTCTCCTCGCTGGTCGTGCCCAGCACCGCGGGCTCCTACAATTCGGGCGGTGTGACGACCGCAGTGCGCACGGCCATCTCGAGCCAGGGCGTGCTGCAATACACCACCTCGACGACCGACCTCGCCATCAGCGGCAGCGGCTTCTTCATCGTGCAGGATTCCAGTGGTCAGCCCTTCCTGACGCGCGCCGGCTCCTTTGTGCCGGACGGGCAGGGCAAGCTCGTAAACGCTGCGGGCTACACGCTGATGGGATACAGCTACGCCAACGGCATACCGGCGGCGACCGCAAACGGCTACGACGGGCTGGAGCCGGTCGTCATCGGGCAGAGCGCGCTCACGGCATCGCCTTCGGCGACCGGCTATCTTTCCGCAAATCTGCCCGAGGACGCGGCAGTTGTTACAGCCGATTCACCCTCGGACAATTCGGCCACATCGCAATACTCTGCCAAGACCTCGCTCGTCGTCTATGACAATACCGGCGGGCAGAAGCTGCTCGACGTCTATTTTACCAAGACCGGGGCCAATAGGTGGGATGTCGCCGTCTTCGATCGGGACGAGGCGACCCCCGGTGGCCCCTTCCCGTATGGCACACCCGGTTCACCCCCGTTGGGGACAGCGGAACTCGAATTCGACTCGTCCAACGGCAAGCTGGCAGGCACGAGCGACACCAACGTCGCCATATCGGTACCCGGCGGGCAGACGCTGACGCTCGATCTGTCAGCCATGAGCGAGCTTTCCGCCGATTTCACAGTCTTCGGCGCGGATGTCGATGGCAACCCGCCGAGCGCGATCGACAGGGTCGAGATCGCCGGAGACGGTACGGTCTATGCGCAGTACGACGACGGCTCGTTCCGCGCGCTTTACCGCGTTCCGCTTGCCGACGTGCCGAGCCCGGACAATCTGCAGAAGTTGTCCGGAAACGTCTTCGCCGAGAGCGCGTCATCGGGTGGTGTGCGCATCGGCTTTGCCGGCGAGGGCGGGATGGGGCAGATGGTCTCCGGCGCATTGGAGAACTCGAATGTCGATATCGCGCAGGAGCTGACGGACATGATCCAAGCCCAGCGTAATTATACCGCCAACTCGAAGGTCTTCCAGACCGGCTCGGAGCTCATGGATCTTCTGGTGAACCTGAAAAGGTAAGTGATGGCGCACGCCCGGGATCATGGTCCTATGTCTCTGACTTCCGCACTGAGCATCGCACAGTCCGCACTTTTCAACACCTCGCGGCAGACGAGCATCGTCTCCCGGAACCTGTCGGAGGCGTCGAACCCGGACTATGCGCGGCGTAGCGCGGTGCTGGCCAGCATGGCGCCGGGCGCCCGCGTGGCGGAAATCCGCCGGGCGACGAACGAAGTGCTTTTCCGCCAGAACCTGCAGGCGATCTCGTCCTGGCAGGGGCAGAAGATGGTTTCGGCGGGCTTGGACTCGCTGCAGCTCGACGTCAACGGCGTCGACAATGCCAATTCTGCCGCCGTCATGCTTGGCAAATTACAGGAGGCGCTGCAGCTCTACGCCGCCTCCCCTTCCAACAGCACGCTCGCCGAAAGCGCGGTAGAGGCCGCGCGGCAGATGGTGCGCAGCCTCAATCAAGGCAGTGCGGCGATCCAGTCGTTCCGGCGCGACACCGACCAGCAGATCGCCGCCTCTGTCGACAAGCTCAACGGTCTGCTGGCCGACTTCAAAGAGGTCAACAACGAGATCATCTCGGGCACGCGCGCGGGCCGCGACGTATCGGACGCACTCGACCGGCGCGACGCGCTTCTGAAGAAGATCGCCGAATACGTGCCGGTCTCTACCATCAAGCGCGCCGACAACGACGTGATGCTGACGACGACGGCCGGCGCGGTGTTGTTCGAGACGGTGCCGCGACCGGTCACCTTCGAGCCGACCGCCGTCTTCAGCGCAGGCAAGGGCGGCAACTCGGTCTATATCGACGGCGTGGCGCTCAAGGGCGGCAGCGGCGGAAACACTACCGCTTCGGGCTCGATCGCCGCGCAGCTCCAGCTTCGCGACGAGGTGGCGCCAGCCATGCAGCGCCAGATCGACGAGATCGCGCGCGGGCTGATCGCCGTCTTCGCCGAGACCGACCCTTCTGGCACACAGCCGGATGCGGCGGGTCTCTTTACCTGGTCCGGGGGGCCTGCGATCCCTGCCGATGGCACGCTGGTCGACGGGCTTGGAGCAGAAATCAGCATCAATCCGGCGATGGATTCCAGCCAGGGCGGCGACCCCATGCGGTTGCGCGATGGCGGTGCCAACGGTGCCGCCTACGTACACAACGGTCCACCTGCCGCAGCCTCCTATTCGGAGCTTCTGCGGACCTATGGCGAGAAGCTGGACGAGCCGATGAACTTCGACCCGGCTGCCGGCCTCGAGGTCAGCGCGAGCCTCGGCACCTATACGAGTGCTGCGGTCGGCTGGCTGGAAAACCTGCGCCAGGACGCCGCGTACGGCAACGAGGCGAAGGGAGCCCTTTCGACGCGTACCGCCACAGCGCTTTCCAACGCGACGGGCGTTAATGTCGACGAGGAGATGTCGCTCCTTCTCGATCTCGAGCATTCTTACGAGGCTTCCGCGCGCATGATCCGCGTGGTCGACGAGATGCTGGCGGCATTGCTGGCTGCGACCGGATAGGCCTGGTGCAATGAAGACCTCCCTTATTTCAACGCACTCAGTCGCACAGGTCATGCGCTACCAGCTCATGCGCATGCAGGCGGAGCTTGCGGAGAAGCGACAGGAGGCGGTTACCGGCCGTGTCACTGATCCCGGTGTCAAGCTCGGCGCCGGCGTCAGCCGCACAGTCTCCATGGACCGTGATATCGAGCGCCTCAGCGGGCTCGTCGATTCCAACAGTCTGGCGGCCAATCGGCTGGCAGCCACCCAGGCGGCTCTGAACCAGATTACCGATAACGCACAGGATCTGCTCAGCGCTTTGACAGCAGCAGCCTCCGGCTCGGTCGACACGGACGTGGTGCGTCACGAGGCGGTCAGAACGCTGGAAGCGGTGACCGGCATCCTGAACACGAGTTTTAATGGCGAATATCTGTTCGCCGGCATCAACACCGATGCCAAGCCGATTAAGCCATTTACCGACAATCCACCGTCCGACAGCAAGGCTGCTTTCGATGCTGCCTTCCAGGCGCGCTTCGGGTTCGCGCAATCTGATCCCGCGGCGGCCAGCATCACCGCCGCTGAAATCACCAGCTTCCTGGACAACGAGATCGCGGCCCAGTTCCAAGGCGCCAACTGGACCGACAACTGGTCCGACGCGGCCGACCAGCCGATCGTGAGCCGGATCACGCTCAACGAGACAGCGGAAACCTCTGTCACAGCCAACGAAGAGGGCTTCAAGAAGCTCCTGATGGCCGCGGTTGCAATCTCCGACTTGCTGAAGGCACCGCTCAGCGAGAGCGCCAGGGATGCATTGATTCAGCGTGCCGCAGAAATCGTGGGCGAGGGTATTGCGGACATGGCCGGCCTCCAGGGTCGCACCGGCATCGCCGAAAACCGTGTCAGCGATGCCACCGACCGCATCTCCTCCCAGATCGACCTCTTCAAGTCCTTCATCAACGATCTCGAAGGCGTCGACCCGTTTGAGGCAGCGACTCGAGTGAACGAGCTCATGACGCAGATCGAGATCTCCTACACGCTAACCTCGCGCATCCAGCAGCTCAGCCTCGTCAGATACCTGACGTAGCGGACAAGACCAGAACACGGAACACCGATGTACCAGTTCTCCTACAGTGAAATTCAAACCGACTCCATGGCCGACGCCAAGGACCGCGAGCGCCAGGTGCTTTCGCGCTCGATCGAGCTTCTGATCGCCGCGAGAGAAAAGGGGAGCCAGTCGAGGGAGGCGGTGGAGGCCATACACTTCTTGAATCGTGTGTGGACGGTTTTCGTGGAAGACCTCGGCAACCCCGACAACGCGCTGCCGAAAGAGCTGCGCGCGAATCTGATTTCTATCGGTCTCTGGCTGCTGCGCGAGGCCGAGGAGGTGCGCCAGGGGCGATCGGACAATTTCGACGGCCTGATCGAGGTATCGCAGATCATCCGTGACGGCATGCAATGACTAATACGCTCAAGATCTCGCTCAAGGCGAACGAGAAGATCTATATCAACGGCGCGGTGATCCGCCCCGACCGCAAGGTCTCGCTGGAGTTCCTGAACGACGTGCAGTTCCTGCTCGAACAGCATGTTCTTCAGGTGGAAGACGCTGACACCCCGCTGCGCCAGCTCTATTTCATCGTGCAGGTGATGCTGATGCAGCCGGACGACACGGAAGAGGCGCGCGCCATGTTCCGAGAGACGCTGACGCGCCTGTTGGGGTGTTTCACCGACCAGCGTATCCTGGCTTCGCTCAAGGACCTCGACCGGCTGGTTGGCCAGGGCCAGATTTACGAAGCGCTGAAGCTTATTCGCCGTCTTTATCCGCTCGAGGCAGAAATCATGAACGGCGAGCGCGGCAGAAACGAGCCTCCACGCGCCATCGCGGTCGGGGAGTAAAAATCATGCAGGTATCGCCCACCCAAGCAGCGGGCCCGAGCACCGCCGCGCAGAGCGCGCAGGCGCCGCAGACCGTCGACTACCAGGCCTTTCTCAGGCTCCTGATCGAGCAGATGAAGAACCAGGATCCGACAAACCCCATGGATTCCACCGACTACATGGCGCAGCTCGCCTCCTTCTCGCAGGTCGAGCAGGCAGTCCGGACCAATGCCAAGCTGGATCAGCTCCTCCAGTCGTCGACGCTGTCGCAGGCGGGGAACCTGATAGGCCGCGAGATCACTTCATCCGATGGTGAGATCACGGGAAAAGTCGCAGAGGTCCGCCTTGTTGAAGACGGTCTGGTCGCCATACTCGAGACCGGCGAGGAGGTCGCAGTCGGTCCCGGGATCGTGATCCGCTGAAGGCCGCTGCCGTGAACGAGGCCGACGCTCTCGACATCGTCCAATATGCCATCTGGACCGTGCTCGTCGCCTCGGGTCCGGCGGTCATCGTCGCCATGGTGGTCGGCATTGGCATCGCGCTCGTTCAGGCGCTGACGCAGGTCCAGGAA
This sequence comes from Hyphomicrobiaceae bacterium, assembly GCA_036380915.1. GTDB lineage: Bacteria > Pseudomonadota > Alphaproteobacteria > Rhizobiales > Hyphomicrobiaceae > ZC4RG25. The sequence goes on along the minus strand of DASVDU010000228.1, from coordinate 33,220 downwards.
ATCACACTTACCTTCGTGCCCAAGATCGTGGCGATCCTGCTTGCCGTTGCCTTTTCCGGGCCGTTTGTCGGCGCGCAGATCTCCGCCTTTTCGACGGTCATCTTCCAGCGCATCCAGAACGGATTCTAACGACCGAGACGCTCCGGCAAGGTGCCGCAGAACTGGCCCATGCGCTGATCGGCGGCCATCGGCGAGGCTCTGCGCAGGCCAATGCAGCGGAGACACCCTAAGGTTGGCAGAAATTCCCATTCGAAAGACCGAGATGGAGTCGCACGTTCACGCCCTCGATCATCGCCGACAGGGTCTCGTCATATGCATTCCCGGACATGTGACCGGGGTGCGTGCAAGCGTCGCGAAATACGAGGCTTGCCCCCGACGCAGGCCGAGGAAATCATACGCATTTTCGTGTCGAAGACGGGACGATCTTGCTTGCCGTTGCCTTTCCCCGGCGCGCAGATCTCCACCTTTTCGACCTTCATCTTCCAACGGATCCAGAACGGGTTCTACCGGAAGCTTCGTCGCCGCCCGGCGTGCTCGAACTCGCTGGAAAGCCGGCTCACTGGCGCCAAATTGCGGACCTTCGATGAGCAGCACCATGTGCCGCCCTTCGTAACGCCGCCGTCGCTTGTCGGGAGGGCCAACCGCAGAGCCGCCGCCTTCCTGCACTCTTGACACATACATATCCCGATGGTTATTAATCAATTTAATAGTCAACCGGTTATTGATCGATGCCGCAACCCTCCGATATCCTTTTCAGGGCGCTCGCCGATCCCACGCGCCGGGCTATCTTCGAGCGGCTGTGCCGTGAGGGCGATCAGACAGTCAGTGCCTTGACGGCCAGGGCAGGGATCTCGCAGCCTGCCGTTTCGAAACATCTGAAGGTCCTGAAACAGGCGGGGCTGGTACGCGATCGTCATGAAGGTCGCCAGACGCACTATAGCGTCGAGCCCGGCGCGCTTTCTCCGCTGATCGACTGGACGAAGCAAATGGCCGAGTTTTGGGAAAGCCGGTTCGACCGCTTGCAAGATCTGCTTAAAAGGATGGACCAGTGAGGGAAATGTCGGCCGAAACGCTCTCTGTCGTCGTCGAACGTGAGTTTCCCTTTCCACCGGAAAAGATCTGGCGCGCGCTCACCCAACCGCACCTGATCGAAGAGTGGCTCATGAAGAACGACTTCAGTCCCGTCGTGGGGCACCGTTTCAATCTCAGCGCGGACTGGGGCACCGTCGACTGCCGGGTGCAGACAGCCGAGCCGAACAAGACGCTGTGCTACACGTGGGATACGAAGGATCTTACGAGCGTCGTCAGCTGGACGCTCACACCTACGGATACGGGAACCCTGCTGCGCATGGAACAATCAGGCTTCCGGGCGGATCAGCAGTCCTACTACAGGGGTGCCAAGGCCGGGTGGCCGAGGTTCTTTGCGGCCCTGGAGCAGGTCTTGGAGAAGATGAGCTGAGGCTGCCCGCTCATTTCAGAGGAAATTCCCATGAACTGGAACATATGGATTAGGCAGTTCCACCGCTGGCTGTCGATCGTCTTTACGCTGACGGTCATCGCCAATTTCGTCACCATGGGATTGGGAGAGCCGCCCTCCTGGGTGGTCTATTCGCCACTGCTCCCGCTCTTCCTGCTGCTGTTCACCGGCCTCTACATGTTCGTGCTGCCGTATGCTACCAGGTGGCGCAGCGGGCGGTGTATCGGCAAGGAGGCCTGAACATGATCGCCGAAACGCCAGGCGAGGAATCCCCCTCTCGACTGATCGATGCAAGAATCCGCGAGCTGGACGATTGGCGTGGCGAGATGCTTTCCCGGCTCCGTGCCTTGATCAGGCAGGCCGACCCGGAAGTGGTCGAAACGGTGAAATGGCGAAAGCCGTCGAACATGCTGGGCGTGCCGGTGTGGGAGCACGCCGGCATCATCTGCACCGGCGAGACCTATAAAGACAAAATAAAACTGACGTTTGCCAGGGGCGCCTTGCTGGAGGACCCTTCCGGCCTCTTCAACTCCAGCCTCGAAGGCAACACCAGGCGCGCCATCGATATCCATGAGGACGACGAGATCGATGAAGAGGCGTTGAAAGCGCTCATTCACGCCGCCGTAGCACTGAACATGTCGGCACAAGCCGCCGCGCCGTCCTCTCGGGGGCGCAAGACATCCCGCCAATAGCTGTCGCAACGGCGTAGCCGACATCCATAGATCACGAGAAGCCACCGAACGGCCTGCTTCAAAACGCATCAGCAAAGCTGCACAGTCGCCCACTGATCCCATTCCTCCCATACTCCCCGTCCGCGCCGGCAGACGAGAGTGGCTTGGTCTCGTTCATTTCTACTGAACACTATGACGAGGCTGTCGCAACGCACGAACCGCGTCGGGAAAATGCGCGGGACGGGAAATTCGGCACCGTTGGCCGCGGGCGAGCGTATTTGTCTCTCTTTTCTTGACAAGCGTTCGTTAATTCAGATTAAACGCGTATATTGAAACTGTACTCTGAGTGCGCGGAGGAGAAAGTCACTTGGCACGCCGTTTCAGCGAGGGCGACAATCGCGGCTGCCGCCGGCTATACGCGGGGTTGCCGCGTTCCTTCCGAAAGTGGCGGTAGGCATGAAGGGGCGGACATGAAGAGGTTCGTCTATACGAGCGCGCCCGCACGTGTCGTCTTCGGCTCGGGCACGCTCTCCGTGCTGGGCGAGGAGATCGAGCGGCTCGGCTGTAGCAGGGTGCTGGTGCTTTCCACCCGCGAACAATCCGGTCAAGCCCGGGACGTTGCCGAGCGACTCGGCGCAAAGGCAGCGGGAGTCTTCGACGGTGCGATGATGCACACGCCTGTTTCGGTGACGGAAGAGGCGATGAAGGTCGTTTCGGAACTGGGCGTCGATTGCACGCTTGCAGTAGGCGGAGGGTCGACGATCGGCCTTGGCAAGGCGATCGCGCTGCGAACGGATCTGCCGCAGGTTTGCGTGCCTACCACCTATGCGGGTTCCGAAATGACGCCGATTCTGGGCGAGACCGCCGATGGCGTGAAGAAGACCCAGCGCACGCCGAAGGTCCTGCCTGAAGTGGTGGTCTACGACGTGGATCTGACGCTCTCCCTTCCACCTGCGCTTTCAGCCACCTCGGGCATGAACGCGATCGCCCATGCCGTCGAGGCGCTCTATGCCGAGGACCGCAATCCTGTGATTTCCCTGATGGCGGAGGAGGCCGTATCGGCCCTCACGCGAGCGCTTCCGGGCGTCGTGGCCGACGGGTCCGATCGCGAGGCGCGTTCGGACGCGCTCTACGGCGCCTGGCTATGCGGTATCTGCCTGGGCTCGGTGGGTATGTCGCTGCACCACAAGCTGTGCCACGTCCTGGGAGGGGCGTTCGACCTGCCGCATGCCGAAACCCACACGATCGTTTTGCCCCACGTCGTCGCCTATAACGCATCTGCCGCCGGTGATGCGATGGCCGCGCTCTCGCGCGCGCTCGGCGCGGACGACCCGGCACAGGCTCTGTACGCGCTGGCCGGCAAGCTCGGCGCTCCGCGCGCCCTGAGGGAGATCGGCATGCCTGAAGAGGGGATCGACCACGCGGCCGACCTGGCGATCGAAAATCCTTACTGGAACCCGCGTCCGATCGAGCGGGAGGCTATCCGCCGTCTTGTCTCCCGCGCGTGGGCGGGCGAAAGGCCGGACCCTGCCTCGTGATCGCCAGTCGGCGCGGCGGTTGCGCAGGGCGTGTGTCCGAAGATCGGCAGGGCGGCGGCTGGAACGGGAACAAGTTGGCAGGAGCCATCAGTGGAGGAGTGGGATGAGCGGCAAGGCGGCAATAGGCTGGATCGGACTCGGCAAGCTGGGCCTGCCCATCGCGGCGAGAATTGCTGACGCAGGCCACGCGGTAGCTGGATACGACATCGCGCAGGAGCGGCGCGATGCCGCTTCCGCCAAGGGCATCGCGGTCGTTACCGATCCTGGCGAGGCGGCGGGAAAGCAGGTGGTCTTTTCCTGTCTGCCCGACGATCGCGCGCTGCGCTCGGCCGCGCTCGGCGATCGCGGCATCCTGAAGACCATGTCGGACGACGCGATTTATGTAGAAATCAGCACCGTGAGCCCGGAGGTGTCGGCCGAGGTCGCCCGCGTGGCAGAAGAGGCCGGTATCGCCTATCTGCGCCTGCCGATTTCCGGCAACGCTTCGATCGCGCACACCGGCAACCTGACCTGTTTCGCCTCCGGCCCGAAGGCCGCGTTCGAGGCCGTCCGGCCCGTTCTTTCCACCTTCACACGGGCCCAGATCTACCTCGGCGAGGGGGAGGAGGCGCGCTATGCCAAGCTCGCCGTCAATCTCATGCTGGCGGTTACCGCGGTGATGATGGGGGAGAGCCTTGCCCTGGCACGCAAGGGCAATATCGGCTGGCAGGACATGTTGAACGTACTGGCCGACAGTGCCGCCGCCTCGCCGATGGTCAAGTACAAGGTGGATCAACTGGCGCGGCGCGATTTCACCTCCACCTTTTCCTGCTATCAGATGGCCAAGGATCTGGACCTCATCCTCGGCGCCGCCCGATCGGCCAACGTACCGATGCCTGTTACGGCGCTCGCGCGGGAGACCTTCGCCGCCATCATCGGCCGGGGCATGGGAGAAGACGATTTCATCGCTCCGGTGAAACACATCGAATGGCTGGCCGGAATGGGCGAGCCCGACAGGAAGGAGTGAGGCAATCTCATGCGCAACTTCAACGAATACACGATCACCGACGCCGTCTTGGAACGTGTCCGCAATTCGCCGGACCCGAGAATTCGCCAGATCAGCGAAGCGGTCGTCAGGCATCTTCATGCACTGGTGCGGGAGGTCCGGCCCACCCAGGAGGAATGGATGGCGGCCATCCAGTTCCTGACGCGCACGGGCCAGGCCTGCGACGACAAGCGCCAGGAGTTCATCCTGCTGTCCGATACGCTCGGCATCTCCATGCTCGTCGATGCGATCAACCACGCCAATTCACATGGTGCGACCGAAACAACCGTGCTCGGCCCGTTCTACGTGGAGTCACCGCCCGAGTATCAGCTTGGCGACAACATCTCGCCCGGCATTGAAGGCGATCCACTGTTTGTATCCGGCTCGGTCCGGTCGACCGACGGCACGCCGCTCGCCGGCGCTGTGGTCGATATATGGCATTCCGACGACGACGGTCACTACGACGTCCAGCAGCTCGACAAAGTGGGCGGACTGGCCATGCGGGCGCGCTTGCGCGCCGACGAGCGGGGGCGGTTTCATTTCTGGACGATCAAGCCGGCCGCCTATCCCATTCCGTATGACGGTCCCGTCGGCGAGATGCTGGCAGCTCAGGGTCGGCATCCGTGGCGCCCGGCGCACGTCCATTTCATGATCTCTGCGCCAGGCCACCAACGTCTCATCACCCACATCTTCGTTGCGGGCGATCAGTATCTTGATTCCGACGTCGTCTTTGGCGTCAAGGATTCGCTGATTTGTGATTTCGTTGAGCGTCCGGCGGGAACCGCGCCCGACGGCACTGCAATGAACCGCAGCTATTTCGAGCTGCAGTACGACTTCACGCTCGATCGTGGCTGAAGGTCAATCGCACATGATCAACAAAAAAGGGAAATCGGGAGAGCTCATGATGCTGTTCGTCATCCACGCCCTCGACAAGCCAGGCGCGCTCGAGACGCGTCTTGCCAACTACGACGCGCACAAGGCGTTCCTCAGCGATACCAGCGCGTTCGGCGTCAAGATCGTGATGTCGGGTCCGCTGGTGGCGGATGACGGGCAGACCATGATCGGCAGCCTATTGCTGGTCGAGGCGCCAGATCGTGCGGCCGTCGAACGCTTCAACAATGCCGATCCCTTCAAGGCAGCCGACATATGGGAGAAGGTGACGATCACAGCGTTCATTCGACGCCAAGGTTAGGCGTCATAGTCGGGGCCGAAATCGGCGGCCCCGCACAGCGTCTATTCAAGACAGCTTCAGCTGATCCGGTTGCTCGGTAAGCCAGCCGAGCAACCATGCCTCCCGCCTTGAACCTGGGCTGGAGCAGGAATGGATCAGGCGACCCCCATCATCGCGTTGCGGATTTCGTCGCTCGAGGCGGGATCGACCTTCTGGTCGAAGGTGTGGATGATCCGTCCGTGCGAGAGCACGTAGGCGCGCGAGGCAACCTCGATCGCCTGGAAGAAGCTCTGCTCGGCCATCAGAATGGTGAGATTCGTATTCTCCTGAAGCGTGCGAATCGTGTTGATCACTTGCTCGACCACGATCGGCGCGAGGCCAACCGATGGCTCGTCGATCATCATGATCCTGGGCGAGGTCATCAGCGCCCTGGCGATCGCCAGCATCTGCTGCTGGCCTCCGCTCAGTGTCGATGAAAGCTGTCTGCGCCGTTCGTTGAGGATCGGAAACATGTCGTAGCAGAAGTCGAGATTCTCCTTCAGCTTTGCCTTTGCGTGACCCGACCCGCCGGCCAGCAACAGGTTTTCCTCCACCGTGAGGTTGGGCGCGAGGCGTCGTCCCTCCGGCACATAGGCGATCCCGCGCCGGATCGTCTCGTGCGCGGCCGAGCTCGACAATTCGATCGTTTCTCCTTCCCATTCCAGAAAGATGCGACCCGATGTCGGCCGCAGGAAACCCATAATACAGTTGAGCAGCGTGCTCTTGCCGTTGCCGTTCATGCCAAGCAGGGCGACGAGTTCGCCTTCGCGAACCTCCAGGCTGATGTCGCGCAGCACAGCGACGGCACCGTATCCGGCATGCAAACCTTCAACGACGAGTCTGTTCACCGAAATACACCTTCTGAACCTGGGGACTAGCGACGATCTCGTCCGGATTGCCTTCGGCGATGATCGTGCCGGTTTCGAGGCAGATCACGCGCTGAGAGAAGCGCATGACCGCATGCATGATATGTTCTATCATCACCACCGCGACACCGGTTTCGTTCAGCGTGAAAAGCAGCGCCAGCACGTCGTCGATTTCCGCCTCCGAAAGCCCTGCCATCGCCTCGTCCGCGATCAGGACCTTAGGTCGAGCTGCCAGTGCACGGGCGAGTTCGAGCTTGCGCAGCTCGAGCTGGGACAGCATCTCTGCGGGATCGTTACGTCGCGCGGCAAGCCCGACCGATTCGAGCACCTGTCCGGCGCGCTCGATCTCTTCCTTCTCGTTCTCGCTTTCGGAACAGTAGTCCATCGGCACGAGAAGATTTTCAAAGACGCTCATGCCGAGGAACGGTCGCGGAATTTGAAAGCTCCGCGACAGCCCGATGCGGGCACGCTTGTAAGCGGGCCAGGCGGTGATGTCCTCTCCTTTGAAGACGATGGAGCCGCTGTCCGGGCGGTAGAATCCGCTGATGCAGTTGATGAGTGTCGTCTTGCCTGAACCATTGGGACCGATGATGCCGAGACGCTCGCCAGGCATCAGGTCGAGGTCGACAGGGCCCAGCGCCTTGATCGGGCCGAAACTCTTGCTGACATCGCGGACCGTCAGAAGGCTGCCCGTCATGCCGCACGTCTCCTGAAGCGAATGCCCAACAGGCCTTCCGGCGCCGCCACGACAAAGGCGATCAGCACCAGGCCGACGGCGAGGATATTGAACTCCGAGGATATGGTCACCGTCGCCAGTTGCTGAACGCTGGCGAGCAGAACCGCTCCGATAACCGGGCCGAGCCATGTTCGCGTACCGCCGATCAAGGGCATTGCCAGGGCGTTGAGCCCGATCAGAAGGCTGAAGGCGCTGACAGGATCGAGATAAAAGGTGTAGGTCGGATAGGGTGCGCCGGCGGCTGCCATCACGCCGCCGCTGAGCGCGCAAGCCAGAAGCTTCAGCTTCAATGTCGGCACGCCGCAAGCCTCTGCCGCCGGTTCGCTTGCGCGAATGGCGCGGAATCCACGGCCGACCCACGACACTTCAAGCCAGCGCGCCAGCACCACCGCGGCCACGGCCAGTCCGAGCATGATGCAGAACACGTACTGGGTCGTGCCGCCGAACCAGGCCGGCGGAGGGGGCGCCAGATGCGTCATGCCGGATGCCCCTCCGAGATATTCCGTGTTGTGGACCAGCGTTTCGAGAACGATCACCAGCGCCACGGTGGCGATCGCGAAATAGACGCCCTGAATCCGCAGGGTCAGATAGCCGGTCGCGAGGCCAAGCAGCATGCCGACTGCGCACGCGCCCAGGATCTGGACGAAAATCGACACGCCGAGCGCTTTAAAGAGAAACGCGGCGGTATAGGCGCCTGCACCGAAAAAGGCGGAAGCGCCAAAATTGGTGTAGCCGGCGTAGCCGCCGAGTATGTTCCAGCCGGTGGCGATCACCACATACTGCAGCACGACGTAGCCGGCATAGAAATAGTAGGGATTCGACACCAACTTCGGCAGAAAGAGCCCGGCCACGAAGACCAGCAGCGCCAACATTGTGAATCGCGCCATCGTCATCGTGCCGCTCCGAACAGTCCGGTCGGTTTCAGGGCGAGCGTGGCGAGCAGTATGGCAAAGGCCACGCCCGGCGCCCAAGACGGGCTCATGAAGCTCATGACGAGCGATTCGGCGATGCCAATTATGATGCCCGCGGCCAGCGTCCCCGGTATGGTTCCCATGCCCGCAAGAACCACGATGGCGAAGACGCGCCCGATATGGATGCGCCCGGCAAAGGGGTCGATCGGACCGGTTATGACCAGCGCCGCCCCCGCGATTGCCGCCAGCGCCGTCGCAATGCCGAAGGCATGGCGCTTGATCGTGGCCGGATTGATGCCGGAAACGGAAACGGCGCGTTCGTCATGCGCGACCGCCCGGATGGCAAGGCCGATGTTCGTGCGGCTGAGATAGAGCCACAGAAGAAACACCGCCACCGGAGCCATGAGTGCCGGAATCAGGAAACGGTATGGAATTGCGACCATGCCCAGGCGGAGGCTGGAGCCGACGTAGTCGACATTCACCGATCTGAAGTCGGTGCCGTAGGCGACTACGAGCCCGACTTCGACGATGAGCGAGGCGCCGAAGAACAGCGTCAGGCTTTGCAGCGTATTGCCGCCGCCTCTTGATTCGAACGAGCGCGAGTAGAATTCGTAGAACAGGATTCCGAGGAGGTAGAAGGGTACGGCCCACAACACACCGGCCAGTATCGGATCGAGCCCGAACCGGTTAGAGGTCACGACCGCATAGGCGCCGGCGATTACGAGCGCCGGATGCGCCACGTTGGGAATATGCAAAATACCGAAAGTTATGGCGAGGCCCAGTGCCAGAAGCGCATAGATGCTGCCGAGCATCACGCCGGTAGCCAGGGCATTCAGTACGAGGTCAAGGACGACCATCCTGACTCCTGAAACGCGCGAGCGGCACCGTCCGCCAGGACGGTGCCGTTTGCAAGGGTGGTCATGCTTTGCGGGCTTCGGCGAACGGGATCAAGTCGCCGCTGGCATAAGCGGTCGGATCGATGACGACCTGCTTGCCGGCCTGGCGGAACTGCTCGATGCCGCTGTCGTCCACGCCCTGGAATTGCACCATCAGCACGCGGCGCTCGGTCCAGTTACCGATCTCGTCGAACGTGATCTGACCGACAACGGTATCGACGGAATTTTCGTGGAGCCACTGCGAGACCTCCGCCTGATCGATCGAGCCGGTCGCCTCGACGGCTTTGGAGATCAATTGGCCAGCCGCGTAGGTGAACGGAGGAATATAGAAGCCCAGCGGATCGACCTGCCGCTCCTTGGCGATCGGCACGTAACGCGCGAGGAAGCCGTCGATGCCCTCGAACTTGAGGGTCGGCTCGGGCACATAGAGATGGAAGTTGACGATGCCGTTCAGAGCCGGCCCGAGGTTTTCCAGCAGCGAGGCGTATTGCGGGCCGACCATGCCGCCACCGAACAGGCGCACCGAATCGCCGAGGCCGATCTCCTGGATGCCGCGGGCGATGGCGGTGGAATCGGCGGGATAGGAGCACACGAACACAGCTTCCGGCTCGGCTGCCCTGATGTTGCGGAGAATGGAGGAGAAATCGCGGTTGGTCGGCGGGTACATCTGGAAGTCGACGACCTCCATACCCGTTTCCTCGCAAACGCGGCGTCCGCCTTCGGCCGCGGTCTTGGAGAACTCCGTGTCGGCTGCCAGGATGGCCATCTTCTTGACACCATCCCTCTGCGCGATGTCGAAGAAGCCGCGCGCCCAGTTGGTTGCGCCGTCGGGACCCCAGGGCGCGGCCTGGAAGAACTTGTCGTGCCGGAGATGGTCGTTGCTGGCGAGCGTCAGGATGCCGACGATGAAGCGGTCGCGCTGCTTGGCGAAAGGCATGATCGTGGCGGTGAGGTTCGCGCCGTAGGGCGTGAACAGGAAATCCACCTGGTCGACGTCTACGAGCTTGGAATAGATCGCCGGCACGTTGGAGGGGGAGCTCTGGTCGTCATAGACGATGAGCTCCACTTCCTTGCCGAGCAGGCCGCCGGCCTTGTTGACGTCATCGCGCCACAGCTCGTACCCGATGACCATGTTCTTCGTGCTGGAGAGCGGACCGGTCAGCGAGGCGCTGCAGCCGACGCGGATCTTCCCGCTCTGAGCGAACCCCTTGGTCCAGACAGCAGGTGCGGCGAGGCCTATGGAGGCGGCTGCGCCGAGCTTGGTGAAACGCCTTCTCGTAATCTTCATTTCAGTCTCCTCCCTCGTTCGCTGCTCAAGTCAGCAGCCAACCGTTGTCGATATTGAGGTTCACGCCGTTGATCGAATTGTTGTCGAGCAGGAAAAGCGCAGCACTGGCGACGTCGCGCATGGTGGCAAGACGCTTGGTCGGCGTGCGGGCAACGACGGCATCCAGGTTCTTGCCCGACCAGGCAGGACTGTCGCCAATAATGCCAGGATGGATCGCGTTGACGCGGATGGGCGCGAGCTCGACGGCCAGCGTGTGCACCATCGTGGCGACCCCGCCGTTGACGGTGGTGACCGTGGTCGAGCCGGGATAAGGCCGTTCCTTGGCCAGGCCGCCGAACAGCACGATCGAAGCATCGTTGTTCAGCTTGGGCAGCAGGGCATGGATGGCTTCGGTGTAACCCACCAGCTTGAGCGTCACCAGGTTGAGCGCCCGGTCGACGTCGTAGTTACGAGCGGAGTTCGCGTCTCGCAGGATTGCCGTGATCACCACATGGCTGAGCTGCGGCACATCCGCCAGTGCGGCAGCGATGTCGTGCGGCTTGGACAGGTCCACGGCCAGCGCCTTGACTCCGTGCCCCAGTTCCGCCGCCACCTTTTCCGTGCGGGCCTTGTCGCGGCCGGTGATGATCACCTGATCGCCGCGTTGGACCATCTGCTGGGCGATCTCCAGTCCGATGCCCTGGGTTCCGCCGATGATGATCGCATTGTTTGCCATGCTAGTGCTGCTCCGCGAGTTTCTCTTCGAGGTACTCCCAGTCGCGGCTGAAGCGGTAGGAGTGGCGCGCCGGCGGCTGCGGCGACTGCGTTTCCAGCCAGCGCACGGTCGTATTGGTTCTGTTATAGAAGGCGTGGATGCAGCCGACGCCGGTCCACAGCACGTCACCCGTCTTCAGCGTGTAGGTCTTGTCGTCGGCCACGGCTTCGACCTCGCCGTGAAGAATGACGTAAGCCTCCTCGAGCGGATGATCGTGGGGATGTGCGACCCCTCCGGGCTGGTATTCGACCATGAACATCGTGCCGAGAGCGGCTGAAAGCCGCTGGTCCACCAGCATTTTCACGGCAATTCCGCTGTAGGCCAGAAGTGCGGTGGCCATGCTGGCAGAGACCTTCGGAGCATCCACCCGCGAGCCGACCTTGAGCTTCTCGACGTCGATATCGTCATCGGCCATGCGGAAGAAGTGCCTGGTGCGCGGATCGCGTATATCGACCGGAGCAACCTTCACGTCGCCGGCCGGGCCGAGAAAGAAGGTGTCTCGCGGTCCGTTCTCGCGCGGAATCGGCGACATGAAGTCTATCCATTTGGCCGTCCCTCCCGCCGGCCCCAGCCAGGCATGCGGCGTACCGACCGGAATCACGCCGCAGGCGCCGGGATCCAGCGCGTAACCTCGTCCATCCAGCACGAGGGTCGGCTTGCCTTCGGTGATGTAGAACTGCTCCTCGAAGGAGTGGACGTGGACGTCGATATGGCCGCCTTCGTCCAGCTCGCAAAGCCCGAGCGCGGTGTGCACCGACCCGACCGAACGGTCGACGACGGAGCTGCGCCTGTAACCCAGGCTCTTCCCCGGATAGGCGGGAAAGAGCTTGATGTCGGCAGCCCTCGCGACGTAATGGACCACTTGCTCCTCCCAAAGCGCAATTTGAGGTGTTCAGTTTTAATGTACTATGTTTAATGTATATCAACGGTAGGCCTGTCAAGAGCAGGACGGCCAACAAGGCTGAAGCTGTGCAATGAAGAACGAAGACCGTGATGACGTTCCACAGGAAAGCGGTGCCGCCGCCGGCATAGCGAACCGCCCGGAGACGGGCGCGCCGGCGCTCGATTTCCTTGGTAAACGCCTCAGGCAGGAACGCGAAGCGCGCGGACTGAGCCTCAGGGAGCTGGCGCGACGGATCGGCGTGTCACCGAGTCTCGTCTCGCAGATCGAGCGCGGTCTCGTCACGCCATCCGTCAGCACGCTTTGGTCGATCGCTTCCGAGCTCGATTTGACGATCGACGAGCTGTTCAATGCTTCTGAACGTTCTACGGCCCCGCCGCCTCCCACCGGTGCGAAGGCACATGGCTCGGAAGGACCAGTGCAGCGCCGCCACGACCGCAAGCGCATCCGGCTGGCTGGCGGGGTCGTGTGGGAACGATTGACGGCGCAGCCTGACGAGACGGTCGATTTTCTCCATGTCGTATACGAGGTGGGGGCCGAGTCCTGCCCAGCCGATTCCCTCTTCCGGCACGGCGGCAAGGAATATGCGTATATCATTTCGGGCAGGCTGGGCCTTCAGGTGGGCTTCGAGACCTACGAACTGGGGCCCGGTGACTCCGTCTCGTTCAATGCCAGGTTGCCGCACCGGCTCTGGGCGATCGGCGACACGCCGGCCGTGGCCATCTGGGCGGTGATCAACCGCACCGATGACAGCCGGGGAAATCCCCAGGGCTAGGGTCCGCCTCCTGGGCTTGTACCGGGCGTGGCGTTCGGGCCGGAGGTACATCCTGCCTTTTCCCGACGGCTGCCCAAGGCCGTTCAAGGCTTGGCGAGGCCGCTTCCGCCCCGTACGGCATCGACGCTCCACGCACCACCTCCCGCGAAGAAGAAGTAGAGGAAGACAAAGCAGTAGAGGATAGCCGCATCGCCCTGGTTGAACATCGGGAAGAAATTCATCGGTGCATGCGCCATGAAATAGGCCACCGCCATGTTGCCGGACAGGATGAACGCGACCGGCCGGGTGAAAAGTCCGATTGCCAGCAATATGCCACCGACCACCTCGATCAGTCCCTGGAGCAGAAAGAGCCCCGATAGTTCCATCGGTTCGGGAGCGGGCGGAAAATTGAAGAGCTTCTGGGTTCCGTGTTCCAGAAACAGCAGCGCCGACATGATCCTCAAGATGCTCAACCATTGCGGCGCCAACGCCCAAATTCTGTCGAAAGCCATTAGATCGTCTCCTCGTGATCAGTGATTTTGGACCGAAGGCCGAATATCGGCGAGCCCGCGCTTCACGATTCGCGAGAGCGGCATGGTGCATGGTACGGGACGCAAACCAACCATGCCCCGGTTCACAGTCGTGTGATCGGTACGAGAGCCAACAGTGCTGGTCACCGGCCACTCATGCTAGGAGCCTTTTCTGGCCCGTGCGTGTCACACCAGCGGATTTTGTCTCGTCATGGTATCGTAACCAACAGAAGGAGCCGATAATGACTGCCAAACTCGATCCCTTTGCCGCTGCCCCTTCACTGATGACCGAATGGCGACGTCTGTCGCTCGCCGTTGACTCCAGTCTCGAGCCGAGCCTCAGCGAGCTGGTGAAAATTCGAGCCTCCCAGATCAATGGTTGCGCCAACTGTCTCAACATGCATACGGTTTTTGCGCGCGAGAATGGCGAAACCGAACAGCGTATCTATCTGCTGTCGGCCTGGCGCGAGGCGCCTTGCTATACCGATCGTGAACGCGCTGCGCTCGCCTGGACCGAAGCCCTGACGCGCCTGTCGGAAGGGCATGAGCACGAGAGCGCCTACGAAGCCCTGAAGGCTCACTTCACGGAAGAAGAGCAGGTCAAGCTTACATTGCTGATCAACGTCATTAACGGGTGGAACCGCCTCGCGGTCGGTTTCGGCAGCTGGGTCGATCCGGCAGCAGTAAAGGCGGCTGCGAAAGCGGCTGCCTGATGACGGGTGCCATCAACGAGGACGCAGCGGCGGGTTTCGACCCGCTGCGTCCGAAGCTGATGCGCGTCGCCTACCGCATGCTCGGCTCTGTGGCTGACGCGGAGGATATGGTGCAGGAGGCCTTCATCCGCTGGATGAGGACCGATCGCGACGAGGTGCGCGACCCCGAGGCGTTTCTGCGCCGCACGGTCACACGACTCTGCCTCGATCAGCTCAAATCGGCGCGACGTCAGCGCGAAACCTATATCGGTCCCTGGCTTCCCGATCCCGTCGTGGAGGAAGAAGAGGAAGAAGACGTCACCTTGCCGCTGATGCTTGCTCTGGAGCGCCTTTCACCGCTCGAGCGGGCGGCCTTTTTGCTGCACGATGTGTTCGGACTGGGGTTCGAGGAGGTCGCAGCGACCATCCAGCGAGGCCCGGCAGCCTGCCGCCAGCTCGCCGCCCGGGCGCGCGCCCATGTCCGGGAGGCGAGACCTCGTTTTCAGGTGGAAAAGCAACGTGGTCTCGAGCTTGCGAAGGCCTTCTTCGTCGCCTCACGCAGCGGCGACATGAAAGCGCTCGGGGCGATGCTTGCAGCCGATGTCAGCATTCACGCCGATGGTGGCGGCAAGCGCCCGGCGGCTATGAAGCCGATCGTCGGGTTTGATGCGGTAATGAAGATCCAGGAACGTCTGGCGGCTCTGTTCCAGGAAAATGGCTCGAAGCTCATCCGAACAGGTTTCGTGAACGGTCTGCCGGGGTTCATCACGCTGGAGGCAGACGGCGAGATCCAGACGACCGCGCTCGAGATCGAGGACGACAAGATCGCTGTGATCTACGTCGTGCGCAATCCTGAGAAGCTGAGGCACCTGCACTAAGGCAATCGCTGGCCACCGACAGGAGGAGGCGATTGCGGACGCTCGTGCTTCTGAACAGGACGAGGGGCGGCATGCGCGACCTTGCCGGCCCAGACGACCTTTTACGTGAATGAGCGCACCAGGCTGCCCACCAGCAGGTTCCAGCCGTCTATGAGCACGAAGAAGAGAATCTTGAAGGGCAACGAGACCACCGTCGGCGGTAGCATCATCATGCCCATGGACATGGTGATCGTCGCCACGATCAGGTCGATGACGAGGAAGGGCAGTACGATCAAAAAGCCGATCTCGAAACCGCGCCGTAGCTCGGAGATCATGAAGGCAGGAATGAGGATCCTGAGGTCGCCCTGCTCGACAGCGACGTTCTCCTCGCCGCGTGCGCGCGCGAGGTCGGCAAACAGCGCGTAATCCTTCTCGCGCACATTGTTCATCATGAAGGTGCGGAAAGGATCGGATATGCGCTTGACCGCCTGCTCCTCGGTGATCTCGTTGTTCATCAGCGGGCGCACGCCGTCGTTCCACGCCTGGTCGAAAGCCGGCGCCATCACGTAGAAGGTCATGAAAAGCGCCAGGCTGATGAGGATCAGGTTCGCCGGAGTCGTCGGCAGCCCGATGCCGGAGCGCAGAATGGAAAAGGCGATGACGAAGCGCGTGAAGCTCGTCACCATGATGAGAATGCCCGGCGCGATGGACAGCACCGTAAGCAGGCCGAAAAGCTGTATGATGTAGCCGACGGTGGTGCCGTCGGCCTGGCTGGCGAGCTGGCCGAGATCGAACGTCTGGGCACTTGCGGTTGCGCCGCTCATCAGCAGGATCGCCGCTGTCGGGCAAAGACGTTTCATTCGAACAGCAGCGTCCTGATGAAGATGTCGGTGACGCGCCCGTTACTGCGGATGGCGGCGCGTTCCTCGAGATCGCTTTTGAGATGATGGAAGCCGCTCGCGGTGTCGATCTGCTCGAGCTTCACCGTGCGCAGATAGGCCAGGATGTCCTGGTGGATCTCCTGGGCCAGGCCTGCATCTGCCGGCCCTTCGAAGGCGAGAGAGACTTCCAGCCGCACCCATATGTCGCGCGGATCGGCAAGGTTGGTGGTAATTGGTTCCAGCGTGTAGAGATTGGGCTCGACAGCCTCCCCTTCGGCCGGCTCGTCTGCAGGGGAGGTGGTCTCCTCACGATCGCTCGTTATCGTTCCCGGCTTGCTCTTCTCAGCCGCTAGGGGGATCAGGTTGCTGCCGGTGAGCCAGCCCAACCCCGCGGCCATGAACGTGAGGGCAGCAAACAGGACCAGTTGCACGACCAGCGGCGGTCCGGTCCTTTGCGCTTCCCCTTTCTCTGCTATGGCCATGCTGTACCTCCGGATCGTCAGAACGGCAGGGCCTGGTCGAGAATCTGCTGCCCATAAGGCGGTTGTTGCACCTCGGTCAGGCGCCCGCGGCCACCATAGGAAATGCGGGCCTCGGCGATGCGGTCGTAGGACACGGTGTTGTCGGAGCCAATGTCGCTTGGCCGCACTATGCCTTCGATCGTAAGCACACGAAGCTCTGCGTTCACGCGCACTTCCTGGGAGCCGCTGATGCGCAGGTTTCCGTTGGGCAGCACACCCGTCACCACGGCCGCGACACGCAGCTTGATCTCCTCCGAACGCTCCGTGCTGCCGCTGCCGGCCGAGGAGGTTACCGAATCGATTTGGCCGTCGAGCGAGGCAGACGAGCCGGAACTGCCTGCAGAATAGGAACCGGCGAGGCCCAGGGTGCGAACTGAATCGCGCTTGCGCTTCGATTCGTTCTCGAACTCCGCCCGATCGTTCATTCTGATCTCGACGGTGAGGATGTCGCCGATATTGATAGCCCGTGCGTCGGTGTAGAATTGGCTCTGCTTGTCGTCCCACAGCGAAAACCGCGTGACCGGCCGGGACGGCGCTTGAGGATACTGCATGTCGGACAGTGCTGCGGGATGAATGCCGCTGCCGACGGGCGACAGTGCCGGCGGAACGCCGATCTCCTGGAAATTGGCACCACAGGCCTGCAGGGCAATACAGGAGGCGGCAACCGGAAGAAGGCGCATCATGAGGGATCGTTCCTGCGAGCCGCATCCGCCATGACGCCGGTCAGCGCGGCGGCGACCTTGCTGTTCATCTCGTTGAGGATCACGCCCGCCTTTCGCGGGTCGAGCTTCATGACGATCGCGGCAGCGAGCTCCACATTGAGGGCTGCCAGCTTCTCGGCGGCGGCGTCGGGTGTCATGTTCGAGTAGATCGCCACCACATTATCCTCTGCCTTGGCCAGAAATTCTTCGCGGCGTCTCAGCCAGTCCTCGTATTCGGCGCGCTTTTTCTCGAGTGCTTCGACGCGCTTGTCGATTTCGGCCTTCAAATTTTCCAGCCGCTTCGTCTGCAGCGCGTAGCGGCGGTCGCGCGCGGCATCAGCGATGTTGGAGCAGAAGCGCTGGATCTCGCCGCCCGGCTGGCTGCTCCCGGCTTCGGCCGCCAGCGCGGGCGGGGGTATGGCCTGCGCAAGCATGAGCGCGAACACCAGCGGCGCTGCGGCATTTGCTCCGCGGCAAAAACAATGTCGACTACGTGCGACGATGCTCATAGGACGCACCTATTGCAGCACCAACTCGGCCTGCAGGGCGCCGGCCGACTTGATCCCCTGCAGAATGGCGATGATGCCGTCGGGCTTGACACCCAACCGGTTGAGACCGGAGACGAGGGTTTCGAGGTTTGGGCCGTCGAGCAACGCCACCCTGGCATCCGGTTGGTCCGCCTCGATCGAGGTAAAGGGCTCGACCGCGGTTTCGCCGCGCGAAAACGGGTTTGGCTGAACCACGCGGGGCATTTCCGTAATCCGCACGGTCAGGGTGCCGTAGCTGATGGCGACGCGCGAAATGCGGACATCCTGGCCGATGACGACCGTTCCGGTGCGTTCGTCGACGACGACACGGGCAGGCGTATCCGGCTTGACGACCAGGTTTTCAAGCTCAGCGTAGAAGCGTGCCGTCGAAATGTTGGCCGGCTTGTGGACGACGACCGTGCGCGCGTCCCGCTCGACCGCAAGCTTCTTGCCGAAGCGCCTCGTCGCATAGGAGTTGATCGCATCGGCAACGCGCACAGCCGTCGAGAAATCCGGATTGCGAAGCTGCAGGGTGAGGGTGTCGATATGCGAGAAGGCCGCCTCCACCTTGCGCTCGATGATCGCGCCGTTCGGCACCCTTCCCGCCGTCGGTACACCCTGTGTCAGCTTCTGGGCTTCGCCTTCCGCATTGAAGCCCGAGACAATGACGGGGCCTTGTGCTACGGCGTAGATTTCACCGTCGGCCGCCCTGAGAGGCGTCATGACGAGCGTTCCGCCGGCGAGGGATGTCGCGTCGCCGAGCGAGGAAACGTTCACGTCGATGCGGGCGCCCGACTGCACGAAAGGCGGCAGATTGGCGGTGACAATGACCGCAGCGACGTTTTTGGCGCGCATACGGCCGCCCTCGGTCGCGATTCCGAGGTTCTGCAGCATGGCGCGCATCGACTGCTCGGTAAACGGCGAGTTGCGCAGGCTGTCGCCGCTGCCCTGCAGACCGATCACCAGACCATAGCCCACGAGCTGGTTGTCGCGTGCGGCTTCGAGCGTGGCGATGTCCTTGATGCGCGATGAAGCGGCAGCCGGGAAAGCCGCTGCCAATGCGAGGAAGGAACCGATCAGCGCGCGCAGGATCATGTGGTGCCGACCCTTACCGTGCCGTCGGAGAGCACGACCCCCGAAAAGACCGCCCCGCTATCCATGTTGCGCAGCTTGACCACGTCGCCCGCGGCGCCCGATTCGAGCGGAACGGCGATGAGCGAGATCGAAAGAGCGCCACTGCGGAAGATCACGGTGACCGGTGAGCCGGTTTCGACGAGATACGGCTCACGGACCGATCCCTCCGGGATCAGTCGGCCGGGAAGCAGCGTGCGCCGCGCCACCTTGCCGACGATTTCGTCGCTTGAACGCACGATGGCGGATATCCCGCGCGGCGGTCGCTTCAGTACGATATCTTTGAGTGCGTCGGCCTGAATGGTCTGGCCAGGATAGATAACGCGTGTCGAAACCACCGCCATCTCTTGGGCGGAAGCGGGTGCACCGGCCGTGGCAAGGAGGACGAACAGAAGGAGGCAAGGCGCAGTTACGCGTCGCATCTTGTCTGCTACCGCATGGACTGGGTAATTGTCGCGGCCATCTCGTCGGCGGCCGTGATCACCTTCGAATTCATCTCGTAGGCGCGCTGGGCGGAGATCAGCTCTGTTATTTCCTTAACCGGATCGACATTGGAATCCTCAAGATAGCCCTGTTCGACCTCGGCAAAGCCGGGATCTCCAGGAACACCGACATTCGCTGGACCAGATGCCACCGTCTCACGGAAGAGATTGTTGCCGATCGGCTCGAGACCTGCCTCGTTGGAAAAGTTCGCCAGCGTCAGCTGGCCCAGCTCCTGAAGGTCGGTCTGGCCGTCAATGCGCGCAAAGACCTGGCCCGATTTGTTGATGATAACGTCAACGGCGTCCTCCGGCACGACGATTGCAGGCTGGACGGGAAAGCCGTCGACGGTGACGAGCTGGCCGGTCGCACTGGTGTTGAAGGTCCCGGCGCGCGTATAGAGCGGCTCGCCATCGGCGCCCTCGATCTGGAACCAACCTTTGCCGACCAGCGCCAGATCGAACTTGTTTCCGGTGTTCGTGAGCGAGCCCTGTTGGTGCAGGTTGCGCACGGCCACCGTTTTTACGCCAAGTCCGACGCTTGCCCCCTCGGGGATGATGCCCTGGTCCGCCCTTGTCGGCACGCCTTGAAGCCGCTCGACCTGGTACAGAAGATCGGAGAATTCCGCGCGTGCCCGCTTGAAGCCGGTGGTGTTGATGTTGGCAATATTGTTTGCGATGACCTCGAGGTTGAGCTGTTGGGCGCTCATTCCCGTCGCGGCAATGGCGAGAGCCTTCATCGGTCAAACTCCAAGTCCGTCTGCACTAGATCGACATGCGGCTGATTTCGAGATAGGCGGTCACGATCTTGTCGCGGATGGCGATCGCTGCCTGGAGCGTTTGCTCGGCTGCCATCACCGCGTCGACAACCTCCCTGATCTCGGCGTCGCCCCGTAGCGCCTGGATCGACAGCTTTTCAGCGTTCTCCAGCTGAGCGACGGTTCGTCCCAGCGTTTCGCCAAGCACGCTACCGAAGTCTTCTTCGCCACCGCCGGGAGGAGCCACGCTGACCGTCGCCGGTCGGTCGTTTCCGAGGCCGGAGACCGTGACCGGGCTTATGGAGCCGAGCGCCGAAATCATTGCTGACTCCTTAGCAGGCCAATGGTCATAGACACGAGTTCGCGTGCCTGCTTGATGACCTGGAGATTGGCCTCGTACCCGCGGTTGGCCTCGCGCATGTCGGCCATCTCAATCAAGATGTTGACATTCGGCATCTTGACATAGCCGAATTCGTCGGCTGCCTCGGCACCTGGATCGTATTTGACTGGAAAAGCCGAAGGATCGCGCCCGATCGACTCAACCTCGACCAGGCTGCCCCCGGTGGCCTCGTCGAGATGGGCGGCGAAGGTTATCGTCTTGCGCCGATACGGGTCACCCCCCGGCACATTGCTCGTCGAGTAGGCGTTGGCCATGTTCTCGGACACGACTCGCATGCGTTCGGACTGCGCGCCCAGCCCCGAGGCGGCGACTTTGAGTGCGCCTACGAGAGGATCCATCGCTGTCAGCTCCTCGTCACCATCATCAGCATGCTGTGGAAGGCTTTTACGATCGCCGTGTTGAGCTCGAAGGCACGGCGGATCTCACTCTGCTTCACCAGTTCCTCCTCGAGCACTACGCTGTTTTCCGACGGCAGAAGGGCCGTGTCCGGCTCGGCCCGACGGAGGTCAAAGGCATTGCCGGTGGCACCCGTCGTAAGGTGATCCGGATGAGTCGCACGCAGCGACACGCGCCTGTTGTCCAGAACCTCGTCGAAAGGTTCGACCACGACAGTGCGGTATCCGGGCGTGTTCACATTCGCGATATTGCCGGCCACCGCGGCCTGGCGGACCGAAAGCCATCGCGCCTGCTGTGCGGCCAGATCGAACAGGTTGACGGGCTGCATTCGACTCTCCTCGCGACGGGGAGAGCGTAGGCTGCCAGTCTTGCGCGGGCCTTGCGTCCAGGGCGCGGGCTCGCATCGGGGTGCGGGGGACCCTACCGCGTGAGGGAGATCACGGTTTTCCGCGAGGTGACGAGCACCCAATTGCCGTCACGCTTTTCGATGGAGACGAGGCGGCTTCCGTCGGGCAGCCGCGAACCGGGCTGGACGACCCAGAAGCCGGAACCGTCCCTGATCATGGCGCGGCCGGCGGCGACGTAGACGAGCTCGAAGACGGCTTCCTCGCCGGGATAGGGCTGTTCGGCAGCAGGAGCCGATACAGGCTCCGCATCGCGATGGACAGTGCCTGTGGGTATCGCATCGAGGCCGAGGGCCTCGATCTCCTCAAGTGCGACATGCGTGCCTATGGGCCTTGGCTGCCCGGCGGGTGATGGGCTCGACTGTATTGCGCGACCCTCGAATTCGAGTGGCCTGATGCCGAACTGGTCCTGGTGCAGGAAGATATACCAGGGGAAGAGGGCGCAGATTGCCGCCAGCATTACGCCTGCCGTGGCCAAGCCGACGTCACTTGTAAGCCCTCTGCCGAGCGTGCGACCAAACCATGCGAAACTGGCTGCTATCCGCGGGCGGGACGGCGGGGAGCCCGCAAGGTCGCCCTGCATGCCGGGAAGGTTCGGATGCTCCTCCACATGAACCTTCTTGCTGCTTTCGGGCTCAGCCGACGTGTCCGGCATCATTGTTCTCCATTGCCCTGAGCGCGCGCGCCAGATCGGCGAACGGGTCGAGCGAGGGCCGTTCGCCGGGGCTCTGTCTGAGCGCTTCGTAGATTGCGGGTACCTGACGCACTGCCTGATCGAGCTCGGCGTCCGCTCCGGGCTTGTAGGCACCAAGCAGCCGGATGTCGCGCGTGTCCTCGAACCGCGAGATCATGGCACGCAGCTGGCGGACCAGAACCTTCTGCTCTCCGGTCCAGGCCCGGTCTGCGAGCCGTGAGATGGAAGCCAGCGGGTTCACGGGCGGGTAGCGCCCCTGCTCCGCGATCCCCCTGTCGAGCACGACATGCCCGTCGAGAATGCCGCGCACGCAGTCGGCAACCGGATCGTTGTGGTCGTCGCCATCGACAAGGACTGACAGGATCGCTGTGATCGATCCGCTGCCGGTTTCGCCGGGGCCGGCCCTTTCGAGAAGTTTGGGCAGCGCGGTGAAGACCGAGGCCGGATACCCGCGAGCCACAGGCGGTTCACCCACACCGATGGCCACCTCGCGCAGGGCATGGGCGAAGCGGGTGATCGAGTCGAGGATGAGGAGTACTCTTTCGCCGCGTTCGCGAAACGATTCGGCCACGCGCATGGCCGTGTCGGCCGCGCGCCGACGCATCAGGGGACTCTCGTCACTGGTGGCAACCACCGCGACCGTCTTGGCCATGCCATCGGGCCCCAGCGTGTCTTCCAGAAACTCGCGCACCTCCCGTCCGCGCTCGCCAATCAGGGCGACTACCACGGTGTCGAACGCCTCAGCTCGGGCGAGCATCGCCAGCAGTGTAGACTTGCCGACGCCGGAACCCGCGAAGATGCCGAGCCGCTGCCCGTGGCAAAGCGGCGTGAAGATGTCGATCACACGGACACCCGTGAGAAAGCGCTCGGCGACGCGCTGGCGGCGTAGAGCGGGCGGGGTCCGCCGATCGTCCGAATGCTCGGGCTCATAGTTGAGCGAGCGGGACCGGTCGTCAATCGGCCGCCCGAGTGCGTCGATTACACGCCCACGCCAGCTCGCATGGGGCGTGATGTGGACAGGTCCCCGGTTGAAGACAGCTTCGTCGAGGCCCGCCGTACCATCGTTCTCAAAGGGGGCAACGAGAACTTCTTCTCGTGCGATGTGCACGACTTCGGCCGTGCGCGGCCTGGAACGTGGCCCGTATTCCACGATATCGCCAAGTCGTGCCGAGTCGGACAGGCCGCGGATGCGATAGTGGGTTGGCGAGATTTCCGCGATACGGCCGCCACGCTTGAGAATAAAGCGCGGATCAATGAAGCGACGATACGCCTCTTCCAGAGCGGAAAGTGCATTCGCGGCGCCCAAGGCGCCCTCACGCCCGATGTTGGTCTCAGCGGTTTCCATCCGCCCAGCTCTTCTCCTCGCGGCTATGAGCCGAGCGTCTTGATGGCATCCTCAAGCGCGGTTTCGCTGTCCCGCATCAGTGCTGTCACCTGCTCGAAGGTGCGCTGAACCTGGATCAGGTTGGTCATTTCCTTGACCGGGTCAACATTGGATTGCTCGATGAATCCCTGTGCAACGCCTATCTCGGGGCGATCAACGATCGGCTGCGGCTCGCCTTGCGGAATGATGCCGGAGTTCTCGAAACGGATGAAATTCTCGCCGGGATTGAACTCGTAGAGACCGATCGCGCCGAGCAGTTCGCCGTTCTGGCGCAGCGTGCCGTCGGAGGCGGCCTCGGGTGGCCCGCCGCGCGGATTGAGCACGATCGGCGTGCCGCCTGGATCCAGAACTGGATAGCCGTTCAGTGTGACTAGCTCGCCCGTATCCAGCATCGTGAAACGGCCGTCACGGGTCATCACCACGCCTGCCGGCGTCTGGATCGCGAACCAGGCATCCCCCTGCACAGCGAAATCGAACGGATTGCCGGTCTCGCGAAGGGTACCGGGCTGGGAGCCGATATAGGTTCCACCGGTCGACGTGAACGAAACCGCATCATCGCCGAAACCTGCAACGACGTCAGAAAACTCTATGCCGGTCGCCTTGAAGCCGACCGTCCCGGCATTCGCGACGTTGTCGGCGATGGTGTCCAGTCGACGCTGAAGAGCGATCTGGGAGGAAAGGGCTACGTAGAGGCTGTTCTGCACGGCTGGGCCTTAACGTTTCAATTGCGCCATGGTCAGGAGGAGGTCTGTCGAGATCCCGAATTCGGCCGGTTGACCGAACAGTACGCTGACGGAGGACTCTCGGCTGGTGGACGGATTCGTTATCTCCCACAGGCTCGTGAAGCGTTTGAGGAAGTCATCGAGCTTTTCGGGGTCCTGAAAATCGCCGATATCCATACGCGCTTCCATCATCGCCACCTGTCGGTCGATGTCTGTCCGGGCGATCGCCTCGGGCAACCCCAGTGCGGTGCGCACCACCTGCGCGAGGGCCCTGTCGGCAAGAACGTCATAGAAGGAATCGATGTCTGGGGCTTTTCTCTCGAAATAGAGGGCAAGGCGCACGCCCTCGTTCTGCTCGCCCGCGTTCTCTTCCAGCGTCTGGCGCAGATAGGCGTCGACCGTCGGCTGCAACGCCGGATTGATCGTTGTCGCATCCGGGCCGTAACGGGCAAAGTTGAAGGCGGCCACGAATTCTGCGTAGCGTTTGTCCTTTTGCCGATTGGCCAGGCTGTCGGGATCGTCGACACCGCCTTCGAGCAACTCCCTGATGAAGTCCTTGTCGCCGAGACGGTCAGCCAGGCCGAAAGCCTTCAGAGCAAAGCTGTAGAGTGCATCGTCGGCCAGGAACTCGTCGATGGAGCGCACCTTGACGATGTTCTCCATGTAATAGTCGATCTGCTGGTTCAACAGCTCGTCGTCAGGATCGACTCCGGCCTGGACCGCTGCGAGAAGATAGCGATCCGCCGTTCCCTGCTGCGCCGGATTGAAAATGGTTGCATCCTCACCCAGCGCGGCGAAGTTGTAGGCTTTCACGAATTCCGCATAACGCTTGTCCGTGAGTCGGTTGGCAAAGCTGTCGGGATCGCTCACGCCTTCCTTGAGCGCCTTGACCATGAAGGCTTTGGCATAGGCCATATCCTCCAGGCCGTGAGCTTTCATGGCATAGCGGAAGAGGCGGTCGTCGGAGACGAACTCCTCGATCGATTTTACCTTGCCGATATTTGCCAGGTAGTACTCGGTCTCGCGCCTGACGAGCGGTTGGTTTTCCACGCGGCTGATCGACTTGTTTATGTCGCGCACTATGAGCTGGTAACTGGCGAAGGTGGTCAACAAAACGCGGCTCCTCGCGCAGGTTTGCTTGCGGCAACGGTAGACACGCTGCCTTGCGCGAGGCTGATGCGGGAGAGGCTCGGCACGGTATCAAGCCTCGCACAAGGCAGGGTCTGTAGCCCTTGGGAGATCGATCTTCTGCGAGGGTGCCGTGGGTATCATTATCGGGCTTGTCGTAACCGTGGGCTGCGTGCTGGGCGGCTTTATGGCCATGGGCGGGCATATCCATGTGCTTTTGCAGCCGTGGGAGGCAGTGGTCATCTGCGGCGCAGCCTTCGGCACGTTCCTGGTCGCCAACCCGATGTCGACGGTGAAGGATGCCGCCAGGGCCTGCATGGAAGCCTTCAAACACGACGTACCCACCGAAAAGGAATATCTCGAAACACTCGGCGTTCTGCACAGCCTAATGCGCGAGCTGCGCACGAAGACGCGCACGGAGGTCGAGGCGCATATCGATAATCCCGAGGAATCAGCGATCTTCCAGAGATTCCCGACGGTCCTGAACAACCGCGATCTGACGCATTTCATCTGTGACTATTGTCGCATCATCATCATCGGCAACGCCCGATCCTTTGAGATCGAGGCTCTGATGGACGAGGAAATCCAGACCATCCGGCGCGACAAGCTGAAATCCTATCACGCCATGATCTCGGTTGCGGAAGGTTTGCCGGCGCTCGGCATTGTCGCGGCGGTGCTCGGCGTCATCAAGGCGATGGGAGCGCTCGACCAGTCCCCGGAAATCTTGGGCGCGCTGATCGGCGCCGCGCTTGTCGGCACCTTCCTCGGTATCTTTATGTCCTACGCTGTTGTCGGGCCGATTGCGGCAAAGGTGAAGGTGGTGCGCGAGAAGAAGAACCGGCTTTATGTCATCGTTAAGCAGACCCTTCTTGCGTACATGAACGGCTCGCTGCCGCAGGTGGCGCTGGAGTTCGGACGAAAAACGATCTCGTCGAAGGACCGACCGACGATCGATGAGGTCGAGCAGAGCACCCTCAATCCCGGTGGGGACGAGGCACAAAGCAGGGCGGCATGAGACATGCGGCCGATCGAACGGAACAAGGGTTAGGGGATGAGTGAGTCCGACGACCCGGAGATTATGCGCCGCCTCGTCGTCGAGCGACTCATAGGCGCCACCGACGATCCCGACAGGGTGATTGCCGCTGCGCGAAAGAGCGCGGCTCGCGCAGTGCCCCTCGTCCTGGAAAAACTGTCGGAGCAGCTTTCGTTCGAGCTCGACGTCGAATTGAAGTCGGTGGAGCTAATCCGCCTCGCCGATGCCATACCTGCACCCGATAGCGGCGAGGCCGTCGCGGTGGCCGGCTCCGCTACGTCGCCTGACGCACTCACTCTGCAGATCGACAGCCGCGCGATATCGCTCTTTCTCGATGCCTATCTCGGTGGCGATCCTAACCATCCGCCGATTCCGATCGAGCGTGAGCTCTCGGCAATCGAATTGGACGTCACGCACCAGGTGCTGGAGATTTTCGCGCAAGCCATCAACGGCCACGGGGCTCGCGCCCTCGGTCTCCGCTTTCCACTTGCCGCGCCGGTTGCAGGAGAAGGCTTGAAGCGGCTTGCCGTTCGCGATGGACCCGGCGTGCGAATGGTCTTTTCCGTCGCTTCGGCATGTGGCGATGGGGAGGTGCGCGCCCTCATGCCGCAGCGTGTCCTCCTCCAGGAGCGATCGCCGACGGGAAACAGTACCGACGAGACAGCAAACCAGGCACAGTGGAGACAGCGCTTCAACGAGGAGCTGATGCGCTCGGCGGTGGCGTTCGAGGCCAAAGTGCCCATGCCGCCGATGACTCTCGGAGACGTGGCGGCATTCAGGGTCGGTCAACTGATCGAGCTTCCTGTGAACGCGCGCTCCGAAACGCGACTTTCGGTTCGCGGGCGGCCGGTTTTCATATGCGAGTTCGGCAAGCTCGGGCAGAACTACACAGTGCGTATCAAGGATCGCTTCGACGCTGGCCAGGAATTCATCGCCGGGCTTGCCGCGGGTTGATAGGCCGGACGGATGCAGCCCGGAGCGCCAATGGAGACAGCAATGAACGAGCCCAATCCCGCTACCGAAGACCTCGAAGAAGAACAACTCAACAAGGCGATCGAGGAACTGCGCGGTGTCCTCCACGACGGCAAGGAGGGAGGGGCGCAGGCGGACGGACGCTTCGGTGGCAACGCGGCCGTCATCATGGGTATCCCAGTGGAAGTACAGATCGTCCTCGGCAGGGCGGAAATGACGGTTTCCGAGCTCATGGCGCTGCAGAAGGGCTCGACCGTCTCTCTCGACAGACGCATTGGCGAGCCGGTCGAGGTGGTTGTCAACGGCCGACGCGTCGCGCGAGGCGAGATAACCGTGCTCGAGCACGACCCTTCGCGCTTCGGCATCCGGCTCACTGAAGTGGCCGGCACCGAGCACGAAAAGCCGGATTGAGCCTGATCATGATCTCTTCTCGTTGCATACAGCAGGGCGTCGAATGACAGGCAAGCTCAACCTGACGCGGGCGCAGAAGGCCGCTGCCATCCTGGTCGCCATGGGAAAGCCGGCGGCAGGGCGGCTCCTCAAATTCTTCAAACAGGAGGAATTGAAGACGCTGGTCGAGGCCGCGCGGGAGCTGCGAACGATTCCACAGGCCGAACTCAACCGAATCGTGGGCGAGTTCGAGGCAGAATTTGCGGAGGGTGCCGGGCTGCTCGATTCGGCGGACAAGATGAATATGCTCTTGAACGAGTCCCTTTCGCCGGAGGAACTTGGCCTGCTCATGGGGCAGAACGTACCGCGGGTGGATTCGCAGTCGACGGTCTGGGGCGATATGGAGAGGCTCGATCCGCAGCGTTTGGCGGACCTCTTGTCGAACGAGCACCCCCAGACCATCGCCTACGTGCTTTCGAACCTCAGTCCTGAGCCCGCGGCTCGCATTCTCGTTACGCTCGAAAAGCCGATCCGCACCGAGGTGCTGCGGCGCCTGATTTCCACCAGTCAGATAAAGCCGAAGGCGAAGCAGATCGTCGAGCGGCAACTGCGCAACCTGCTTCAGGCGGAGGCGAGCGGCAAGGACGTATCGGCCGGACAGGCGAAGGTGGCAAGCCTGCTCAACGAACTCGACAAAACGCAGATAGACGAAGTCATGCGCGACTTGGAGGAATCGGGCACAAGCGACGTCGCCTCGATACGTGCACAAATATTCTCATTCGAGGAGATCCCGCTCTTGCCGCACAAGGCGCGCGTGGCCCTCTTTGACGGTTTCGACACGGATGTGGTGACGCTGGCGTTGCGTGGCGCGGCAAGCGAGCTGAAAGAGGCAGTGCTGTCCGCGCTGGGGCCTCGTTCGCGTCGCATGATCGAATCCGAATTGTCGATAAACGTGGACGGCCTTCAGGCTGAGGAGGTCACGCGGGCACGCAAGCGAATTGCCTCGGCGGCCATCCAGCTCGCCCGGCGTGGCGTCTTTGTCCTGCCTTCGGCGCAGAAGCAGGAAGAGGCAGCGTAAGCTGTCTGCTCAATGGCTGAAGAGCAGGACAAGGAAAGCAAGACAGAGGAAGCCACGGAGAAAAAGATCCGTGACACGATCGAGAAGGGCCAATTACCTTTCTCGAAGGAGCTTCCTGTTTTCGCTTCGTTTCTTGGAATTCTGGTCTTCGTCATCTTCTTTGCACGTGACAGCGCGATGCGTCTGGCATCCTTCCTTTCGATCTTCATGGAACGGCCCGAGGAGTGGGTGCTTGAGACGCAGCATGACGCGATCGCGCTCTACCGCATCGTATTTTTGGAGATCGCGAAGGTGCTCGGCACCGTCATGTTGCTTCTGGTGGTCGCCGGAATCGCCGCCTCGATCCTGCAGAACACGCCGCGCTTTGTGGTCGAGCGGGTCCGGCCGAAGGCCTCGAACATCTCACTTAGGCAGGGCTGGAGGCGTATCTTCGGCGCGAAGGGCATGGTCGAGTTCCTGAAATCGATCGGCAAGCTGCTGGTGGCCGGCAGCTTTCTGGCCCTTGCCTTGAGGGAGGCTCAGAGCAGTCTGCTTGCCGGCATGTTCACTCCGCCTGCCGAGTTCGGCGGCATCGTAATCCGCGACATCACCATCAAGATGCTCATGACGGTGACGCTCATCATGGCCGTCATCGCTTCAGCGGACCTGCTGTGGTCGCGCTTTCACTGGCGCCAAGACCTGCGCATGACGCGCCAGGAGCTCAAGGACGAGCTCAAGCAGACTGATGGCGACCCGATCGTGAAGGCAAGGCTGCGCTCGCTGGCGCGTGACCGCGCGCGCCACCGCATGATGGCGGCCGTGCCGCAAGCGACATTGGTTATTGCCAATCCGACGCACTTCGCCATCGCATTGCGCTACATCCGGGAGAGGGACAGCGCGCCTGTCGTCGTCGCCAAGGGGCAGGACCTTATAGCGCTTCGGATACGGGAGATCGCCCAGACGCATGGCGTGCCCGTGTTCGAGGAGCCGGCGCTTGCCCGCTCCATGTACAAACAAGTTTCGGTGGATAGCATGATCCCGCCTCAGTTCTACAGGGCGGTGGCCGAGTTGATTCGCCTCGTCTATCGGGCCGGGGCGCAACGGCAACCGATGAGAAGCAGCGCATGAACCGGCAGCCGCACTCAGCCGCACGCGAAATCATTATCGCCGAGGCCATTCGGGAGGTGGCGAACGAGCTGCGCATGATCGACGTGGCTGACTATGTCGCCTTCATCAGGCTCGAAAGCATGGCGAGCATCGCCGACATCGTGGAGTCGGCAGCCGAGCTCTATTTCATGCCGGGTACTCTGCGGCTCGGACACGGCTGCGAGGCCCATGTCGGCTGGACCGGAGAGCCGCGCATCGTACTCGACCTGGAACTCAGACCGCCTGGCGTCTCCGTCTACTTCACGCTCACTCTTATGGCCGAGCACGCGACCGTGGAGGTCAACTACGTCTCCTTCGACGAGGCTTTGCCCGATCCGGAGGCAAACTCCGCCTTTTTGGCAAAAGCGCTCAACGAGGCGCGTATCCGCAAGGCTGTGGATTCCTGCACCGGCGCGTAGTCGTTTTCCTCAGTTGATCAGGCCTTCGCGGATTGCCTTGGCCACCGCATGAACGCGGTTGACCGCATTCAGCTTCTGCGTCGTGCTGGTCAGGTACTGATTGGTCGTGTGGACGGACAAGCCCAAAAGGCGGCCGATCTCCTCACTAGTATGGCCATTTGCCGTCAGCTTGAGACACTCCAGCTCACGCTTGGAGATGGGCGGGCCAGCGCGGTTTCGGCGTGGCCAAACGTCCACGGCGACGGCGAATAGACCGAAGCAGCGCGCCTGAATCGCCGTCAGCCGATCGGGATCAACGGAAATTGCACCGCCTGAAAATAACAGAAGACCCTTTTGGCCGCGTTCCGTGCAAAGCGGCAGGATCACGCCCGGCACCACCGAGGCCAGTTCCACGCGCTCGGCCCAAGGTGCGGCTTCAAGGCCTACCACCGCGGAAGCATCGCATCCTTTCCACCACAGGGGGATCAGCGAGGCGCTCGCCTTCACGAGGAGCCACCCGGGCAGGTGCGCGACCAGGCGGTTGGCCGACGGCGAGATGCCAGGATACGCCGAATCCATGACGCGGATGAGCGGGGAGGCGGCTTCCCGCCGGCCGGCAAGGCACAGCACAAATTCCTCCGCGCCAATTTCCGCGGTCATGCCGCGCAGAATGCACGCAATGTCGGGAAGCGTCTTCAGGTTCTTCTGTACGTCACCGCATCGGGGAACGGCCGTCATCGTCGTTTCTTCGTCGTCCGTATTGGACTTCGCTGTCATGGCTCAAATCAGGTTTCGACGGATGGCGCTGGCCACGGCCATGGCGCGGTTGCTGGCAGCCAGCTTGTGAATGGCGTGGGCGATATAGCTGTTGATCGTGTTGGACGAAACATCGAGGATGACAGCGATCTCCTCTGTGGTCTTGCCCTGCGAGACCCACGACAAGCACTCGCGCTCACGCTCCGAAAGCGGGCTGTCACCGTCAGGGCTGATCAAGCCCGCGAACTGCGCAAGCGCGTAGCCGCACCTCATATGCTCGATGAAGATCGCCGTGCAGTCGAGAGCACCCGTGCGGGCGGAAGACAACAGGAGGTGATAGCGCTTACCCGCGATGTGCAGCCTGAGGGCGACAATCTCCTCGTGTCCGAATTCGACAAGATTTGCGATCTCCTCCCTCCCCAAAAGGACGGCGAGGGCCAGCGGGTGCCATCCATGCGGCTCCGTGCCGACATAGACCGACACGGAGCTTTCCCCGATGTGCCTGATCGTGTCGACACCCGTGCTCTGAATGGCGTCGTAGGTCCAGTTGGATGCCAAGATGGGCGGGTCGTAAGGGCCTACGCCGGGCGTTGCATCGAGAAGCACGTAGGCGTCGGCGCCGGTCCTGGCACAGAGCTGCCGCATAAAGGCTGACAGGTCGCGACGGCCGGCAATTGCAGACTGCGATGCTAGAGTGCGACTCTCCAGTGCGGCGACGGTCATCGTATCGCTGCTGTTCAACCTCCCGAACCATTCCCCTTTCCAGGTGCGAAAGGGTGAATCCGAATGGAACGCCTAACGGGGCGGCAATACCCCAAATCAGGCTGACGAACGTCTAACTCAAGGAAACGCAGAACTGACGCTGCAGGGGTGGGAAGCCTTGAAGGTTCGTGACGAACACACGCCGCGCCGTTCTTCAAGACGTGCGAATCAGCCCCCCAGCGATCGAATCAAGGTTTACGGAGGCGGATGAATCGCGTCAAGCGCCCACTTTGCAGCTCGACCGGGATGGTGCAGGGCGCTCTTTGTCAGGCGAGTGTTCTGGAATGTTCGAGCAAATACTCACAATCTGAACGTTTGCTTGAAAATATTGACGGTTCGTGCGAGGGCTGCCACCTTCCCTTCGTGGCAAGCGGGGAGAAGAGGTGAATGGCGTCAGGTGGCAGGCACGATCAAGGCGGTAGCCGGCTCGACGATGCCGCCCGGGCTGGCTGGCTCTACTATGTGGCCGGCAACACGCAGGATCAGATCGCGGCCAAGCTCGGCGTTTCTCGCCAGTCGGCGCAGCGCTTGGTCTCGCTCGCCGTCTCGGAAGGTCTGGTCAAGGTTCGGATAGACCATCCCATCGCTGGTTGCCTGGAGCTCGGGCGGCGATTGCAGGGGCGGTTCGCGCTCGACTACGTGGAGGTCGTGCCGAGCGATCCGGCCTCAAGGTCGACCACGATCGGTGTGGCCCAGGCCGCCGCAGCCGAGATAGAGCGCCGACTTGCCCCTTCCGAGCCGATCGTCATGGCGATCGGGACGGGCCGTACCCTCAAGGCGGCCATCGAGCAACTGGCGCCGATGGAATGTCCGCAGCACAAGATCGTCTCGCTGACGGGCAACATCGCGCCGGACGGCTCCGCGGCCTTCTACAACGTCATCTTCACGCTCGCCGACACTGTAAAGGCGCGCAGTTTTCCGATGCCCCTACCGGTGATCTCGTCATCGCCCGAGGAGCGGGAGCTCCTGCACAACCAGCCGATGATCAAATCGACACTGGCGCTGGCGGCCAAGGCGAACGTCACTTTCGTGGGCATCGGCGATCTCGGGCCGGAAGCGCCTCTTTTTGTGGACGGCTTCATTACGCCGGCGGAGTTGAAGGCGCTGCAGAAGGCAGGTGCTGTGGGTGAGATCGTCGGGTGGGCATACGATCGGGAAGGGCGCCTTGTAGAGGGCATCACCAACGAGCGGGTGGCGAGCGCGCCGATTCCCTCGCGCGAGAACTCGCTGGTCATTGCAGCAGCGATGGGGGAGCGCAAGCTGCCCGGCATCTTCGCTGCGCTGAAGCGACGGCTGGTCAACGGCCTGATTACCGACGAGCGCACAGCGGCCGCCCTCCTCGAAACGGCCTGATCGTCCTTGCGCAGAGGCTGCCCGTGCCGGCTGGCGGGGAGCCACACGCATTTCCAGCAGGTACGGATCTACACTGCAGTGCAGCAACGAATCCGGATTGACTTTGTCCTGAGATTGCGAAT
>DASVDU010000227.1:0-21412 GCA_036380915.1 Hyphomicrobiaceae bacterium | reverse complement strand
AGGGCGTCACCGCGGGAGCATGCTCCCAGAGCTCCCACCATTGCGGAGCCAGCGCGGCAAGCTCACCGGCGTCGCTGATCGTCTGAATGTCGAGTACGGCACTCACCGCGCGATCTCAAAGTCCGCAATCTGACTTGCGCTTCGGCGAAGGACCTCCTGATAGAGTTGGATGTATCCATCGATCATCCGCTCCAGTGAGAAACGCTCGCGTGCAATTTTGCGGCATGCGTCTCGATCCAGGGCTGACGTCGTCAGAAGTGCCGCTGCCATTTCGGCGACGCTGTCCACCAATAGGCCGGTCACGCCGTGATCTATGACCTCCGCCAGCGCACCCTGCCGGAACGCAATCACGGCTGTCCCGGCGGCGAACGCTTCGCGGAGAACCAGCGAGCTCGTCTCAGGCTCGATGCTCGGAATGACGACGCATTGCGCGGCTGCAAGAAGATGCCGTTTGCGCGCGAAATCGACCGGGCCGAGATAACGCCTCTTTCGGTCGAGAAGCGGTGCTATCTCTTCCGTGAAATAGCGCTGGTGGTCGGGGTAGGGGTACAGGCTGCCAGCAATCAGGAGTGGTACGTCCGCGCTCCGTGCCGCCTCGAGTGCCTCGCGAATGCCTTTTTCGGGCGATATCCGCGCGAGCATGAGCGCAAAGCGCCGGCGGGCATGGTGCAGGTTGCCAAGATCCTCAATGGGAACTCCGTTTTCGACGAATCCCAGAAGCTGGTCATCGGGAGAAAGATCCTCAAACTGATATCGCGAAACGGCGTTGAGCCAGACACCCGGTTTCGACGTGTAAAGTGCATTCGAGCTGTACCACGCGGGCGGGCAGTGCAAGGTCGCGAGCACAGGCACACCTGCAGGCGGCAGGTAGCAGTCGAAATCGAACCCGTGCATGTGGACGAGATCGATGCGATGACGCGATAGTGCCGCCCGAATGGCGTTCGCCTGTCGCGCCCGCATCGCCGCAATTCTCGGTTCGTCATATGGCAGGCTCGCGCGCGGCAAGGGAATGAGCTTTCCCGAAACCTGCGAGTCCTCGCTGGCGATAACCAGCGTCTCGAAACCCCGCGCGGCGAGGCCACGTTCGAGATGATAAAGCACTTGCTCGCTCCCCCCGACCGCATCGGGGCCGACGGGGGCCAGTGAATAAGCGACCTGCAAGATCCTCAGCACGAGCGCTTGTCCAAGCCCAACTCCGCCAGGGCCGACCGTGCCAGCGGCAACCATTCGCGCCCGGTGAGGCCCCAATCGTAGTGCTCATAGAGAAGCCGGCCTTCGCTGGGCAACTCCGAGAAATTGTAAGCCGGAGCCATCCGAAAACGCTCGATCGACAGATCAAACGGCGCCAGGGCTATTTGCTGCGTCCGGTGTGCAGACACCATTTGTCTCTTCAAGATCTGCTGATCGGGCGTCAGGTGGATTATGAACTCCTCTACGTCCGGTGCCGAATTGAATTGCTGGCGATCCATTCCGTTAGCGCCGCATCTGTAATACGGCATTTCGACGATAGTGACGGGGCGACCTCGGCTTTCCAGCAGTCTCGCGGCAGCGTGTACCGCGAAGGCCACCGCGTCATGATCCGGATGTCCTCCTTCGCAGGCGTGGGTGAAAAGGACGTCCAGCCCGCGTGTGACGACGATGCCGACCAATCGGTTCGTCAGCTCGACCAGCCAGCGCGCGGCCTGCTGATCAGGGATCCCGAATCTGACGAGGGAATCGCTTGGCACGCCTGCGGTTCTCAGCGCATTTTTCAGTTCCTCGAGCCGTGCTTCCGCGTATTCGGCGGCGGTCGAAAATCCTGCTGCGCGAGCGTCGTTCAGGTTCCGGGGGGCACCGTCCGTAACCAGTACGAGACATGCGCCCGACCAGCGCGCGAGCTGGGCGCCGCAGCCGATCGTCTCGTCATCGGGATGCGCGAAAACGACACCGACGTCGAAGGCAGCGACGCGACTTCTTTTCTGGTCGAGCAGAAAAGAAATTCGCTCTTCAGATTTTTGAGATGGCCGGCCGCGTGTTTCCATCGCGCGTGTTGCAATTCCACCGAATTCGTTACCCAGCAGATTACGCGCCAGTCATAAGTTGGTTCGCTGGCACCCGATGCCCGGGACAATACCGCCGCACCATGCTGGCGCAGAATTCGGCGAACTCCTCGGCGACGAGCGGCGGGCTGGTGTGATGCGGCGCAATCCCGCGATGCTCCGGGGTGAAGCAGAAGGTCAGCGTCACGTCGAAATCTGCGAGTGCTTCCATCTGCCGGTCGAACCATTGCAGCGCATTCGGGCGGAAGCTGTCGGCCCAGGAAAGGCCCGTCCTGAGATACCGGACCCCCAGCCGCTTCATCCAGGCGACCGCCTCGTCCAGCCGATGGTCCTCGAAATGGAACCACTGGCAGATCCCGATGTCGGGCGTGTAGCGGGCAAATTTGTCGAGCGCCTGCTTCGGTGTGCCGTCCTCTCGCAACAGCCCCATGTGGAAGTGCCGGTAATATGAGGAGCCCTCCGCTTCCTTGTGCCGTGTCGTTGCTTCCCACGTGCGCGGCAGATCGTAAAGGCTGTACCAATGGATGCGCGGCGTGCGGCCGATAAGCAGTTCGGCCGTGCGCTGCAGCCCCCAGACCTGCACCTCCTCAGCGCCGAAGGTCGAAACACCGACTTCCGTCACCCAGACCGGCAATTCGGTTTCGGCGCGGATCTCTTCGAGCTTGTCCGGCCATTCGTGGATTTGCCACAGATTCCAGTCGAGCGGGAACCCGTGCACGGCGACGACATCGACATTGTCGAGCACGCCACGTTGAGACATGTTGCGGATGAAGATCGGGTCGATGGGTGAAATGCCGCCGAGCACGCGAAGCAGGTTCGGATTTTCGCGGCGGATCGCTTTTCCGGCGAGATTTGCCATTTCGGCAAATCGCGCCCATTCGGGATCGAGCTCCGGGTCCCAATGGGACTTGTTGTTTGGCTCGTTCCAGATCATGGCCGCTTCGATCATTCATGCCCCCGGGACGGATAGACGGCGCCGGCGCCCTCAGGCGCGGCTACGCGCTGGCAAATGAAAACCTCCTCCTCGGGATTGGCTAATATGGCGAAGCCCGCGCTGCGCAGCATCGCCTTGGAGCAGGCGCGGTTCGGCGCCCACCAGTTGGTCGGATCACCCGAGTAGGAATGCTCGATGAAGTGGAGCTTGGGGTAGCCGGGCTCTTCGAAGTGCTCCGCTTCCCAGAAATCGTAGTCGCTTGCGACCTCGGCCACATGGGGACTGCCGCGCTGCATCGATTGGTAAACCAGAAGATCCTGGGCCACGTGCTCGTGAATGAGGTCGAGGGCCAGCAGCGGGTGACGCAGGTGATAGAGAACGCCCAGGAACAGAACGACGTCGAACCGCTCGCCGAGTGCGCCCACGTCGTAGACCGAGAGCTGCTGGTAATCGATGTCGAGCTCGCAGACCTCGGCAGCGAACCGCGCCTGCGCGAGATAGTCCGGATCGGCGTCGATGCCGACCACCCTGGATGCACCGGCACGCTTGGCAGCAATAGCGTAGAAGCCGGCATTGCAGCCGATGTCGAGCACGCTGCGCCCGGGCAGCCTGGCCGCGACGTCATCCCAGAACGTGCGCGCCTTTATGGCCGGATAGTCGCCAAGGAAGTGGTCCGGGGCCGTCTTGATCCCGGCAAGCTCGAGATTGTGGAACCACGGCCCGAGCTCGGCGATGCGGCGCGCGATTTCTTCTCGTGAACGGGGGGCCGTCTCGACTGTGGTCACCGGCTCACCTCATGCAGCATGCCACCGGAGGGCGGGGCAGTCGGCCGCTTGAGCCGCTCCTCCCCGTCCGCAACAGCCGAGGAGGAGGCTTGCTCGGTGAGCAGTGCCGATGCCGCGCGATAACCGTTGAGGGTGCCGACATCCACATAAGCCTGCCCCGCCTTGATGCCGACCGCGGTGCCGCCTTCTGCCAGCCAGGCGTTGACGAGCGTGCCGAAATACTCGTCGGAGCGGTTGCGCGCGAGCCAGTATCGCTTGAGCTCGATGAAGACGTGGCCCGGCATTCTGAATGCGCCCCAGATCCAGTTTGAACGGGCGTTTGCCTGCTTCACCTGGATCTCGAGGACCCGCCCGGACCCGTCGAGTATCACGGCATCGAAGAACTCGGGCCGATCGACGGGAAACAGCAGGAATGCGAGCTGATCCTCCGGCAGACCGGCGAGCGCGGTCTCGGGGAACCAGATCGTGTCGGGCAGGCCGATGATGACACCCTCATCCGCGCGGATCACCGGCTCTGCGCGGAAGACGGCATCGCACAGTCCGGCCGGCTGGGGCTGCATCACGTAGGCGATGGCGGCGCCGCCGTACTCGGCACCATAATATTGCATGATGTCCCACTTGCCCGGGGAGATCACGAAGCAGATCCGGTTGGCGCCCGCGAGCAGCATCCGGTCGAGCAGATACTCAGAGGCCGCACACGGGCGCTCACCGGCGCCAGACAGGCGGCTCCCGACGGGGAGCAATTCCTTCGAGAACGCGAGCGGCTGAATGCGTGTGCCGCGCCCCGCAGCGGGTACGATTCCCCAGGTCACGACTGCCATCTCCCGTCTGAGTGGGAAGGCGCATCCCCAATCCCTCCCTGGATGGACAAGGGGAGCTCCTGCGCAGGCCGGACCGGCTGCTCCGGATGGGCAGCCTTCGACAGCGCTTCGAGCAGCTCATCCGCCCGGCAGGCCGACGTGTGCATGTCGAGTGTCCGCTCGCGGGCCGCTTTCGCCATGCGGGCGAGCTCGGCGTCCGTTAGCACTA
The DNA here is from genome assembly GCA_036380915.1 of Hyphomicrobiaceae bacterium. GTDB lineage: Bacteria > Pseudomonadota > Alphaproteobacteria > Rhizobiales > Hyphomicrobiaceae > ZC4RG25. The sequence continues at coordinate 16,625 of DASVDU010000227.1, read as the reverse complement.
ATGCACTCAGGATATCGTCTGCATCGTGCGCCAGCAGGATCTCGCGGCCGGGCGTGAAGAATGTCTCGAGACCCGCCCAGGTATCGGAGATGACCGCCGCACCGCAGGCGGCAGCTTCGAAGAGGCGGCCCGAGGGGCACCAGCCCATGTCCGCCATGGCGCGGCGGGTAGCATTGAGCGTCAGGCGCGAGGAGGAGAAGAAGGCCGGGTGCTCCGACGGGGGCAGGTGCCGGACGAAGTAGATGTTGTCCGACCATGGGAAGTCGGCCGGATACTGGGCGCCGCCGATCAGGAATCTCTGGTCCGGCCGTTTGCGGGCCGGCGCCACAAACAGCGCCTCCAGGGTGGCTTGCCGGTCGGCAGCATAGGTGCCGAGATATGACAGGTCGGCACGGTAGCGATCGGCCGGCGCCACGGGCTGATGCACATCGGGGTCGACGTGCCCGTAGAGCGGCACGACCCGCCGCGCGCCAAGGCGCATTTGCAACTCTTGGAGCGCCCGGCCGCCCGTGTAGCTCAAGACGAGATCGAAATCGCGCAGCCCGCGCGGCCCGATGTAGTCCACCGGCTCGCCTTCGTCGAGCCGGGCCAACGTCACTGGCGTGTCGAGATCATAGAACACGGAAAGGCCTCGGGCCTTCTCGTGCACCAGCTCCGACGCGGCGATGCCGTCATGGCAATAGGAGGTGACGATGGTCGCGTCGGCCTCGGTCAGAGCGGCTGCGGCCTTGGCGCGAACGTCATCCCAGTGGGAGTAGATGACAACCTCGGCACCGGGGATCTCGGAAAGGTCGCGGTTGTCGGAATAGTAGGGCTCATCGCGTTCGAAGAAGGTCACGCGGCACCCGCGCCGAGCCAGCGCCCGAACGAGCCCGCGCCAGAGCGTGGCATGACCGTTCCCCCAGGACGAGGTGATGGTCAGGCCGAAGATGGCGAGCCGCATCAGCCCGCCTCTCCAACGGCCGCAAGCTGTGCGCCCTGGTCGTGGATCGTGAGTTCGACGACGCCGGCGGGCGGGATCTGCACGTCGGCATAGGAGTCAAGGGAGCGCCCCTGGCAGGCGAGCACGGCCGTGCGAATGACCTCGGCATGGCTGACGAGCACGACGCGCTCGCCCGGATGCGTGACATGCAGGCGAGCCAGATAGCGCACGATGCGCTCCTGCACCTCGCTCATGCTCTCACCTTCCGGCGGGCGGGCGATGCTGCGCAGCATGTTCCAGAAATTCCAGTTTCCGTCTCTTGCCAACTCATCGAAAGCAAGACCCGTCCAAGCCCCGAGGTCGATCTCGTCGAGGGAGAAGGAGATCGCCATGGGCACCCCGGCGGCGCGTGCAATCGGCGCGGCCGTCTGAACGGCCCGCTCCCGGGGGCTTGAGACCACACGCGAGATGTTCTTCTCGGCCAGTTGCCGCGCGAGGCGATGCGCCTGCTCCAGGCCCTCGGCACTGAGCGGCACGCCGGGCTTGCGGCCGACGAGGACCTTGTCGAGCAGAGTGTGGGCGGCATGCCGCACGAAGTAGATCGTCGTCGCGGCGAGCGGCTCGGAGCGGCGGGGCGCGTAGCGGCTCCCCACGGTTCGATGGGAGGCGGGTCGAAAGGACCGCGTGTTCAGGAGGCCAGTGATCATGCCGTGCTCCGATCCCCGCCCCACCTCGGACGCATTCTTTCTCGTTGGAGCACGAGCCGAATAGGCCGTGATCAGCCTAGCGAACGCGAGGAATGCTGGATTGGTTCCGGCGTGGGCCGGCCTGGTTGCAGGCTTGGGTAACGGGTTTCAACCTGATGCCCCGAAATGCATCCATGCCACTCAAGCCCCCGGCTGCGACCTTCGGCCAGCTCGGAAGAGGCCTCTTTTGGCACCAGATGCCGTGCGTGACTGTTGCACGCCCGCGGCTCGTAGGTTACGAGCGTGCACCGGTGCCTCACTTGACCGGCACCGTCGCAGGAAGATTCGACCATGAGCCCGCTTCTCTTGGACTATCTGCCGCTTGCGGTGTTCATCGGTGTCGCGCTGTTCATTGGCGCCGCGCTGATGGTCGCTCCGTTTCTGATCGCCATCCGCAACCCTGATCCGGAGAAGGTTTCGGCCTACGAGTGCGGCTTCAACGCCTTCGACGACGCGCGCATGAAGTTCGATGTGCGCTTCTACCTTGTTTCGATCCTCTTCATCATCTTCGACATCGAGGTCGTGTTCCTGTTCCCCTGGGCGGTGGCGTTCGGGGACATCGGCACGTTCGGGTTCTGGTCGATGATCGCCTTCCTGGCCGTGTTGACGGTCGGCTTCATCTACGAGTGGAAGAAGGGAGCCCTCGAATGGGATTGATCCTGCCTCCCGGTCCTGTGTTCGAGAAGCCACGCGAAGGCGGTGGGACGGGACTCGTCACACCGACCGATCCCTATTTCGAGCAGGTCTCGAACGAACTGGCCGACAAGGGCTTTCTCGTCACCGCCACCGACGATCTCATCAACTGGGCGCGTACCGGCTCGCTGATGTGGATGACGTTCGGGCTGGCCTGCTGCGCCGTCGAGATGATGCAGATGTCGATGCCGCGCTGGGATGCTGAGCGGTTCGGCTTCGCGCCGCGCGCCTCGCCCCGTCAGTCGGACGTCATGATCGTCGCCGGCACGCTCACCAACAAGATGGCGCCCGCGCTCCGCAAGGTCTATGACCAGATGCCAGAGCCGCGCTACGTGATCTCGATGGGAAGCTGCGCCAACGGCGGCGGATACTACCATTATTCCTATGCGGTCGTGCGCGGATGCGACCGCATCATCCCGGTCGACGTCTACGTGCCCGGCTGCCCGCCCACGGCGGAGGCTCTGCTCTACGGTGTCCTCCTGCTGCAGAGGAAAATTCGCCGCACCGGCACCATCGAGCGCTGATGCAGGCGGCGCGAGGGGAGAAGAAGTCAAAATGGCGGCTGAGATAGAAACCCTGCGCGAGCTGGGCGAATACCTTCAGGGCAAGCTCGGCGCGACCCTCAAGAGCTGGCATCTGCGCCTCGGCGAGCTGACGCTGAATGTGGACGCGGCGCAGATCGTGCCGGTGCTGAAGCTGCTCCGTGATGACGGCCGCTGCCGCTTCGAAATCCTGATCGACCTCTGTGGAGTCGATTGGCCCGGCCGTGAGAAGCGCTTCGACGTCGTCTATCACCTGCTGTCGCCGCGCCTCAACCAGCGCATCCGGGTGAAGATCGAGACTGCCGAAGATGATCCGGTCGCGAGCGCGGTCGAAGTCTTTCCAGCGGCGAACTGGTACGAGCGGGAAGCCTACGACATGTACGGCATCCTGTTCGCCGGCCACCCGGATCTGCGCCGTATTCTCACCGACTACGGTTTCCAGGGTTACCCCCTACGCAAGGACTTCCCGCTCAGCGGCTATGTCGAGGTCCGTTATGACAGCGAGCAGAAGAGGGTCGTTTACGAGCCGGTGCGGCTGACCCAGCAGTTCCGCGACTTTGATTTCGAGAGCCCATGGGAAGGAACGGGGCGGATTTTGCCCGGGGATGAGAAGGCTGAGTCAGGCATGAAATCGTGAAATCGCCAACTCGTGAAGTCGTGACGTTGGGGGGAGTCGGTGGCTGGGAGCATTCGCTCCTACAAAGATCTGAAGGTCTGGCAAGTGGCGATGTCTCTGGCCGAGAGCTGCTATCGCGTCACGGCGGAACTCCCGCGCGATGAAATCTATGGGATGACCACGCAGATCCGGCGCTCGGCGACTGCGATTCCGGCAAACATAGCCGAAGGATATGGACGAGAAAGTACAGGGGCGTTCATTCAGTTCCTGAGAGTGGCTCAGGGCTCGTTGAAAGAACTTGAGACGCACGTCATGCTCGCAGAAAGAGTAGAGCTGATCAGCAGCGAAATTTCGGTTCATCTGCTCGGCGAATGCGATCGTGTCAGCAAGATGCTTCGCAATCTGATCCGGTCGCTTCAGGAAAGGACCTGAAGCACATCACTCAGCCTTCTGCACGACCACGATTTGGCGACTTCACGATTTCACGACTTCACGGACCGCTTATGCCAGAAACCGACATTCGCCCATTCACCATCAACTTCGGGCCCCAGCATCCGGCGGCACACGGGGTGTTGCGCCTTGTGCTGGAGCTGGATGGTGAGGTCGTCACGCGGGTCGACCCGCACATCGGGTTGCTCCATCGCGGCACCGAGAAACTGATCGAGTCGCGCACCTATCTGCAGAACATCGGCTACTTCGACCGGCTCGACTACGTCGCGCCGATGAACCAGGAGCATGCCTTCTGTTTGGCGGCCGAGAAGCTGCTCGGAATAAAGGTACCCTATCGGGCGCAGCTCATCCGGGTGCTCTACTGCGAAATCGGACGGCTTCTGTCGCATCTCCTCAACGTCACCACACAGGCGATGGACGTGGGCGCGTTGACCCCACCGCTGTGGGGCTTCGAGGAGCGCGAGAAGCTGATGATCTTTTACGAGCGCGCCTCGGGCGCCCGCATGCACGCCAAGTATTTCCGCTTTGGCGGCGTGCACCAGGACCTGCCGCCGGAGCTGATCGAGGACATCGCCAAGTTCTGCGAGACTCACCCGAAGGTTCTCGACGATATCCACGACCTTATTCTCGAGAACCGCATTTACAAGCAGCGGAACGTCGATATCGGCGTCATCTCGCTCGAGGACTGCATGAAGTGGGGCTTCTCGGGGGTCATGCTGCGCGGCTCCGGAGCGGCCTGGGACCTGCGCAAGGCTCAGCCTTACGAATGCTACGCCGAGCTGGATTTCGATATACCCATCGGCAAGAACGGCGACAACTACGACCGGCAGCTCATCCGCATGGAGGAGATGCGCCAGTCGGTACGCATCATGAAGCAGTGCTGCGAGAAGCTGCTGTCGGCGCAGGGCCAGGGGCCGCACGTCGCGGACGATCGCAAGGTGGTGCCTCCCAAGCGCGCGCGGATGAAGAGCAGGATGGAGGAGCTCATCCACCACTTCAAGCTCTACACCGAGGGCTTCCACGTGCCGGAGGGTGAGGTTTACGCTTGCGTCGAGGCGCCGAAGGGAGAGTTCGGTGTCTATCTGGTGGCGGATGGCAGCAACAAGCCGTATCGGTGCAAGATTCGCGCTCCTGGCTTCGCTCACCTGCAAGCGATGGACTTCATGAATCGCGGCCACATGCTGGCTGACGTCTCGGCCATCCTCGGCTCGCTCGACATCGTGTTCGGTGAAATCGACCGGTGATGGTGATGCCGAAGGCCGGTCTGCTCACCAAGTCATCCCGGGCCTTGTGCCCGGGATCCATCTATCCGCAGGCTCCAAAGCGAGCGGCAAGGTGGATCCCGGCGACAAGCGCTGGGATGACATTGAAGTAGTATCTTCGCTGCGCAGGGGGCGAGGTGGCACAGCGAGGAGAACAGCGGCGCAAGGAAGTTCTCCTCTGGCTCACCATCGCCACCGGCGCGGTGCTCAGCCTCATCGGCGCGCGCTTTCTGCTGCAACCCGAAGCGGCCGCCACCTTCTTCGGCATCGATCGCCGCAACCCCGGTTTTGCCCCGCACGCGGCGATCGCACTGCGCGACCTATGGCTCGGTCTGCTGGTGATCGGATTCGCGGTGCTCAGGGACTGGCGTGCCGTCGCGTTGTGGCTGGGTCTGGCGTCATTGGTGTGTTTCGGGGATGCGGTCATCGCCGCCACGTCGAGCGGCCGTTGGATATCCGTCGCCTTTCATAGCGGATCAGGGCTTTTCTGCGCCGGTCTCGCGGCGTTCGCGTGGCGTCAAGCGCGTCCGCGTGCCGGCTGACCCGGCTTGACCATGGGCAAGGCCGCAACGAATCCGTTGCTGCAAATGGTCATAGGCCGACGAGTTATCTTGCGACGCAGCGATCCCTGGGCCATAAGAGCACCGCTTGCGGGGTGGGACGACGCGTCACTGGAAGCGCCGGTTTGGCGGGGCACCTTCCCCCGGGCGCGAATTCTGCGATCGCGAGCGACTATTGCCGATCCCATTGGAACCGAGCAGCCATGGCCGTCCGACGTCTCGACCCGAACCAGCCTGCCAGTTTCGAATTCACGCCCGAGAATTTGGCCTGGGCAAAGGCGACGATCGCCAAGTATCCGGAAGGTAAGCAGGCCTCGGCGGTGATCCCGTTGCTGTGGCGTGCTCAGGAGCAGGAGGGCTGGCTGACCGAGCCGGCGATCCGTTATGTGGGCGACATGCTCGGCATGGCCTATATCCGGGTCTACGAGGTCGCCACGTTCTACACGATGTTCCAGTTGTCGCCGGTGGGCCGCAAGGCGCACGTCCAGGTCTGCGGCACGACTCCCTGCATGCTGCGCGGGGCCGAGGAAATCCGGGAGGTGTGCCGGCAGCGCATTCATCCGGAGCCCCATCACCTGTCCGAGGACGGGGATTTCTCCTGGGAAGAGGTCGAGTGCATCGCCTGTTGCGCCAATGCGCCGGTGGTGCAGATCGGCAAGGACACCTACGAGGATCTGACGCCGGAGCTGTTCGAGAAGGTGCTCGACGGGTTCGCCAGAGGTGAGCCGCCGAAGCCGGGCTCGCAGATTGGCCGGCAGGCATCGTGTCCCGAGGGCGGGCCGACGACGCTGAAGGAATTCATCAAGGCGAACGACTGACGCCACGTAAGACCGGAAGGCACGCGATGCTCGCGGACAAGGATCGCATCTTCACCAACATCTACGGTTTCAACGACTGGCGACTTGCCGGTGCGCGGGCGCGCGGCACCTGGGACAATACCAAGGCTCTGCTCGAGCTGGGCCACGAGGGCATCATCGACGAAGTGAAGAAGTCTGGCCTGAGGGGACGCGGCGGCGCCGGCTTTCCGACCGGGCTCAAGTGGTCGTTCATGCCCAAGAACGACCCGCGCCCCAGCTACCTGGTGGTCAACGCTGACGAATCGGAGCCCGGATCCTGCAAGGATCGCGAGATCCTGCGCCACGAGCCGCACGTGCTGATCGAAGGCTGCCTCGTCGCCAGCTTCGCCATGCGTGCCCACACCTGCTTCATCTACATGCGCGGCGAGTTCATCCGCGAGCGCGAGCGCCTGCAGGCGGCGGTCGACGAGGCCTACGAGGCGCGGCTGATCGGCAAGAACAACATCCACGGCTGGGACCTCGACATCATTATCCACCACGGCGCCGGCGCCTACATCTGCGGCGAGGAGACGGCCTTGCTCGAAAGCCTCGAGGGCAAGAAGGGCTTGCCGCGGCTGAAGCCGCCGTTTCCGGCCAACGTCGGCCTCTACGGCGCGCCGACGACGATCAACAACGTCGAGTCGATCGCGGTCGTGCCGACCATTCTGCGCCGCGGCGCGACCTGGTTCGCAGGGCTCGGCAAGCCGAATAACACAGGCACGAAGCTGTTCCAGATCTCGGGCCACGTCGAGCGGCCGTGCGTGGTCGAGGACGAGATGGGAATTCCGCTGCGCCAGCTCATCGAGGAGCACGCCGGCGGCGTCCGCGGCGGCTGGAACAACCTGCTCGCGGTCATTCCTGGCGGCTCGTCGATGCCGCTGCTGCCCGCCTCGATGTGCGACGACCTGACCATGGATTTCGATTCGCTGCAGAAGCTGAAGTCCGGCCTCGGCACGGCGGCGATCATCGTCATGGACAAGTCTACCGACATCGTGAAGGCGATCACGCGCATCGCCTATTTCTATAAACACGAAAGCTGCGGCCAGTGCACGCCGTGTCGCGAGGGCACCGGCTGGATGTGGCGGGTGCTGGAACGCATGAGCCGCGGTGAGGCGCAGAAGCAGGAAATCGACCTGCTGTTCGATGTCTCAAAGCAGATCGAGGGCCATACGATCTGCGCGTTCGGCGATGCGGCTGCGTGGCCGGTGCAGGGTCTCATCCGCCATTTCCGCCATGAGATCGAGGCTCGTATAGACAGCTATATGGTGGCCGGCCAGCGGATGGCGGCGGAGTAGGAACCATGACCGAGCCAGACAACCTCGTCCTGCGGCTGCTTCGCGAAATCCGCGAAAGGCTTGATGAGCAGTCCGATCGGTTTGCTGCGATCGATCGCCGTTTCTATCGGCTGGAGAAGCGGTTTGACGAGACGCGCAGATACGCCGACCGCGTGCTTGGAATTGGACGAATTCAGCAGGGGTTGCCGTGGTGATAGGTTCCCCAGGATTCGTCATCCCGGGCCTTGTGCCCGGGATCCAGCCAACCACGGGCACCGGAGCAAGCGGCGTGGTGGATCCCGGCGACAAGCGCCGGGATGACCAAAGTATTCTGCCTCCGGAAGCTGGGTCGAGTTTGAGAGATTAGAATGCCGAAACAACTCATCATCGACGGGCAGCTCATCGAGGTCGAGGATGGCCTCACGCTGATCCAGGCTTGCGAGCAGGCGGGCGTGACCATCCCCCGCTTCTGCTACCACGAGCGTCTGTCGATCGCCGGCAACTGCCGTATGTGCCTCGTCGAGGTGGTCGGCATGCCGAAGCCGGTTGCCTCCTGCGCCATGGGCGTCAGCGATCTGCCGCCGAACAAGGACGGCAGCCCCAAGGTGATCAACACCAACACGCCGATGGTGAAGAAGGCGCGCGAAGGTGTTCTGGAATTTCTGCTCATCAACCACCCGCTCGATTGTCCGATCTGCGATCAGGGTGGCGAATGCGACCTGCAGGACCAGACGATGGCCTTCGGCCTCGGCGGCTCTCGCTTTCAGGAGAACAAGCGCGCGGTCGAGGAGAAGTATATCAGTCCGCTGATCCGGACATTCATGACCCGCTGCATCCACTGCACGCGCTGCGTCCGCTTCATGACGGAAGTCGCGGGCGTCGAGGAGCTCGGCGCGATAGGGCGCGGCGAGGACATGGAAATCACGACGTACCTCGAAAAGGGCATCCTCTCCGAGCTTTCGGCCAACGTGAACGACCTTTGCCCCGTTGGCGCCCTGACGCACCGCCCGTGGTCGTTCCTGGCACGGCCCTGGGAGCTCAGGCATACCGAGTCGATTGACGTGACGGATGCGCTGGGCTCCGCCATTCGCGTCGACTCGCGCGGCCGGGAGGTGATGCGCATCCTGCCGCGCAACAACGACGACGTGAATGAGGAGTGGATTTCGGATAAGACCCGCCATATGGCCGACGGCCTGCGCACGCAGCGGCTCGATCAGCCCTATGCGCGCAAGGACGGCCGGCTCGTGCCGGTGGCCTGGGACGAAGCCTTGCACATTGCGGCCGACAGGCTGAAAGCGGCGAATCCGGAGCGCATCGGCGCCATCGCCGGCGACCTCGCCGCGGCGGAAGAGATGTTCGCGCTCAAGGATCTGATGCGGCGGCTCGGCGTTGCCAGTCTCGACTGCCGGCAGTACGGCGAGCAACTCGATCCGCATCTCGGCCGCAGCAGCTATCTTTTCAATTCGACCGTCGTCGGGATCGAGGATGCCGATGCCCTTCTGATCGTCGGATCCAATCCGCGCATCGAGTGTGCCGTTCTCAACGCGCGCATTCTGAAACGCTGGCGCCGCGGCGGCATGAATGTCGGGCTCATCGGTGAGGCCGCGAACCTGACCTATCCCTACGAGCACCTCGGCGCGGGCGCGCAGACCTTGGCGGAGCTGGCGGCGGGCCGCCACTCGTTCATGCAGGTGCTTGCCGATGCCCGCCGGCCCATGGTCATCGTGGGGAGCGGTGCCATCGCACGCGCCGACGGTGCCGCGGTACTCGCGCTCGCTGCGCAGATTGCGCTCGCTGCCATGCAGGGCAAGGAGCCGGAATGGAACGGCTTCAACGTGCTCCATGCTGCGGCAGCCCGCGTCGCGGGCCTCGACCTCGGTTTCGTGCCGGGCGAGGGCGGGCGCGACGTCCTCGGCATGTTGAAGGGCGACATGGAGCTCGTCTACCTGCTCGGCGCCGACGAGATCGAGATGGATGGCCTTGGCGATGCCTTCGTCATTTATCAGGGAACACACGGCGACGCGGCCGCGCATCGGGCCGACCTGATCTTCCCTGCGGCGGCCTACACCGAAAAGAATGGAACTTACGTCAATCTCGAAGGCCGCACCCAGTTGACCGCCCGCGCGGTCATGCCGCCGAACGAGGCCAAAGAGGACTGGACCATTCTGCGGGCGCTTTCGCCGCTGGTCGGCCACACGCTGCCCTACGACAATCTGAATGCGCTGCGCACCGCCATGTACAAGGAGGCGCCGGCGCTTGCCCGTATCGGCAGCGTGAGGCCAGAGGGCCGAGAGGGGGTCGAAGCGCTCGCGAAGCGGACCGGCACCACCGGCGCTGCGCCCTTCAAGTCCATCGTGAAAGATTTCTATCTGACCAACCCGATCGCCCGTGCGTCCGCGGTGATGGCCGAGCTCAGTCGCCTCCGCGCGCTCGCTGCATCGGGCCGCAGCGCCGAGGCGGCGGAATAGGACGGCTTCAATGACCGCTTACGAAATCTGGTGGGACTACGGTTGGCGGCTGGCGATCATGCTTGTGCAGAGCCTGATTCTGCTGGTCGGTTTGTTGCTGGTCATCGCCTATCTGCTGCTCATGGACCGGAAGGTTTGGGCGGCCGTTCAGATGCGGCGCGGCCCGAACGTGGTGGGGCCCTTCGGCCTCCTTCAATCGTTCGCCGACCTGCTGAAGTTCGTCTTCAAGGAGCCGGTCATTCCGGCGGGCGCGGAGCGCGCCGCTTTTCTTCTGGCGCCGCTGGCGACCGCAACCTTTGCGCTCGCCGCCTGGGCCGTGATCCCGTTGAGCGAGGACGGGTTCGGCCGCTGGGTCATCTCCGACCTCAACGTCGGCATCCTCTACATTCTCGCGATCTCATCGCTCGGCGTCTACGGCATCATCATCGGTGGCTGGGCATCGAACTCGAAGTACCCGTTCATGGGCTCGCTGCGCTCCGCGGCGCAGATGATCTCCTACGAGGTCTCCATCGGCTTCGTGCTCATCACCGTTCTGCTCGTCGTCGGCTCGCTCAATCTGACCGACATCGTCAATTCGCAGCGCAGCGGCATCGGTACGGCGATCGGCCTGCCGAATACCCTGATCGACTGGAACTGGCTCGTGCTGCTGCCGATGTTCGTTGTGTTCTTCATCTCGGCGCTCGCCGAGACGAACCGTCCGCCGTTCGACCTGCCGGAAGCCGAATCGGAGCTCGTGGCCGGCTACATGGTGGAGTACTCCTCCACGCCGTACCTGCTGTTCATGCTCGGCGAGTACGTGGCGATCACGACCATGTGCGCGCTGACGACGATCCTGTTTCTGGGGGGCTGGCTGCCGCCGATCGATGTGGCGCCGTTCACCTGGATCCCCGGAATCATCTGGTTCCTCATCAAGTCCGTGCTCGTTTTCTTCATGTTCGCAATGGTGAAGGCGATCGTCCCGCGTTACCGCTATGACCAGCTCATGCGGCTCGGCTGGAAGGTGTTCCTGCCGCTGTCGCTCGCGATGGTCGTGGTGGTCGCCGGCGTCCTTCACTACGGCGGACTCGCGCCATAAGGGCGGAGTGAATTCCTATGGCATCAATCGCACAAGCAATTCGCGCAGGCTTCCTCGCAGAGTTCGTTACTGCCTTCATCCTGAGCATGCGCTACTTCTTTGCGCCCAAGGCGACGGTGAACTACCCGTATGAGAAGGGACCGGTGAGTCCGCGGTTCCGTGGCGAGCATGCCTTGCGGCGCTACCCCAATGGCGAAGAGCGCTGCATCGCCTGCAAGCTGTGCGAGGCGATCTGTCCCGCATACGCCATCACCATCGAAGCAGGTCCGCGCCGTAACGACGGCACGCGGCGCACCACGCGCTATGACATCGATATGGTTAAATGCATCTACTGCGGGTTGTGCCAGGAGGCCTGCCCGGTCGATGCGATCGTCGAGGGCCCGAACTTCGAGTTCGCGACGGAAACCCGCGAGGAGCTGCTGTACGAGAAGCAGCGCCTGCTCGACAACGGCGATCGCTGGGAGCGGGCGATCGCCAAGAACATCGCGCTCGACGCCAAGTACCGCTGACCGAGAGAACAGGGCTGGTTCGGAGGCAGAGGCCATGCATCCGGGTCCCGCAGATGGGCCTTTTCGGTCTTGGTTTATGGCGCCGGTTGGGCTAAGTGCCCGTGCGGAGCCGGACCGGCTGCTTCGGGGCGTCGGAAAATTCATGGGTGACAGCAGCTCGGGCCGGGGCGGCTGAAGGGGAACCGGACGGAAAGCGCAAAAATGGGCCTGGCGGCATTCTTCTTCTATCTCTTCGCGATATTGAGCGTGCTCGCGGGCGCCATGGTGATCATCGCGAAGAACCCCGTGCACGCTGTTCTCTTCCTGATCCTGGCGTTCTTCAACGCGGCGGGACTTTTCGTCCTCCTCGGCGCCGAGTTCCTGGCGATGGTGCTGGTGATCGTCTACGTCGGCGCGGTCGCGGTGCTGTTCCTGTTCGTGGTCATGATGCTCGACGTCGATTTCGCCGCGCTGAGGGCTGGGTTCATTCGCAACGCTCCTCTGGCCGCGCTCATCGGCGGGATCGTCATGGTCGAGCTCGTCATGGTGGTGGGCTTCGCCTACATCCACCCGGACGTCGCAGGGGTCGCGGCGGCGCCGCTGCCGACGCTCGGCTCAGGCATCACCAATACCGAGGCGCTCGGCCGCCTCATCTACACGCGCTATGTCCTCCTGTTCCAGGGGGCCGGCCTCATACTGCTCGTGGCCATGGTCGGGGCCATCGTCTTGACCTTGCGGCACAAGCCGGGCGTGAAGCGGCAGTCGATCGCGGCGCAGAACGCGCGCACGCCGCAAACTGCGATCGAGGTGGTGAAGGTCGAGCCTGGTCAGGCGATCGTGCCGTCGGGCGAGACGCAGGGCTGAGGCTGCATACTCAAGGGATCGGATCGGGACACCAACATGGAACTCTCGGCGGTCGGGCTCGGCCATTATCTCACAGTCGCGGCGCTGCTCTTCACGCTCGGTATTTTCGGCGTGTTCCTCAACCGCAAGAACGTCATCATCATGCTGATGTCGATCGAGCTGATGCTGCTCGCGGTCAACATCAATCTCGTGGCGTTCTCGTACTATCTCGGCGACCTCGTGGGGCAGGTGTTCGCTCTGTTCGTGCTGACAGTAGCGGCCGCGGAGTCGGCGATCGGCCTTGCGATCGTGGTCGTCTTCTTCCGTAACCGCGGCTCGATCGCCGTCGACGACGTCAGCATGATGAAGGGCTGAGGGGGCTTAGATGGTTTGCAATCGGCAGGAAGCGGCGGGTGCTGGCTTCAGTCTGTCCTGTCACGTGATCGGCAAGGTGGCGCGATGATCTATCAGGCCATCGTCTTCCTGCCCCTGATCGGCGCGATCGTCGCGGGTCTTTTCGGGCGCGCGCTGGGGGCCCGTCCGACGGAGATTTTCACGACGGTTCTGGTCGGCATTGCGGCGGTGCTGTCGTGGATCGCCTTCATTCAGGTCGGCTTCGGCGGCGCAGTCGTGAAGGTGCCGGTCGCGCGCTGGATTACCTCGGGCGAGCTCGATGCCGCGTGGTCTCTGCGCATCGACACGCTGACCGCCGTGATGCTGGTGGTCGTCAACACGGTCTCCTCGCTCGTCCACCTCTATTCCATCGGCTATATGCACGAGGACGAGAGCCGCGAGCGGTTCTTCTCCTTTCTGTCGCTGTTCACCTTCGCGATGCTGATGCTGGTGACGGCCGACAACCTCGTGCAGATGTTCTTCGGGTGGGAAGGTGTCGGTCTGGCGAGCTACCTGCTCATCGGCTTCTGGTACACGCGCCCCAGCGCCAACGCGGCTGCCATCAAGGCCTTCGTCGTCAACCGCGTTGGTGACTTCGGCTTCGCGCTCGGCATCTTCGGTACGTTCTACGTCTTCCAGACGGTTCAGCTCGATGCCATCTTCGCTGCCGCGCCGGCGTTCGCCGGGAAGACGATGAACTTCCTGGGCTACGACGTCGATATCCCGACAGTGCTCTGCTTCCTGCTGTTCATCGGCGCCATGGGCAAGTCGGCGCAATTCCTGCTGCACACGTGGTTGCCGGACGCCATGGAGGGTCCGACCCCCGTGTCGGCCCTCATCCATGCCGCGACGATGGTGACGGCCGGCGTGTTCATGGTGGCGCGCCTCTCACCGCTTTTCGAGCACACGCCGACCGCGCTTCAGTTCGTGACGTTGATCGGCGCCGTGACGGCTTTCTTCGCAGCGACCGTCGGCCTCGTGCAGAACGACATCAAGCGCGTCATCGCCTATTCGACCTGCTCTCAGCTCGGCTACATGTTCGTGGCCTGCGGGGTCGGCGCCTACTCGGCAGGCATCTTCCACCTGTTCACGCACGCCTTCTTCAAGGCCCTGCTGTTCCTTGGCGCCGGCTCGGTGATCCATGCCATGCACCACGAGCAGGATATGCGCCGCATGGGTGGTCTGGCGGACCGCATCCCCATCACCTGGGCGATGATGCTGATTGGTACACTGGCTCTTACGGGCGTCGGCATCCCCGGCCTCATCGGCTTTGCCGGCTTCCATTCGAAGGACGCCATCATCGAAGCGGCTTGGGCCGCGAACACGCCCGGCAACTACGCCTTCTGGCTGCTGGTCATCGCCGCTCTCATGACCTCGTTCTATTCCTGGCGTCTGTTCTTCCTGACCTTCTACGGCCAGCCACGCTGGAATGTGCCAGGCCACAGCCCGGGCGTGATCGGCGGCGAGCCGGATCTGGAGCACGGGCATGATCACGAGCCCCACGAGAGTCCGCCGGTGATGCTGGTGCCCCTCGCGGTGTTGGCGCTCGGCTCAGTCGTCGCTGGGTTCGCCTTCAGCTATTACTTCATCGGCGAGGGGTACTCTGAGTTCTGGGGCCGCGCGCTCTACACGGCGCCTCAGAGCCATATCCTCGAGAGTATGCACCACGTGCCGTCCGTGGTCGCTTGGTCCGCAACCATCGCCATGGCGATCGGCTTTGGCGTCGCGTGGCTCTATTACATGTCCGCCACGTGGCTACCGGCCGCGACGGCACGGGCGCTCAAGCCGGCCTACGACTTCCTGCTCAACGCCTGGTACTTCGACGCGCTGTATGACCGGCTGTTCGTGCGGCCCGCGTTCTGGATCGGGCGCGTGCTCTGGAAGGGCGGCGATGGCCGGGTGATCGACGGGATTGGACCGGATGGCGTCGCTGCCCGGGTCCTCGATGCGACCGGCCGGGTCGTGCGGCTGCAGACCGGTTATCTCTACCATTATGCCTTCGCGATGCTGATCGGAATTGCCATCATCCTCACTGTCTTCATGTTCACGGGCGGGCAGCCGCTATGAACGTCACCAACGCACCACTGCTGTCGCTGATCACGTTCCTGCCGCTGGTCGGCGTCGCGTTCATCGCCTTCCTGCCGCGTGATGCAGTCCAGAACGCGCGCTATATCGCGCTCTGGACCACGCTCGTCACATTCGCTGTTTCGCTGCTCGTTTGGATCAACTTCGATACGTCGACGGCGGACTTCCAATTCGTCGAGGAGCACCCCTGGCTGGGGCCCATCGTCTACCGCATGGGGGTCGACGGCATCTCCATGCTGTTCGTCATCCTGACGACGTTCCTGATGCCTCTGTGCATCCTGGCGAGCTGGGAAAGCATCCAGACGCGCATCAAGGAATACATGATCGCATTCCTCGTCATGGAGACGCTGATGATCGGCGTCTTCTGTGCGCTCGACCTGGTGCTCTTCTATCTCTTCTTCGAGGGAAGCCTCATCCCGATGTTCCTCATCATCGGCGTCTGGGGCGGACCGCGGCGGGTCTATGCCAGCTTCAAGTTCTTCCTCTACACGCTGCTCGGCTCGCTGTTCATGCTGCTGGCCATGATGGCCATGTACTGGCATGCGGGGACGACCAACATCATTACGTTGTTGCATGACGTGACCTTCCCGGGCGACATGCAATGGTGGCTGTGGCTGGCCTTCTTCGCCTCCTTCGCAGTGAAGCTGCCGATGTGGCCGGTCCACACGTGGCTGCCTGACGCGCACGTCGAGGCGCCGACGGCCGGCTCGGTGATCCTGGCGGCGATCCTCCTGAAGATGGGCGGCTACGGCTTCCTGCGCTTCTCCGTGCCGATGTTCCCATTGGCGAGCCAGGAGCTGGCGCCGCTGGTGTTCACGCTCTCCGTTGTGGCGATCATCTACACCTCTCTCGTGGCGCTGGCGCAGGAGGACATGAAGAAGCTGATCGCCTATTCGTCCGTGGCCCACATGGGCTTCGTGACGATGGGCATCTTCACCTTCACGGTTCAGGGCCTGGACGGTGCCATTTTCCAGATGATCTCGCACGGCATCGTGTCGGCGGCGCTCTTCCTCTGCGTTGGCGTCATTTACGATCGCATGCACACGCGCGACATCGACGCCTACGGTGGGCTCGTCAACCGCATGCCGATCTACGCGGTCTGCTTCATGGTGTTCACGATGGCCAATGTCGGCCTGCCGGGCACCAGCGGCTTCGTCGGCGAGTTCCTCGTCCTGCTCGGCGCCTTCGGCGCGAACACCTGGGTCGCCCTGTTCGCGACGACAGGTATCATCCTGGGCGCCACCTACATGCTCTATCTCTACCGGCGCATCATCTTCGGCCCGCTGGTCCGCGAGGAGCTGAAGCGGATCACCGACCTCAGCTGGCGCGAGATGGCCATCATGGCGCCTCTCGTGGTTCTGGTGCTGTGGAT
>DASVDU010000226.1:0-19599 GCA_036380915.1 Hyphomicrobiaceae bacterium | reverse complement strand
GACGCCGTGCCGGTGCTGGCCTATGGGCCGGAGGGTGCCGGGCGGGCTCTGGCATCTGCCGACACGCTTGCGCCGGCGGCCTGGGGCAGGGCCTTCGGCGCCTGGCGCAAGCTTGACGGCGACGGCAATGCCGGTCGCTCTCCTGGTCCACGGGGGCTTGCTTGCCGGCCTTGACGGGGCGGTAGCCGACAATATCCGCCTCGCTTCATGACGGGCTACAGCCATTCCTCTTTCGATGTAGATGCGCGGGCTTCCTCGGGTTCTGCCGACAGCTGGCATATCGGCCTTTATGGCGGCGCAGCGTGGGACGTGGCAGGCGGCGCACTGGCCTTGCGTGGCTGTTCTGGCTACAGCTGGTACGACATTGAGACGGAACGGCAGTTGCCTTCGCGGCTTTGCCGACCAGCATGAGGATGCGTCATGTCATCCACGCTCGCACCATTGTGGCAAATGGCAGGTCTGCTGGTCGTGCACTGGATCGGCGACTTCGTTCTGCAGTCGTCGTGGATGGCGGAGAACAAGAGCGATCGCCTGGACGCGCTGATTGCTCACGTCATCACCTACAGCATCACATTGGCCGTGGGCGCCGGCGTGATCTTTGGAATAGCGAGACCGGGCGCACTGGTGTCGTTTGTTATCGCCAACGCACTGCTTCACATGGCTGTCGATTTCACGACCTCGAGGATCGCTGCCCGCTTTTGGCGCAGCGGACAGTGGCGCGCATTCTTTATTGTTGTTGGCGCTGATCAGCTCTTGCACCAGATTTGCCTCGCATTGACCTTGTCGATGCTGATCAAGCAAACTTGAGATCTGGTTAGACGTCCGCGTCGCGCAACAGCGCCATGGCGCGCGTGAGGCGCAAGGCCAGATTGGTAGCCGCGATGCGATGAACGTTGCTGACAAGACCGGGCTGTGACTCCTCGAGGTCAGCAAGGGTCCGCTTGCTGATTTTCATGAGCCGGCAGTCTTGCTCGGCGATCACTTGGGCCGTTCGCCTCTCTCCCGCATAAAAACCGATCTCGCCCACCACCGCTCCGGGAAGGATTTTCGCGACGGGAATTTTGCTGCCATCCGCGCGCAGATATTCGACCCGCAGAACTCCGCTCACGAGCAGGAGAATGTCGTCGGCCTCGCTGCCCTGTTCGATGACAACTTCGCCTTTCCCGATGTCGTAAACCTCGAACAGTCCGAGAGGATCGAGCGGTCGGGCAATCCGCCTAAGCTCGTCCAGCAGGCCCGTGTCCGACTCGATGCCCTCACGTCCTGCATTGTCGAGAAGCAGCTTTTCCTCGACGATCTGCAAGGCGTCGTCCAGATGCTTAAAGAGAAGCGGCGGCGATGGTTCAGACGGTATTCCGGCCCGATCGAGCGTTTGTGACAGCCTGTCGGAAAGGCCGCAGAAAATGAGCGTAACGCTGCCGGCAGCGCAGAGCTGGACGAGTCTGCGCAGCGCAAAGGCCGCAGAAGCGTCAATGCCTTGTACGCGTTTGAAATCCACGAGAACGAATTCCTTCGATTGTGCGACCGTGTCTTCCGAAATTTCGGAAACCAGACGATGGGCCGTACCGAAGAAAAGGTATCCGGAAAGCTCGTAGATCGCCACCTGATCGCCTCGATCCGACAGGATTGCGAGGTCGCGCTGACCACGTTCGACGCCGGAGCGCTTTCTGGCGCCGGTCGTCTTCAGGCGCACCACGTCCACGCGGGAATAGGCGACGATGAAGAGGGTGGAGGCCGCGAGAATGCCAATCGCGATCGCTTCCAGGAACCCGATTGTGGCTGCCACGGCGAGGATCAGGACGATGACGAAAAAATCGCGAAGCTGCAGCCGGCGCCGCTCGACCCAGAGCCAGGTGACCAGCAGGTCGATCCCGAGAAACGCGATCACGGCTGCGAACACGCCGATGGGCAGAACGGACAGATAAGTCGTGCCCAGGAACAGCACGGCAAGCGTGACCAAGGCCACGGAGATGCCGGCGGCCCGGCCGGTGACCCCCAGCGCCTTGGCGAAAAGCGTCTGGCTGAGAAGGTGATAGCCGACCATCCCGCCGACGGCGGACGCCGCAAGGTTGGCAACTCCAACGCCGTGCAACTCCCTGTTCGGATCGATGTCCTCGCCCGTGGCCAACTCAAGTCCGGAGACATTGAGCAGCGACCCGATCGTCGCCATGCCGATGACGGCGAGGATCGACGGCAGTTGTGCCGCGACGACATCCCACCGCGCCCGAACAAGAAGGCCGGGATCGAGCGAGGCATAGAGGGTCGCCTCCCCAAAAGGGCCAAGGAGGAGGCCCCGCGTTTGCGCGGTGGCCTGGTCGATGCCGAAAAGTTTGAGAGCTCCGTAAAAGCACAGGACGGCGGCGACGAAACAGGCTGGCAGGACCAGACCATGCCGCACGCGCTTCACCGCGACGTAGAACAGGACGGCTGCCACGATCCAGGGCGCCCATTTTTGCGGATTGCCGGCGTCGAACAAAACGTTGGCGGACCGGACGCTGACAGTGTCTCCGATCGTCATGCCGATCGCGCCGGTCACAAGCAGATACCCGGTCGCCGCGAGAAATCCGCCGAGCACGGGATAGGGGATGAAGCGAACGATGTGACCCAGACGCAAACGCCCGAAGACAACCATAGCCACGCCGGTAGTGGCAGTCGCGACCGCAACCAGCGCCGCGATCGTCGCGAAAAGGTCGTCGGAAGCAGCACCTTGCCAGTTGCCGGCGATTGACGCGGCAGCGAGCGAAAGGATCAGCGCCGTCACGTCCTGAGGCTGGACGATGATGCCGCGATAGGACAGCGTAAAGGCGCCTGCGACGGCCATGACTGCCGCGCCGGCAAGGGTCAATCCGATACCGCGGCTGAGAAACGGCGCAAGCTCACCAGTGTAGATGATCGCTGTGAAGGAGATCGAGAACACGATGGCCGTGAGGCCGATGATTAGACCGGAAAGAAGGGATTTTACGAAGGCTACCGAACTCACGGGAGTAGTCTGCCATCGGCGAATTGCTGTCTGCCGGCCTTGGAAGACTCCCCGATGAAATCAGGCAACGATCTTTTTTCGCCGATCAGGTGATAGACCTCCACCTCATGCTCGCCCGTGATTCGGACCTTGCCGGCGGGTACGCAAACGAAATCGCCCTTGAGCAACGCGTGCGTGGCGGCGGATATCTGTATCGCACCGCCTGTGCCTCCGCCTTCCACTCGGCTGGCTATGTTCACGGCCTCCCCCCAGAGATCATAGATGAACTTCTTGCGACCGATGACGCCGGCGACCACCGGCCCACTGTTCATTCCGATCCGAAATGCAAGGCGCTGGCCGCAGAACAGGCGGTTTGCCACGGTACGCTGCATTGCCAATGCCAACTGGGCCAGCACATGCGCATGGTCGGCGCGGGGCAGAGGAATGCCGGAAGCGACCATGTAGCAGTCCCCGATGGTCTTGATCTTCTCGAGCCCCAGCTGATCCACCAGCAGGTCGAATTCGACGAACACCTCGTCGAGCATGGTCACCAGCTCGTCGGGACTCAATTGTGATGAAAGCGCAGTGAAGCCGACAATGTCGGCGAACAGGATGCTGGCCTCGTCATGCTGCTTTGCGGTCCGGCTCGGAGAGCCTTTGAGATGTTCGGCGATGTGCTTGGGCAGGATGCTGTGCAGCAGCATCTCCGATCGGTCCTGCAGCAGGTGCATCTGCCGGATGAAATAGGCCGTCATCGCAAACAGCAGGGCAAGCAGTGCGCCGATGTTCAGCACAAACATTGCCGTCACGAAACCGTGGGGCAAAGGACGTTCGATTTCCGGCAGCGGAACGACGGTACTGGCCAGGGCAAGGAGGAGCAGTGCAAACCATACCAGAGCCGTGCGGCGGCTCGCGAACAGCAGTGCGCCGAATGGCGCAAGTGCTGACCAGATGACCACGGCACTAGCCTGGTCGCCGAGAATGACCGACATGCACAAAGGAAGGAAGAAGATGAGGGTGAGCTGAAGCGCGACATAGATACGGTATGATCTTGTCAACGCGAACAGGGCAGTACTTGCCAGGCTGAGCACTGCGTAGATTGCCGGCACGGCGGCCGCTATGACAGCGCCGGCAAGAAGATAGGTCGCGCTCCAGCACAAGCCGGCCGCAATACAGGTCACCGAGGAGCCGACGAGAACCATCCTGCGGACGGCCTGGTGGCTGTCCTCGTATTCAGTCGCGCCGATGCGGGCGAAATTTTTGAGCAATCGGTGCGTTCCCGGTTTCGCATCCTCACAGGCCGCCATATGCGCTCGCCTCGATTCCCCAGCGTCGGACACAGGATGCTGCAGGAGAATTATAGCAGTGCCCTACCCGCCGGATTGACCATTCTTGCCTTCTGCCGGGAACGCCGGCTAGCCGCCAATATAGCCGAGAAAACCTGCGCTACGAAACCGATCCGACGGATCGGGAGTGCAATCTTCTATTCCATGCACGATGGATAGATGGATATCGGTCGGTGGCTCCCGCCGTCCCGCCGAGAAGCACGATGTTCCGGCGGCACTGTCCGCTTCCGTGCCGGGCACTTTCTCGCGAGGGTCGACTGCAGGCTTCTCACTCGGGACGCCGGTGAGCGCAGGCGGGCATCCTCCTGCTGCGGCCAGGCGGAAAATGATGATCTGCATCAACGCACAAGCCGCCGTTTATGCTGAAATGTCCGTCATGACTTGGTGCGACAGCTTTGCACGCTATTTCCTTTGTTGATCGAGAAGGCGGTGCTGCACATGGCGAATGAGTTCGAGGGCAAGGTGGCTTTGGTAACAGGCGCGGCATCGGGGATAGGCGCTGAATGCGCGCGGCAGCTCGCGGCTGCCGGAGCGGCGGTGGTGGTCGCCGATCTCGATGAGAGGTCCGCGAAGAAAATCGTTGAGGAAATCGAAAGGGATGGCGGCAAGGCTGCCGCATTCCGTATCGACGTGGCGGTTGCCGAGGAGGTGGACGCAATGGTGGTCTTCGCCAAGTCGACCTTCGGCGAGCTACACCTGGCCGTCAACAACGCGGGCATTAGCGGCGCTTCGGAACTCACCGGTGATTACCCGCCCGACGGCTGGCGCAAGGTCATCGATATAAATCTCAGCAGCGTGTTCTACTGCATGCGTTATGAAATCCCCGCGATGCTCGAGGCAGGCGGCGGCGCCATCGTCAATATGTCGTCGATCCTCGGCACGAACGGTTTTGCGCGTTCGAGCGCCTATGTCGCGGCGAAACACGGCATTGTGGGTCTCACCAAGACGGCGGCAATCGAATATGCCGCCAAAGGCATTCGCATTAATGCTGTCGGGCCCGGCTTCATCGACACGCCCCTCTTGTCGAAGAATCTCAAACCCGATGAGCTGAAGCAGATTGTCGGTCTTCACCCGATTGGCAGGCTCGGCAGAGCTGAGGAAGTGGCCGCACTCACCTGTTTTCTGCTGTCAGACCGTGCATCCTTCATTACGGGGAGTTACCACCTGGTCGATGGCGGCTATTCCGCTCCATGACGCAAGCGCGTTTGCACCGGCCGTTCTGATGGCACGATGACCGGTGCTCAGTTTGCGGTTGTCACCAGAGTACCGGCACGACCTTCTAGAATGGCGCGGGCGTCCTGCAGGCGCCCGATCCCGGCCATCCTTCCGCGTGTTGCAGCGAAGACGCAGGCTGCCTCCACTTTGGGGCCCATGGAGCCTTCGGCAAATGCCATCCCCGAAAGCTCCTCCGGCGTGGTCGCTCGGATCGGCCGTGGTGCCGGCGTTTGCCAATCGGCGTAAACCGCTTCCACGTCGGTCAGCATAAGAAACGCGTCGGCATCGATTTCGCGAGCGAGGAGCCCTGCTGCGTGATCCTTGTCGATGACGGCTTCCACACCTTCCAGCTCGCCATTCCGATTGCGGATGACGGGAATGCCTCCGCCGCCAGCGCAAATCACCGTAACGCCCGCTTCGACCAGAAGCCGGATGACACTGATCTCGACAATACGGCGCGGCTCGGGCGAGGGGACGACGCGGCGCCAGTTGCCCTCGCTCTCCTCGCACATGGGCCACTTCTTCTGGTAGCGCAGCCGGTGCGCTTCCACTTTGTCGTAAAGCGGGCCGATCGGCTTGCGCGGCCTTTTGAAGGCGGGATCGTCGGGATCGACCTCGATCTGCGTCAAAAGCGTGGCGCAGCGAGCGCCGGGAGGCATGGCGTTGACCATTTCCTGCTCGACCAGATAGCCGATCATGCCGACGCTCTCAGCGCCGATGATATCGAGCGGATAGGGTTCGACGCCTTTGTAGGCGGCAGCCTGCAGCGCAAGCAGCCCCACTTGAGGGCCGTTGCCGTGTGCAACCACGATCTCGTGATCGCGGGCGAGATCGGCAAGTGCCTCGGCTGCGACGCGCACGTTGGCGCGCTGCACTTCGGCCGTCATTGGCTCGCCGCGCTTGAGCAGCGCATTTCCGCCGAGCGCCACAACGACGCGCATTTCAGCCTCCTATGGTGGCAACGAGCACCGCCTTGATGGTGTGCATGCGGTTCTCCGCCTGGTCGAAGACCACGGATGTCTCCGATTCGAAGACCTCCTCCGTCACCTCCATGCAGTCGATGCCGTACTGGTTGAAAATCCTTTCGCCGATCTCCGTCTCGCGATTGTGAAAGGACGGCAGGCAATGCATGAACTTGGCGTGCGGGTTCCCGGTTGCGGCCATGATTTCGGCCGTGACGCGATAGGGCGTAAGCAGCTTGATCCGTTCGGCCCAGACGTCGTCCGGTTCGCCCATCGAAACCCAGACATCGGTATAGACGAAGTCGCAGCCGCGCGCCGCCTCCATCGGGTCCTCGGTAAGCGTGATCCTGGCGCCGGTCTTTTCTGCAATCGACCGGCACTGCTCGACGAGCGCGGCGTCCGGCCAGCAGGATTTGGGCGCGGCAAGCCGCACGTCCATGCCGATCAGCGCGGCCCCGCTCAGGAGCGAATTGCCCATATTGTTGCCGGCGTCGCCCAGGAAGCAGAACTTGAGTTCTGAGAGATGCTTGCGCGTGCATTCGCGCATCGTCAGGAAGTCGGCGAGGATCTGCGTGGGGTGGAATTCGTCGGTCAGGCCGTTGTAGACGGGCACGCCGGCGTGGCGCGCAAGCTCCTCCGCCGTCTCCTGGCTGAAGCCGCGATATTCGATGGCGTCATAAATCCGGCCGAGCACGCGGGCAGTGTCCTTGATGGATTCCTTCTTGCCGATCTGCGTGCCCGTCGGTCCCAGATAGGTGACATGCGCGCCCTGGTCATAGGCCGCGACCTCGAAGCCGGTGCGGGTGCGCGTGGAATCCTTCTCGAAGATCAGCGCAATGTTTTTCTTAGTCAGTGTCTGCCGCTCGTAGCCGCCGTACTTCGCCTGTTTCAGTGAAGCGGCGAGGCGCAGGAGGAAACGGATCTCGTCCGGCGTGAAATCGAGCAGCTTCAGGAAATTGTGGCCGAGGAGGTTCACAGGCATTTCTGTCTCTCCTCATGCGGGGTCGCGGATCAGCGGGCAGGTCATGCAATGGCCCCCGCCTCGTCCGCGGCCGAGCTCCGCCCCCGGCACGGTGATGACCTCGACACCGGCCTTCCGCAGGAGGGTGTTTGTGTAGGTGTTGCGGTCGTATCCGATGACGACCCCGGGCTCGATCGCGACGACATTGTTGCCGTCGTCCCATTGCTCGCGTTCGCGCACATAGGCGTCTCCTCCGGTCTCTACGACGCGAAGCTCCTTCAGGCCCAGCGCCTCGGCCACGACCTCGGTGAGCGGCCGCTCTTCCGCGCGCACGTCGATCTGCCATTCCTTGTCGCCCGGCCGCAGGGAGAACGCCTGAATGTCCTTGACCACGCCTGCGAAGACGGTGACGAGGTCGCGGTCGCAGAAGGTGAAGACCGTATCGAGATGCATGCTGGCGCGTTCGGCGGGCAGCCGGCAGGCGATCACCCGTTCCGCCCCGCCTTGCGCGAAGAGCGCCCGGGCGATCTGTCCCACGGCGTGCGGCGTGGTGCGCTCGCCCATGCCGATCAGTACCGTGCGGTTGCCGATGGGCATCACGTCCCCGCCTTCCGCCGTGGCCCGGCCGTAGTTCCGGTCCGGGTCGCCCCACCAGACGGGAAAGCCGGCATCGCGAAAATCCGGGTGGAATTTGTAGATCGCGGCGATGTTCACCGTCTCCAGCTGGCGTGCGTTCCAGCGCATCGGGTTGAGCGTGACGCCCTCATAGATCCAGCAGGTGGTGTCGCGCGTGAACAGATGGTTGGGTAGCGGCGGCAGGATGAACTCCTCCGGTGCCAGCATCGATGCAACGACGCTGTTCGCCTTGATCGGCAGTTCGGCCCTGCTCATGCCGCCCATCAGGATGTTGGAAAGTTCGTCGGCGTCGATTTCGGTGAGGTAGGCGTGCAGATCGTCGGCAAGCCCGACGCCTACGGTGTTGTCGTTCACCCTTCGGTCGAGCAGCCAGCCCCGCGCCTCCGCTATCCTCATCGTCTCGGCCAGGAGTTCGCGCAGGAACACCACCTCGACTCCGCGGTAGCGCATCGCATCGACGAACGTCATGTGCTCGACCCGCGCCTGCTTGACCCAGATCACGTCATCGAAGAGCAGCTCTTCCCGATTCCTGGGGGTGAGCCGGGCGAGGGCTGTGCCGGGCCTGTGGACCAGCACGCGCCGGAGTTTGCCCACTTCGGAATGGACACCATAGGTCTGTGTCACGGTCATTCTCCATCAGATGAGGACGGCCACGCTGAGACAGGCCATGATGATGACGGTGAGGATGAGAAGCAGCGGCCACATGAAGGCGAGCCATCGCTCGTAGGGCACACGGCCGATGGCGAGCGCTCCCATCACCACTGCGAAGGTGGGATTGATGAGGTTCACAATGCCGTTGGCGGATTGGTAGGCGGTCACCACGAGCTCGCGTCCCACACCGGCAAAATCGGCCACCGGCGCCATGATCGGCATGCTTAGGACGGCGAGACCCGAAGAGGAGGGCACGAAGAAGGACAAAAGCACCTCGATCCAGTAGATGACGTTGACGAAGAGAACTTCCGAAAGACCCGCGACGGAAACCTCCGCCCAGTGAAGGATAGTGTCGGTGATCCGGCCGGCGTCCATGATGACGACGATGCCGCGGGCAAGGCCGATGATGAGCGCCACGCCGACGAGATCGCGCACGCCGCTCAGGAAAGCTTCGACGAATTCCTGCTCGCCGGGCCGGGCGATGAGGCCGATGAGGATGGCGGAAGCCAGGAACAGCCCCGTCATCTCGCCCATCCACCAGCCGCCGAAGAGCACGCCCCAGATCATGACGACGAAGGTGAGCCCGAAGACGGCGAGCACGACCTTGTGCAGCGTCGTGAACTCGGGACGGTCGTTTGCCTTGAGGGAGGAGAGGAAATGCCGCTCGTTTTCCTCCTTCCGGTCATAGACGATGGAGCGCGAGGGATCGGCGCGCACCCGTTCGGCATAGCGCATCACATAGATGACGCAGGCGAGCCAGCAGAGGCCAAGGAGGACGAGCCGCAGCACCATGCCCGTGGTGAAGGGTATCCCCGCCGCGTCGGACGCAATGACCGTGGCAAAGGCATTCACCGTCGAGCCGAGCACGCCGACGCCCGCGCCGAGCAGGATGATGGCCACCGCAGTTACGGCATCGTAGCCGGCCGCGATCATGATGGGGATCAGAAGCACGTAGAAGGCAAGCGTCTCTTCGGCCATGCCGTAGGTTGTGCCGCCGAAGGCAAAAAGGCCCATCAGGACCGGTATCATCCATTTCTCGCGCCCGCGCAGCGCGGCCATGGCCCTGGTTATGCCGGCCGTGATGGCTCCCGTTGCCGCTATGACGCCGATGAACCCGCCGAGCACCATCACGAACAGAGCGACGTCGATTGCGTTCGCCTCGTTCGTCGCCGGATCGTAGATCCCGGCGATCGGCGCCATGATGACATCGAAAATCCCCTGCGGATTCGGCTCCGTTTCGGCGTAAGTGCCGGCGATCGGAACCTCACGCCCCAGAGACTCGCTGAAGGTGCGCTCGTATTGGCCCGCCGGAACGATCCAAGTCAGCACAGCGACGGCGACGATCAGCCCGAACAGGATGGTGAAGGCTGTCGGAAAACGGAAACGCTTCCGCTCGACGAGTTCTCCAGATGCAGTGGTCATGGCACATTACCTTTGACATGGGTTCGGCATGGGGGCCGGAGTCGCCCGCCGGGCCAAGGCACCTTCGTAAGGCGTCAATACTTGAGCATCCGTGCCGTTACTGTTTCACGGCCTCGGTACATACTTGCTGATTTTTACGATTATCAGGTCCTTGGAGCGCTTCTTTGATCTGCGTCAACAATTTTGCTTTCATATGTAGGAAAATAATAATACAAGACGCTGATAGAACTTTTCGCGGGCTTATGTCCCCCATGATCCTTCCGGATGAAGCGTTTTCTTCCTTGATCCGTGTCAATGCACGGCACGGCTGCCGGTGCACAACTCGCCCTGGCAGCAAAGGGGATTTGGATACAAAGAGCAGGCGAACAGATGATCGGCACGGCGCCCGAAGGCTTGAAACAGCGCCTATCAGCATTCTTGCCGGCAGAAGAAGCCGCTCGTCTGCTCACCCGGATCGGCGATTTCTTCCAGTTTCCGGGCGCGTGGGCGTCGGTGCGTGTCTTAGTTGCCCGGATCAATCAGCATCTTGCACGGGGCGAGGTCATTCGGTCGCGGATCGGGTGAACACAAAGCCCCGAGAAACAACGAGCCCGCCTTGACCCGGCCACCATACATCGCCCCGAAAAAGGAATCCTGCCCCTTTGCGAGCAGATGCAAGGCGCAGCGATGTTTGGTGTGCAAGGGCAGCAATGCGCATTTTGAAATAAAGTTGGAACTGTGCTCGGCGCTCGAAGCGATCGCCGACGGCCTTCCCAGCCTTGTCGACAGAAATACTTGCCTGCGGGTGGCGGAGGCGCTTCTTCCTGCCTTCCAGATGGCGCATGCCTTTGAAGAAGAGGCTGTCTATCCGACCTTCAGCGCGGAAGCCTTCTGTTCCGAGGAAAGGCAGAAAACGCTCGCGCGTTTGCGCGTGGAGCACGTCGAGGACGAAGCGCTGGCGGAGGAAATAACCGAAAGGCTTCTTCCCATAGGCTACGGATCCGGGGTCGAAAATCCCGAGGCACTTGGTTTCATGTTGCGCACCTTTTTCAGGTCGGTGCGGCGTCACGTTGCATTTGAACGCGAGTACATTCTCCCGGTTGTCGGGGGATGGCCGTTGCCTAATTTCCTGCACGGGCGGCCAGGCGGGCCATATTCGGTACGATGACGTGATGGCTGTTGATGATTTGAATGATATTCCCGCTTCTGAGCTTGGTAAGCTGTCGGCTCACGGTCTCGATCGTCAGGCCCAGGTAATCGGCGATGTCTGCGCGTGTGAGCGGGAGGTCAAAGGCTGCGGATTTGAGCTCATGGCCCGCGGGGTCGAGATGCCGGGCAATCATCATAAGAAAGCTCGCAACTTTTTCCTCCGCTGTCTTACGCCCCAGTGTCACCA
Organism: Hyphomicrobiaceae bacterium; assembly: GCA_036380915.1. GTDB lineage: Bacteria > Pseudomonadota > Alphaproteobacteria > Rhizobiales > Hyphomicrobiaceae > ZC4RG25. The sequence continues at coordinate 8,072 of DASVDU010000226.1, read as the reverse complement.
TCAATTCCCGTGCTTCGTCCAGTTCTCGTAGGGACTGCTGGTAGAGGTGATGTTCCAGGCTGGGCGATTCTGCGATCATTCTTTCCACCGCGGTCTGCGGGAGCGAGCAAAGCACGACCTCCGTCACCGCTTCCGCCGTAACGGTACTCTCAGCTCTGAAAGGTCGGCCAAGGAAATCCGGTGGGAACTGAAGGCTGACAATCTGCTGGCGGCCGTCCGACAAGGTTTTGCTGAGTTTGACCACCCCCGACAGGATGTTTGAGAAACCGTTTGCTTTCTCCGCAGCCGAATAAAGTTCTTTTCCGCTGCTTGCGTTCTTTCGCACGGAGTATTTCGACAACTCCGCGAGCTGGCGTGGCTCAAGCGCGCCGCACATGCCCCTCTGTCGTGCGCCGCAGAAGATGCAGGCAGCGGGGACACCACACTTGGATAAGTCTTGCTGCTGCATGGGGCTACTCGTTTGGCGTTTGCCGCACAATGCTACGCCGGGCTTGCGAGCAAATCTTGCGACCAATTGCCGTGTGGCTTGCCGCTAGCTCCTCTCTCACAATGCCGTAGCTTGCAGTTCGATAGCGGCAAAAAAAGGACTGGAACGTTGAAATTGCGGGATGGTGACCTGACGATCAAGCCTCCGGTTTGCAGCTGATCCTTCGTGTCATGGCTTCCAAGACGACAGAAAAGACGATCGAAGTTTTGCAGGCAGTTGCGCCCCTGGTCGGTGTGGTGTGCCTGCTGCAGGTAACCCTCGTCCACGCCCCGCTCGGGCTGTTCCTTCAGTTTCTCTTAGGCGCTGCGTTGGCGGGAGCTGGTATGTTGCTGCTGCTTCTTGGAGTCGACCTTGGGATTCTGCCGATGGGGCGGTTTATCGGAGCCGAGCTTCCGAAGAAAAGCTCTGCCGCGCTGATTGTGGTGGTCGCCTTTTCCCTGGGTTTCGCCACCACCGTGGCCGAGCCTGACGTGCTGGTTCTTGCCGGCCAGGCGGACAAGGCTTCGCAAGGCAGCATCCCGGGAATGGCAGTTCTTTACGTCATGGCTGTCGGCGTCGCCATCCTTACCGCAATCGCCAGTTTGCGCATCCTCTTCGGCTGGTCGATAAAGACCCTTGTGCTTGCAGCCTATGTGACGATGCTTGGTCTTGCGCTGGCAGCACCGGAAGAATTCGTTCCGCTCGCCTTCGATGCCGGCAGCGTCACCACAGGCGTTCTTACGGCGCCAGTGCTGATATCGATTGCCATGGGCCTGAGCTCGGTTCTGGCCGGCCGCTCCGCCGTAAGCGACGGGTTCGGCATATCGGGCCTCGCATCCGCCGGCGCGATCCTGTCTGTCTTGCTGATGGGGTTTTTGTGGAGCTGAACGGTACGTTCCTGGATCACATTGCGGAAACGGCGTTCAGCATCGCCGTCGCGATTGTTCCGCTTGCCGCGCTGTTTATAGCGTTCCAGATCTTCATGCTGCGGCTGCCGCGGCGCGAGGTGAGGGACATCCTGCTTGGAACGGTGCTCGCAGCGGCCGGACTTTTCCTGTTCCTGCTCGGCGTAGGCATCGGCTTCCTGCCCTTCGGGCGCGCGATCGGCGAAGCCGTAGGCGCTGTACAGAATCTGTGGCTGTTGATCGGCATCGGTTTATTCCTGGGATTTGTAACCACCTGGGGAGAACCGGCCGTCCGTATCCTGGCTGAGCAAGTGGATGAAGCCTCTCAGGGAGCGATTCCCGGTATCCTGGTGCTTTACGCCGTATGCCTGGGCGTTGCCGTCTGGGTCATGCTCGGGCTTCTGCGCATTAAGTACGGCATTCCGATTCTTTACCTGCTTCTCCCCGGCTACATCATCGCTGTTCTCACTATCTGGCTGAGCAGCAGGGATTTCGTGGCGATCGCAATCGACGCAGGTGGTGTGGCGACCGGGCCGCTCGCGAACACCTTTCTGCTTGCGCTTGCTCTGGGAGCCTCCTCCGCGATGGACGATCAGAGTCCGGTGACGCATGGCCTCGGTCTCGTGGCACTCATTGCGGTTGCCCCGATCATATCAGTCACAATTCTCGGCCTGCTCATCGGGCGGAAAGGCGCAAAGGAGTGACGAGATGCTGGAGCCGTATCTGATTGTCAGCATTGTCCGCAGGGGATGGGGCGACACGATCCTGGAAGCAACAATGAATGCCGGCGCACATGGCGGAACCGTACTTGTCGGGCGCGGCATCGGGCGCAACGAGCAGCAACGGGTCTTTGGCATTCAGATCGAACCGGAAAAAGAAGTCGTCCTGACCGTCGTTCCCGCCGATCTGAAGGATGCGGTCCTGCGCGCTGTCGAGGAAGCGGCTGAGTTGAATGCCCCTGGAAAGGGGCTTGCCTTCATGCTTCCGCTCGAAAAGGTCGTCGGCGTGGTGCACCTCGTGCAGGAATCTCCAGAATAAGCCAGGGGGTGACTGAGATACCGCTTATGCTTCCTCCAGCTCCTCCCGGTGTCGCACCAGCAGTGCATCGCAGGGCACGGCCAGAACAATTGATTTCGCGACGCTGCCAAGGAAAAACTCGCCGATCCCGCTTCGCCCGCGGGTGCCGAGAACCACGAGATCAACACCCTTCTCCAGCACGTAGTCGTGCATCACGACATCCGGCGCGCCGAACGCGATGTATTGATCCGCATCATGGCTCGAGTCGCGAAGGAAGTTTGCGCATTCCTTTCTCGCGGCCTCTTCCCACTCCTGACGGTAGGCATCGGGGTCGGACGACAGCAGGGACATCGGCGCATCATAGGCATGGAACAGGGTGAGCGGGCGGTCCGGAAAGAATGCGGCGGCCGTATCGAGCGCATGCCGAGAGTATCTTGAGAAGTCGGTTGCGACGACGATCTGCCTATACGGATTCGACGCGCGGCTCTTGACCACGAGCACCGGCACGCCCGTGCCGCGCAGAATTCCATCCACTGTTGCACCGAGACTGGAGCGCCCGAACAGCTCCTCTTTCGCGACACCGGTTACGATGAGGTCGCATCCCTCGCGTTCTGCAGCAGCCAAAATCGCCTTGGCGGGTTCGCCCTGCTCTATCAGGATGGTGGCCTTCTGAGCCACAGCGCCGACCTGACGTAGAAGCTGCCGCCGCGCGACCTCGACAAGGCTCGGCGGCCGTCTCCATGACGGTATCTCGTCTTCTCCGTCAGGAATGTCCTCGAGAACATGTGCCACGAACAGCTCGGCGGAAAACTCGCCGGCCAGAAGCGCCGCTCGGTCGAGCGCCCTGTCCGAACGCGGGTCCAGGTCTGTGGCAAGGAGAATTCTCCTCGGAGATTTCGGGCGGTCCAACCTCATTTTTCGTCTCCTCACCCTTGATACGGCTCATGCGGCCGCAGTGCGATCGAAACGGCTGCGGCTTATGCGACCCACGGCAAGCTTGGCTAGCTCGCGCACCCACAGCACCGAACTTGCCACTGCCGTGCAGACCAGCCAGTCCGCCGCACCGAGGCTGACCGTGGAGAACGCCTGCTGCAGGAAAGGTACATACACGACGGCGGCATGAAGCATGAGGGACAGGACCACGGCGGCCCAGAGCCAACGGTTGGCAATGATCCCGGAGAATGCGCTCAGCTCATCCGAGCGCGCGTTGAACACGTTGAAAAGCTGGAAAAGGGTAAGTGTCGTAAACGCCATGGTCTGGGCGTATGCGACGCTTCCATTGCCCTCGATCAGGCCTCCGGGGAGCGAGCCGTCGATTACCGCCAGCGTACCGGCCGCCATGACCGTGCCGACAAGAAAAATGCCGGCCCACATCCGTCGGGGAATGACGCCTTCGCCGCGTGGCCGCGGCGGCCGTCTCATGATGCTGGCGCTTGCGGGGTCCACGCCGAGCGCGAGGGCGGGTGCCCCATCGGTGACGAGGTTGATCCACAAAATCTGCGTGGCAAGCAGCGGAAGGACGAGCCCGCCGTCGGGCCCCACCAGGCCGATCACATCGGCAAGAAGCACGCCGAAAAACATCGTCATTACTTCCCCGATGTTCGAGGAAAGAAGGTAGCGCAGAAACTTCCTGATGTTCGAGAAGATCGCGCGCCCCTCCTCGACAGCGGCGACGATGGTCGCGAAATTGTCGTCGGCGAGCACGATATCGGCGGCTTCCTTCGACACGTCCGTTCCGGTGATGCCCATGGCGATGCCAATATCGGCCGCCTTGAGGGCCGGTGCGTCGTTGATGCCGTCTCCGGTCATGGCGACGGTCGCTCCCTGCCGCTGCAGCGCATCGACGATGCGCAATTTGTGTGCTGGATCGACACGGGCATAGACCGAAACGTCTCTAATCGTCTGATCGAATTGCTCGACCGGCATCGTCTCCAGCTCAGCACCGGTTATTGCGCGCAGATTGTCCGTGATGCCGAGCTCGGCGGCGATGACGGCGGCGGTCCTCGGATGGTCGCCCGTGATCATGATGGGGCGGATGCCCGCCGCTTTTGCCTCCGCCACCGCCTGCCGCGCTTCCTCGCGCGGCGGGTCCATCATCCCGATCAGACCGAGAAAGACGAGGTCGTTTTCGACATCCACGTATGAGGGGGCTTCATTCACTTCCTGCGCGGGGATGGAGCGGAAGGCGACACCCAGCGTGCGCAGCGCCTCGCTGGCCAATGCCTCGTTGGCTGCCATGATTTCGGCCCGGCGCTCTGCCGTGAGCGGTCTTGCTTCCTCGCCCACCAGCTCGTGCGAACACCGCGCCAGGAGTACGTCCGGCGCGCCCTTCGTGAATGCGCGCAGCACGCTTTCACGTCCAGCATCGGCGTGGATGGTGCTCATCAGCTTGCGTTCCGACGAAAACGGGATTTCAGCGACGCGCTTGAAACGATGATCGAGCGCCGCACAGTCGAGGCCTGCTTTCCAGGCTGCAGCGATCAACGCGGCCTCGGTAGGGTCGCCTTGCACCGACCACTCGCCGTCATTTTGCTGCAGCACCGCGTTGTTGGCGCGCTCGGCGGCGATCAGCGCGCGCTTCAGCTCGGCTTGGATGCAGGCCGAATCCGCGCCTCCCACCGGCTCCATTTCTGGATGGTCCCTGCCGGTGAGCCGCACTTGGCCGCTCGCGGTCACGATCCTGCGCACCGTCATCTCGTTTCTGGTGAGTGTGCCGGTCTTGTCGGAGGCAATGACATCGGCGGAGCCCAATGTCTCCACCGCCGCGAGGTGACGCACGATGGCTTTGCGTTTTGCCATGCGCTGGACGCCGATGGAGAGTACCGCCGTCACGATTGCGGGCAGGCCTTCGGGCACGGCCGCGACGGCGAGCGCCACGCCGAGGATGAGCACGTCGAACAAAGCCGAGAAGCCCTGGACATCGTCCACCAGGAGTATCGTGCCGATCATGATCGCTGCGATGGCCACCACGATCTTGCCGAGCGTGCGGCCCACGCGGTCGAGCTCGTCCTGCAGCGGGGTGCGCTCTTCCGGAGCCTTCTCCAGCATTCCGGCGATGCGGCCCATTTCGGTCTGCATGCCGGTGGCGGTGATCACGCCCTTGCCCCGTCCATAGGCCACGGCCGTTCCGCTGAAGACCATGTTGTGCCGGTCGCCCAGCACCGCGCCGGTGGCGACGAGCGAGGGGTGTTTCGAAACCGGCATGCTCTCGCCGGTGAGCGCGGCTTCTGTCGTCTGCAGCGCGGTGGTTTCGATCAGCCGCGCATCCGCCGGAACCGCATCGCCTTCCTCGAGGAGGATGATGTCTCCCGGCACGAGCTGTATGGACGGAATGCGTCGCCTTTCCCCGTTGCGGATCACCGTGGCATGTGGCGCCGACATGGTCCGGAGCGCCTGAACGGCCTTCTCCGCACGCGCCTGCTGGATGTAGCCCATGATCCCGTTGAGAAGCACGATGACGAAGATGGCGATCGCCTCGAAGGGCAATGCGGAGCCGCCCTCGAAGAACCAGAGTGCGGCGGAAATGACGCCTGCCACGATGAGCAGGAGAACCAGCACTTCGGTGAACTGGGCCAGAAACTTCCGCCAGGCCGGAACCGGCCGCACGGCATCGAGCTGATTGGGTCCGAAACATTCAAGCCGCGCCGTGGCTTCGGCCTCTGTCAGGCCCTGATGGGCATCCGTGCCGAGCGCTGCCAGCACATCCTCTTTGGTTCGCAGATGCGGCTCGCCGTCGCCAGGCATATGAGCCATATCCTGCACGCTGGCTTCCGGTGGTTCTGCGGTCGACGCTCTCACGATCCCATAGGCTCCCGGAGTGGGATGCGCCGCTCGGCGGTTCCCTTCCCATGCCGTAGTGAGGTGCTGCTTTTAAGCATTCCCGTACTCGGCACATTTTGTCACGGGACAACGTTCTAGCCTGTATTGGGTTCGCCGGGGCCGAGCAGACGGCTGAATTTACGGGTATCGCGAAACATGCAAGTATCTCGCCGGAGCCTGGTTGGCAGCGCGTGATCCTGAAACACTTGAGGCAGACAGACGCGCTCACACCACCGGGATCTTTCGGTCATGCTCGCGGGATGCTCCGGAGGTAGCGGGCTGTGGTTAAGCGGGCGAGCAACATCCTGTCGCGCCGTTGGCTGTGGATTGCCGCCATTGTCGCGGCAGTCGCGGCCGGCTGGTACCTCACGCAGCGGCTGAGCGAACCCCCGCTGCCGGACTGGATCGCCTGGGGCAACGGGCGCATCGAGGCGGTGGCGATCGACATTTCCGCGCGAACGGGAGGGCGCGTCCGCGAAATCGTTGTGCAGGAGGGGCAGACGGTCGCGCGCGGCGAGGTCCTTGCCCATATGGATACTCAGCAGCTCGAAGCTCAGCTTCGTGAGGCGCGGGCCCAGCTGCAGCGCGGAAAGATCGCGCGCGATGTCGCTGAAAGCGGCGTCATACAGGCCGAAGCCGAACATTCCGCGACCCTGGCCGTGGTCGCGCAGCGCCGGACGGAACTTGAATCGGCAGCGCGCCGGCTGGACCGTTCGGAGCAGCTTGCCCGCACCAACGCCATTTCGCAGCAGACGCTGGATGACGACCGCGCCCGTGTGGCGGGTGCACAAGCCGCTCTTGATGCTGCGCGGGCTCAGGCGGCATCCGCCGAAGCGGCAATTGCCACGGCCCGGGCAAGCATTGTCGATGCGGAAGCATCCATTGAGGCGACAGAGGCAGCCATCGAGCGCATCCAGGCCGAGATCGACGACAGCACGCTGCGCGCCCCGCGCGACGGGCGCGTGCAATATCTCGTGGCGCAGCCGGGCGAGGTGGTCGCAGGCGGAGGCCGCGTCCTGAACCTCATCGATCTCAACGACGTCTTCATGACCTTTTTCCTGCCGACCGTCGAGGCAGGCCGCGTGGCGCTCGGCTCGGAGGCGCGCATCGTGCTCGACACGGCGCCCGGCGTGGTGGTGCCAGCCCAGGTGTCCTTCATCTCTGATGTCGCCCAGTTCACGCCGCGCACGGTCGAAACGCGGGAGGAGCGGATCAGCCTGATGTTCCGCGTCCGCGTGCGCGTGGCGCCGGAATTGCTTCGGAAATATGCCAACTACGTCAAACCGGGCCTGCCCGGCATGGCCTATGTGAAGCTCGACCCGGATGCGCAATGGCCCGAGGCGCTCAGCACCGGTCTCTTGGAATGACCGCATCAGTGCAGGATGGCAGTGCCCCTCCGATCGCCGCGCGCGTGCGCTCCGTCAGCCATGTCTTCAAGAAGGTACGCGCGCTCGATGATGTGACGCTCGACTTTCCGTCCGGGCGGATGATCGGCCTCATCGGCCCCGATGGCGTGGGCAAGTCGACGCTGCTGTCGCTGATCGCTGGCGCGCGCAAGGTTCAGCAGGGCGATGTCGAAGCGCTGGGTGCCGACATGCGCGATGCGCGCCAGCGCCGCGAAGTGGGCCCGCGTATCGCCTATATGCCGCAGGGGCTTGGCAAGAACCTCTACCCGACGCTCTCGGTGTTCGAGAATGTCGATTTCTTCGGCCGGCTGTTTGGCCATGCACGCGAGGAGCGCGAGCGGCGCATCCGCGAATTGCTGAAGGCGACCGGTCTCGACCCGTTCCTCGACCGCCCGGCCGGAAAGCTCTCGGGCGGCATGAAGCAGAAACTCGGTCTGTGCTGCGCGCTGATCCACGATC
>DASVDU010000225.1:0-9655 GCA_036380915.1 Hyphomicrobiaceae bacterium | reverse complement strand
CGCTGGTCCGATAAGCCTGTCCGCCAGGCCTTGCACCTTCGTCAATGACTGTGGGGGAGATCCCGTTCGAGACCAGTACGTCGGCCGCAGCTATGCCCGCAGGTCCTGCGCCGACTATTACCACGTCAGCCATTTCGCTGCCGCCTGGTCGGCGGTTCGGTCAGAATCGCCATTCCCTCAGCGATGGGCGTGGTGCACGCCCTGAGCCGGGTCCCATCCTCGAGCCACACCCAGCAGTCCTGGCATGCGCCCATGAGACAGAAGCCGGCACGTGGCTCGCCGCTTGCTTCGTTCGTATTCAGACTCGTTCGCGACAGCAGGATTGCCGCGAGGACGGTCCGTCCGGCCGAGCACGTCGCCGGAGTGCCGTCGATGGTGAAATGGAGCAACGAAGCACTCGCGCGCACAGCCGGGATGAGCAACGGGTGTTCCGCTCCCGCGCGATTTTCATCAGGTCTCATCTTGAATGCTGCTCGCTTCCTCCCGGGTTCGAGCCTAATCGCAATTGCACGTGCATTCCAGCACAATCACGCCTGCAGCCCCAAGACTGAAACCGGGGCCATCAAACGGCTGAGGGCAAAGCTTGATCGACTTGGTGGCCAGGATCGTACGAGGCTGATCGAGGAGCTGTTGCAACTGGCGCGAGTCGAAAGAAGATCCATTGAGGTCTCTGTTTCGGCCTCCTTGCGCAATGCTGCGACGCCGCCGGAACTCGCTGCTAGAACTCCCATCGATGGTCTTTGCAGAATGTCTCGAACGTGCTGATCCATTTCACGCGCACGGGAACAGCAGTTCCACGGTGGTGCCCACGCCGACCTGGCTTTCAATTCTCACATCGCCATGAACATAGTGCATGAAAGTGTAGACCTGTGCCAGCCCGAGACCTGTGCCCGACTCTTTCTTGGTCGTATAAAAGGCCTCGAAGACCCGGCCAAGGGCATCGGCCGGGATACCGCACCCATCGTCCTTGACCTTCACGGAAACATAGCGGCCGGGCTTGAGGGCTGTCTTCGATCTGCGATCGAGCATCACCGGCTCGGTGATGATTTCGATGGAGCCCCGGTCCATCGCCTGGGCCGCATTCACGACGAGGTTGAGCATCGCAGCATCGAACTGCGCCTGATCGGCGTGGCATCGCGTGCCAGAGCTGTTCAGCCGATAGCTGACTGTGCATTTCGGACCGGCCGCCTGCTTCAGCATCGGCTGCAGGGCAACCACGAGCTGATCGATGTCATGCGGCTTGATCTCCAGGCTGTGGCGTCTGGCGAACCCGAGGAGCTGCGAGGTCAAACGCTGCCCACGCTCGAGCGCCTGCTCCGCAGCCGGCAGTACCTGGTCCGGCGGCTTGCCGTTCCGTAGAAGCCTGAGGCTTGCAGCAACGACGGCCAGGACGTTGTTGAAATCGTGCGCAATCCCGCTCGTCGTATGGCCGACCGTCTCGAACCTTTGGATGGCGAGGGCGCGGGCTTCAGCGGTCTGACGCTCCTGCCTGCGGCGCTGCAACACAACGGCGAACGCCAGCATGAGCACGATCAGCGCGACGCTTGAAACGCCCCATTCCAACGCGACCTGCCGCCAGTGCGCCAATAGCTCTCGCTGGCCGAGGAGCACGGCCGCGATGACCGGATAGGTCGCAAGACGGCGATAACTGATCACGACCGGCTTGTTCTCGAGACTCTGGCCGAGGCGAAGACCGGCGTGCGTCGGGGAAAGCTGGTTGCCGCCGCTGGGTAGTCTCAATTGCGACCAGGATCTGCCGATCAGGCCGGGCGACTTAGGAAACCTGGCGATCAAATTCCCATCCGTGTTGAAAAGCGCGAGTGCGTCGCCGCTCTCGAGGTTCAAGTCACGGAACAGGTCTTCAAAGTACTTCGGCTCGATCGCAGCCACGATGACGCCGCTGAAACCGGTGTCGCGTCGATTGATACGGCGGCTCACCGGAATGAACCATCCCTCCCACCCACGGCTCCTGATCGGCTGTCCTATATAAACTCCCGTTCCCCTGCCTTCCGGGGTGCTTTTCAGTTGCGCAACGAAATAGTCCCTGTCGGACACGCGAATTCGGGTCGAGTGTGGGAAAGTCGTAGCATGAATGATGAAGCCGTCCGGCGCGACGACGTGGATAGCGCGGATGTGGGGCAGGTCGCGAATAGCCGCCTGCATCTCTCTTGCGAACCCTTCGTCGTTCTCGGGCAATGGAGGTCCGTGCTCGAGAAGATACCCCAGTCTCTGGAGAGCGAGCTCGGTCGTCTGAAACGCGCGTAATGTCTGCTCGCTGGCAACCCGTGAAACCAGCTCCGCCTTGATCTTTCCTTCGTAGACGGCCTGCCGCCGGGCCTGCCAGATCAGGATGACGGAAGTGACCGCGACGATGAACGCGAGCACGCCTACAACAGGGACGAGGTGCTGCGACAGATCTCGCAACTGAAGAAACATAGTTTCGGAGGTTGAGCTGGATTCGATGTCCTGAATAGGCGCGCAGGGGCGGGGGTGGACTTAACCGAGATCAAGTGCGGCGGGGCGGATTTTCAGGAGGTTAACGAGCCGGCTCAGAAGATTGGTCGCGATACCAGAATTCCGGACCTAGATCCGCGGCTTGCGTCTGAGTTTGGAAGAACAGAAATCCGAATGAAAGAATAAGGATCGCTGATCTTGCTTAACCGAGGTCAAGGCTCGATCGACCGACGCGATTAGACATCAAGCTGATATTTTCGGCAAGGAGTCCGCCATGGCGAATATCGGCCAGCATGCGCCCGAACGGCCGCCCACTGAGCCAGAGAGAATCCCTGCAATGCAACGGGCTCTCGACAATCCGTTTCTGCTCCTCTTTCTCGGGGTGACGATCCCCACCGTCTTCTACATTCTCTGGGGGCTCATCGAGCTCACGCACATTCCGATCGCCAAATAGGAGGATGAGAGCATGGCCATTCATCCTCCCGAGCAGCGTGTCTGGTGGAATGAGCCGGTCGAAAAGGACGAGCTCATCTGGATCGCAATCGCCTTCCTTTGGGGCCTCCTCATGTTCGGCATGATGGTCTACTGGCACATCGAGGGCCGACAGAACTTATCCACCCAGGCCTACCGCATCGACCCTGCTGCTTACGAAAAGCGCGTCGACGAATTCGCTGAGAAGTTCAAAGTCCGCGAGGAAGGGGAGACGGGCATTCCCGTCGTGCGCCCGCCGGCCGGTGGGGATGTTTATATGCTGGCCCGCCTGTGGGAGTGGTGGCCGGTGCTCGAGCTCGAAAAGGGCCAAAGCTATCGCCTGCACCTCTCCTCACTCGACTGGCAGCACGGATTTTCGCTGCAGCCGGTCAACATCAACATCCAGGTCCATCCCGAGCTCGAGCACGTGGTCACCATGACCCCCACCGAGGCGGGGACATTCAGCATCGTTTGCAATGAATTTTGCGGCCTCGGCCACCATACGATGGTCGGCCGCATTCACGTTGTGGAGCCGGGGACGGCAGCCAGGGGCGCGCCGCAATAGGGGGACAGGTCATGGCAATCGCAACTGCTGAAACCGGTGTGATCGGCGGCGTGGCGGCCAGGTTCCGCACCTGTCCGGCCAGCGGGCTGAAAATCGATCTTGCTGCCGAGCGGCTGATCAAGGCGAATGCGGTCGCTGCGGTCGTTTGGCTTGCCGTGGGCGGACTTCTGGGTCTCATGGTGGCCCTGACACGCTGGCAGGCGGTGCATCTGCTGCCGGCTGATGCGTTCTACATGGTGCTTACCGCGCACGGTCTCGACGTGCTTTTACTCTGGATCGTGTTCTTCGAAATGGCGGTGCTTTATTTCGCCTCGGCAGTCCTGCTCAACTGCCGGCTGGCAGCGCCGAAAGTGGCTTGGATCGCCTTCGCCCTTATGATGGGTGGAGGCCTGCTGACCAATTATACGGTGCTGCAGGGCCAATCGAGCGTCATGTTCACAAGCTATCCGCCGATGCAGGCGGAGCCCAATTTCTATCTTGGCCTGATTTTGTTCGCTGTCGGTGCTTTGCTCGGCTGCTTCGTTTTTCTCGGCACGCTGGTCATTGCGAAAGAGGAGAAAACTTACGAGGGCTCGATCCCGCTCGTGACGTTCGGTGCTCTGACGGCCTGCATCATCGCCATCTTCACACTGGCCTCGGGCGCCATCGTCCTGGTGCCGACCTGGCTCTGGTCGATCGGCTATATCTCCGAGATCAATACGGTGATGTACAAGCTGGTCTGGTGGGCCATGGGACACGGCTCGCAGCAGGTGAACGTGTCGGCGCACGTCGCGATCTGGTACGCAATCATGGCGATCCTGCTCGGTGCCAAGCCGCTTTCGGAAAAGGTGAGCCGCGGCGCATTTTTCCTCTATATCCTGTTTCTGCAGCTCGCCTCGGCCCACCACCTGCTGGTCGAGCCCGGCGTCAGCGCCGAGTGGCGTGTGTTCAACACGTCCTATTTCATGTATCTGGCGGTGCTCGGCAGCATGATTCACGGCATGACCGTGCCCGGCGCCCTGGAAGCGGCGCAGCGGCGTAACGGCTATACGCGCGGCGCATTCGAATGGTTGCGGAAGGCGCCGTGGGGCAATCCCGCTTTCGCGGGGATGTTCCTGTCGCTCGTGATGTTCGGCTTCCTCGGCGGCATTTCCGGCGTGGTCCTCGGCACCGAGCAGATCAATATCATGCTGCACAATACGCTTTATGTGCCAGGGCATTTCCACGCCACGGTCGTGACGGGCACGACGCTCGCCTTCATGGCGGTCACCTATCTGCTTCTGCCGCTGATTTTTCAGCGCCAGGTGATCTGGCCGAAACTCGCCAAATGGCAGCCGTATCTATTCGGAATCGGTGCTGCCGGCATTTCCCTGTTCATGATGGGCGCAGGCACGCTGGGCGTCGCGCGCCGGCACTGGGACGTCGGATTCACGGACGCGATACTGTCGTTCGATTATCCGGCGGCGGCGTTCCTCATGCTGACGCTCAACGGGATATCGGCGATCATTGCCGCCACCGGAGGCGTATTGTTCGTGGTCATCGTGGTGGCGAGCGTCCTTTGGGGCAAGCCCGTGGACAAGTCCAACATCATCGAGTCGCTCGGGCCTATGCCGCAGCGCCAGCTGAGCGATGCGGTTTCGACCTATGGTAATGCGGGGACCTGGAAGTTGCCGGGCACGTACATTCTCGTGACCGTCTTTTTCACTGCCTTCGTGCTCTACTATTTCGTCAACTGGAAGTATCTCTCGCAGCTCTGGCCGATGGGGTAGGGCGGTAGGTCTCGTGTTTGTCATCCCGGGCCTCGTGCCCGGGATCCAGCTAACCGCGAACGCCGCAAAAAGAAAAGAGCGCCGGGTCGACGCGTAGAGGAGAAGGTTATGAGCAGGCCGGGCTGGCCTCTAATTATGGCTCTAAGCTTGTTTGCTTCCTTGAAAACGGTTTCGCCAGCTGCAGCCAGCAATGCCGAAAATGCCATTGCGCTGTCGCAGGCAGCGCTCGGCCAAGAATTACCCGATCTCGCATTCACCGACACTGAGGGCCGCACGGTCAAGCTGTCCGATTATCGAGGGAAACCACTGCTCGTCAGCCTGATCTATACCGGATGCGCCGACGTCTGCCCAACCCTGATCGAAAGCCTTTATCCGGCCGTTAAAACCGCGCGCCAAGTCTTGGGCGAGGACAGCTTCAACGTCGTCACGATCGGCTTCGATACGCGGAATGATACGCCCTCCCGGCTTCGCCTGTTCGCACGCACGCGCGGCATCGATCTGCCCAACTGGAAATTCCTTGCCTCGGACGAGGAAAGCCTTGATGCGCTTGCGAAAGCGGTCGGATTCGGGATTTACAGCCGCGCGGGTGGCTTCGACCATCTGGCCCAGGTCAGCCTCATCGGTGCAGACGGCCGTGTCAGGCAGCAGATCTATGGAGCCGTTTTCGAGCCGCCGGTGATCGTCGATCCGTTGAAAGCGGTCGTGCTTGGCCGAAACAAACCGCTCGCATCGCTCGAAGGCCTCGTCGACCGTATCCGCTGGTTCTGCACGATCTACGATCCGAAGTCCGGCCGCTATTATTTCTCCTATTCGCTGTTCATCAGCATCGGTATCGGGTTGGCGAGCTTCAGCCTGATCATCGTGGCGCTGATCCGGGAATGGCGGCGCTCATCCGGACACGGAGTGAGCCCCTGATGAAGGTCCTTCGCGCCCTCATACGCCGTGGTTTCGACATCGCCGAAGCCGGTCTCAGCAAAATCTTCCCACCCGAGTGGAATCCGCTGCTCAATCTCGGCGCGCTCGGATTTTTCTTCTATTGGATCATCACGGTCAGCGGAATCTACCTTTTCATCTTTTTCGAAACGACTGTTCACAACGCATTCGACTCCGTCGAGTACATGACGGTAGACCAGTGGTACGCGGCCGGCGTCATGCGCAGCCTGCACCGCTATGCGTCCGACGGGCTCGTCGTCGTCATGGTCGCGCATCTCTTACGGGAGTTCGGGCTCGACCGGTATCGCGGCGTGCGCTGGTTCAGCTGGGTCACCGGCGTGCCCGTGCTCGTGCTCGTTTTCGTGGCGGGCATTACGGGCTACTGGATGGTGTGGGATACGCTCGCGCAGTACGTCGCTCTGGTGACGACCGAGTGGCTCGACAAATTGCCTATTTTCGGCGAGCCGATCGCGCGCAATTTCTTCGCGCCCGATACGCTGGAGAGCCGCTTCTTCACGCTCATGGTCTTCATGCACATCGCAGTGCCGCTCATAGCGCTCATCATCTTGTGGGTGCATTTGCAGCGCGTGACGAAGCCTCGCATCAATCCACCACGCGGGCTTGCCATCGGCGTTCTCGTCGCCTTGCTGACTCTCTCGCTCGTCCATCCGGCAACGAGCCAGGGGCCGGCCGATCTCGCGAAGGTTCCCGCGACAGTGGGGCTAGACTGGTTCTATCTGCCGCTCTATCCGCTGCTCGACCGCTGGCCCGGGCCGGTGACATGGGGTGCCTCGGGCGCTCTTCTCCTGATCCTGATTGCCATGCCGTGGCTGCCGCCGCTGCGCAAGCCGGCAGCCGCGGTGGTGGATCTTGCCAATTGCAACGGCTGCACACGTTGTTTCAACGACTGCCCGTACAATGCGATCACGATGGGCAGCCGAACCGATGGACGTCCTTTCGAACGGCAGGCCATCGTCAACCCGGCGCTCTGTGTTGGTTGCGGCATCTGCGCGGGTGCGTGCCCGACCTCGACGCCGTTCCGGACCGCCTCGGACCTCATCCCCGGCATCGATTTGCCTGACCACAGCATCAGCGCGCTGCGCGACAAGGTGCGTGCCGCGGCTGCGGACCTGCGCGGCAGGAGCCGCATCCTGGTGTTTGGATGCGAGCACGGAGCGCCGTTGCGCGATCTTGCCTCCAACACCGCGTCCGTCAGCGTGCGCTGCGTCGGGCAGGTGCCGCCCTCGTTCATCGACTACGTGCTGAGCAGGAACCTTGCGGACGGGGTCGTGCTGGCGGGCTGCGCGGAAAACAGCGGTCATGCTCGCATCGGCATGAAGTGGACGGAAGCGCGCCTTGCGCGGACACGTGACCCGCACCTGCGGGCGCGCGTACCGGCCGATCGGCTCAAGGTGTTGTGGGCCGGACGACTTGGCCGAAAGAAGCTCGGCTCGCTGCTTCAGGAATTCATCCGCGAGCTAGATCACATGCCAGCGCCGCAGCCCCGGCCCGAGGTGAGGCGGATGGCCAAGGTTGAGGAGTTCATCCGTGGCTAGCGAGATCATGAGATACTTCGGCCAGGCCCTAATTTATGCGGCTATTGCGCTCGCCATCGGTGCTTTCTCGAGCTGGCCGACGTTGGAGTATTTCCCTGCTGACAAGGCACAGATCAAGATCAGCTTCGCGCACGGCGCCAAACGCGTCGACGAATGCCGGCGGTTGACGCCTGAGGAGATCGCCAAGTTACCGCCTCGCGAGCGCCGCCCGCACACCTGCGGACGGGAGCGGCTGCCGACGCGAGTCCAGCTTCTGGTCGATGGCGTTGCGATCTACGATGAGGTCGTCGAGCCGACCGGCCTGTCGCGCGACGGTCCCGCCCGTATCTATCGGAAATTTGCGGTGACCCCGGGGCGTCACGAGATCACCGCGCGCTTGCGCGACAGCAACAGGACCGAAGGGTTCGATTACGAGCGCCGGGTGACCCTCGAGCTGGCGCCGCTGCAGAACCTGGCGATCGACTTCAGCAGCGATCAAGGCACGTTCATCATCCGGTAGACCATCATGGCACTCATCGAGTGGCGGCGCGAATTCGAAACCGGCATTGCGGAGGTCGATCATGAGCACCGGGAGCTCGTCGATCTCATCAATGCACTGCATGCCGAGATCGGGGCGAACGCGTCGAAGGCGGTCGTGAGCGGCTTTCTCGGCGAGGTCTTTGCGAAGATCTCGGCCCACTTCGCGCTCGAGGAAACCGTCATGCGCAAGCACCGGTACGACGAATACGCGGCGCACAAGTCGGACCATGAAAAGCTGCTCGACGACATCCGCGACATCATGGATGCCCACGAGAGTGGCCTTTTCGTCGATTACGAGGCGGCGCTCGGCCGAGCCGTGCGGGATTGGTTCGTGGACCACTTCAAGACGAAGGATGCCCGTCTGCACCGGATGCTGGGTGTCTGAACCGGGAGACACCGACGGCACCGGCTACATTGTCGGCCGTGCGCTGCGGCTTAACGGCCGGTGCGCATTGCGAAGAGGGCCTGGATTCTGCAGAGTCGTCATCATGCTGCAGGTCCGGCCATGGAAGAATCGAGCGCTGTTCCGTTTCTTCGAGACGGAGATTCGGGCTTGGTATGGGCTCGAGCCGCTCGGGAAGGTCTTTTGGGGCTATGGCGTGCTGGCGAGCACGATCATGGCCGTCCTCTATGCCCTTGCTCTCGTCCAGCAGCGGGTCATCGTCCAGCAACTGCTGCTGATTTTCTTCGGTGCCTATACGGTCTGGATCATCACCGCGGTATGGCGCTGCGCGCAATCGGCTCCGCCGATCTGGCAAACCCTTGCACGCAGCCTGACCGTGGCCTGGGCTGCCAATGCCACCCTCGTCGTCGGCTTTCTGGAGCTCGACTTCATAGGTCGCTTTCTGGCGATGTGAGGAACGCGCTGGAGGGGCACGTCACTGTCGCGTGTGCGCGATCAAGCGTGAAACGTGCTGAATAAATCCTGCGAAGGTGATGACCCAGGCGATCAGCGCCACGTAAATGAAAAGGTCCGGAATGGCCTCCAGAAAGGGCAGCTCCACGGCATGCGAAAGCTGATACGTGCAGGTCGTGTACATGCCCAGTGGAAACACCATGCCCCAGAATTGCGGCTCGTATTGCAATCTGTCCCGCCTGACGAGATAGCGCCAGATCATCAGCGTGATCAGCAGCGGGATCCACCATGTCGCCACGGACCAGAAAAAGACCGTGAAGCCTTTGAGAAACGGCCGAAACTCGAGGAGAACGGTCCAGCCGTCGGTTCGCAGCAGCAGGATCGATCCGGCAAGGGCCGAAATCGCGACCGCGCCCATGTTGATCCAGTAGGGCGGCTCGAACTCGTAGGCCTCCAATTTGATGAACGTCAAGCGATAGAAGATCAGCGGAATGATGGCGAGATAGAGCATGCAGCCGATCATGAACATCGCCAGGCAGAGGAACTGGATGGC
>DASVDU010000224.1:0-16936 GCA_036380915.1 Hyphomicrobiaceae bacterium | reverse complement strand
GTCGCGCAGGAAGGGCTCGTTCGCCAGCGCACGACCAGCTACGTGGTCAGTTAGCAGGCAAATCTAGCAGCTTGCCGAACTTTTAAGCAGAACCGCGCGGCCTGCGGCCTCTCGCTCTCCTCACAAGAGCCGAATCTGATCGATTTTTCAGGTGCTTACGGCTGCGTTAGTCATCTGGCACGCGTCTTGACTCTCTTCGGCTCGAGGCCATCGCCCGTTCAAAGGGAAAGGCTCTCGCGCCCCGGGCTTTCCGGGCTCCCGTGTAACCAACCGAGAGGGTCGCCGAAATGAAGCTCATCTCATCCGTCGCGCACGCCGACGGGATCCGCGCTGAAACATGCCGACAGCGACGCTCTCCAGCAGCGCAGGCTGACACGTAATCCGCTCGCCTGGACACGTCATTCACCAACAAGGGATTTCCGCAAATGAAGCTCGACAGGCTTTTGCGCAGGGCCGGAGGTGTCGCGATCGCGACGGCGCTGACCGCCCCACCAGCGCTGGCACAAGATGCAGCGGCGCCGATGACGCCGACACTAGACACGGGCGACACGGCCTGGATGCTCACCTCCACCGTGCTCGTGCTGATGATGACGATCCCTGGCCTTGCGCTCTTCTACGGCGGCATGGTGCGGAAAAAGAATGTCCTCGCCACGGTGATGCAGAGCTTCGCCGCCACCTGCCTGATGACCGTGCTGTGGATGCTGATCGGCTACTCGATTGCTTTCGGAAACGGCGGATCATTCAACGCCTATGTCGGTGGCCTCGAGAAGATGCTCCTCGCGAGCCTGAGCAAGGACTCTCTGACTGGAACCATTCCGGAATCCGTCTTCATGACCTTCCAGATGACGTTCGCCATCATCACGCCGGCCCTGATCTGCGGTGCGGTGGCGGATCGGATGAAGTTCTCCAGTCTGCTGGTATTCCTGGCCGCGTGGTCGATCCTCGTCTATGCCCCTATCTGCCACTGGGTCTGGGGCGGCGGCTTCCTAGGCTCCGACGGCGTGCTCGATTTCGCCGGCGGCACCGTGGTCCACATCAACTCAGGCGTCGCCGGCCTCATCTGCGCCATCGTCCTCGGCCGGCGCCAAGGCTATGGCTCGGAAAACATGGCCCCACACAATCTCGTGCTGACGATCACCGGCGCGTCGCTCCTGTGGGTCGGATGGTTCGGCTTCAACGCGGGTTCGGCCGCAGCAGCCAACGCCACGGCCGGAATGGCTATGGCCGTTACCCAGATCGCGACAGCTGCCGCGGCGCTCGCCTGGATGTTCTCGGAGTGGATCGTCCACCGCAAGCCAAGCGTGCTCGGTATTGCATCTGGCGCTGTTGCCGGCCTCGTCGCCATCACGCCCGCTGCCGGGTTCGTGGCTCCGATGGGTGCCCTTGTCATCGGCATCGCTGCAGGCGTGATCTGCTTCCTCGCCGCGACGACGGTGAAGCGGGCCCTCGGCTACGACGACAGCCTCGATGTGTTCGGCATCCACGGCGTCGGCGGCATCGTCGGCGCGATCCTGACTGGCGTCTTCGCGGTCGAGGCGATCGGCGGCACGCCCGGCCTGCTGGAAGGCAACGCCGCCCAGGTTCCGGTGCAAATCTACGGCATCATCGCCACGGTCGCCTGGTGTGCGCTCGCCACCTTCGTGATCCTCGCGGTCGTGAATGTCCTCATGGGTCTCAGGGTCGACAAGGCCACCGAGATCGAAGGCCTCGACATCAACCTGCACGGCGAGGTCGTCCATTAGGCGCTCTCGATGTGCGCCGGCCTCTGGAACAGAACCGGCGCGATCACCATGTAATGGTCGTTTCATTCCCTCCCTAGACCAACTCGCCCGGTTCGTTTCCGCGAACCGGGCGTCTCTTTTGGCGAGGCAGAAGTGGTCCCGGAGCCCATCAGGCGGGGCGCATCCAAGGTGCGATGCGGACAACCGTGCCCGCCTCCAGCCGCGTGAGAAGGCGTAGCAGGTCCGCTCGCCGGAACGCGATACATCCGGCAGTCGGTGGGAAGCCCGGTCTCGCGCAGTGGATGAACACCGCACTGCCGCCCCCCTGCACCCTCGGGCGCTCGTTGTGATCGAGCACGATCACGACGTCGTAGAGGTGGTCCTCGCGCCACATCCGTTCCGCACTCGCGGGGTAGGGATGCTTGATCTTGCGATTGTAATTCCGGTCACCGGGCGCATCGCACCAGCCATCGTCGGGCTCAAGCGGTGTAAGGGGCACCCGAGTCAAAGGGCGCATCAGGCGATCCGGCCGGTAGAAGGCCCGCCTGACTCTGAAGGCGCCGACCGGCGTGGCACCATCGCCTTCGCGCTTCTTGACACGTCGCCCCGATCGGCCCAGAGCACACGGCAGCCTGAGCCCGCCAATGCGCGCCCAGCCGCGGGTCGATCGCATCGATAGCGCGCTGACGTGGAGCTCGTCCATTGTCCTGGGGTAGCTTCGGTCCCCTTCACAGGCCCTTCTCACAGATGCCCTAAACACTGTTTCGCCAGCCTCTCCGGTGATACATTGTTCACAAATTTCTAAGATGCGGGAGTGACACGGAAATGAGCGCGGCACGCAAGATTCTCATCGTCGATGACGACGAGGACCTTCGTGAGACCCTACGGGATCAGCTCACCCTGCACGCAGAGTTCGACGTCGCGACCGCCGCCACCGCCTCGGCTGGTATGGAGGCCGCACGCAACGAGCAAACCGACCTGATGATCCTCGACGTCGGCCTGCCTGATCTGGACGGACGCGAGGCTTGCAAGGCGTTGCGCAAAGCGGGTTTCAAGGCACCAATCATCATGCTCACGGGCAATACCTCGGATGCCGATACGATCCTGGGTCTCGATGCCGGTGCCAACGACTATATCACCAAGCCATTCAAGTTCGCCGTGCTGCTGGCGCGCATCCGTGCCCAGCTCCGCCAGCATGAGCAAAGCGAGGATGCCGTCTTCACCATCGGCAAATACACGTTCAAGCCCGCGTCGAAGCTGCTCATCGACGAGAAGGGCTCGAAGATCCGCCTGACCGAGAAAGAGACCTCCATTCTCAAGTACCTCTACCGCGCCGGCGAAAAGGTCGTCACCCGGGACGTCCTTCTACTCGAGGTCTGGGGGTACAATACCGGCGTGACCACGCATACGCTCGAAACGCACATCTATAGGCTGCGGCAGAAGATCGAGCGCGATCCCTCCAACGCCGAGCTGCTCGTGACCGAAACCGGGGGTTACAAACTGATCCCTTGACGGGTGGCGGCCTGAATTGCTTTGCCTGAGCAGAATGGCAGCCATTTGCGACGCGAAAGCACTCCCCGGTTTTTATTCAGAATTCACCGCCCGCACACTTTACCCGAACCGCCGAATCATCTGTCCTCCCCGTGCGATAAATCGGCACCTGTTTCCGCCGGTCGCTACACACCTTCGCCGGGCTGCATGGGGAGAGCAGAACATGACCATCGAGTTGCTCGTCGAGCCGTTACGCCGCGTTGCCCTCTTTCAGGGATTGCAGCCCGCCCAGCTCAATGAGATTGCCCGGCGGTCCGAGCGGATCCAATTCAAGGCCGGCGACACCGTCATCAGCGAGGGCCAGCCAGCAGATGCCGCGATTCTGATCGTCACAGGCACGGCGAAGCGCACAGAGGGTCCGAGCATCGGTGACGACACGTTCGGACCTGGAATGCTGCTTGGCGAAATGGCCATGCTGGTCGAGACCGAGTATTCTTCCACGGTCGTCTGCGTGGAGCCCATCCGCGCTTTGAAGATCACACGCGAGCGCTTGCTCGAACAGATGAGTTCAGACATCAGCCTCGCCGACCATTTCGTCGCACAGCTGTCCGGAAGGCTGCGGCAGCTTGCCGCCGAGTTCCGCAAGATCAGCGAAGTCTTGGAGCCCGCGCCACAGCCAAAGCGTCGTATGAGGGCTCCAGCGCAATTGGCCTTCGATCCGTCTGCCCAGCAGACCGCGATGCATTAGGCGAGCTTCGATCACCACCAAGCCCCGGCGAGCAGTCGCCCAAATCGCGTGGCGCAATGAAAAGCGCCCAACTCCGGGGGGAGGAGTTGGGCGCAAGGAGCGCTATCAGCGCTGGCGCCGGGAGGGACTCCGACGCCGCAGGCAGCGTCTTCGGCTAGACGGGGGGCACTACCGATACAGGGTGACGCCGCCTGTCAGCTTCCTAGTTAAGCTTAATGCGTACGAATGCAATAGAGGGTGCCTCACCTTTTCACGAAAACGTGATCAGGCTTGATCCCATTCTGCACAAGTTTCATTTGCCCGCGGCGAACAATCCACAGGCCTGGAGATCACTGCTGGAATCGCTTCAGCGTGATGTTCTCCCGTTTGAACAGGGCCGGATCGAGATCCTCCTTCGTATCCAGGCCGGAAAGTTGAACCCGGGTCTCAAGACCCTGCGCATCCACCGTCACCCACTCCTTGAGCGTCAACTCCGGCTGCTTGGTCAGGAACAGCGTAATACGCCCCGGCACGTCCGGGTCCTTGTCCTGCATCGTCAGGATGATCACGTCCTCGGCTTCCTGGACGTCTATGATGCGCGCATCGCGCGCCAAGTCCACGTCCTCGCGGAGCAATAGCCGAAAGGGCGTATTGTCGAGCTCGTAGACGTCTTCCGTGTTGAGGTCGTGGTCCTGGATGGCCAGCCACCGGCCGTCCGAGATGATCACCTTGAGGCTGGGCGCACCGTAATCGAAGCGGAACCGGCCAGGCCTCTTCACGAAAAACTTGCCCCGCATCTGCTTCTTGTCGGGGTCGGTCTGCAGAAACGAGCCTTTCAGGTTCTTCAGCTCGTTGAAGTAGTTGCTCACCTTCTCGATGGCGGCGAGCTGGAACTCTGTAAAGGGCGCCTCGGTCCCGTCTTGCGCCGCATTGATCGTGCCCGTCCAGCCAGGGCTGGCTGCATCTGCAGCCTCCGGCTGAGGCGCCGCCTGGGCCTGCTGCGCCATGGCTGGACCACTGCTGGCCGCGGATACTGCGAGCAGGCAGGCGGCGCCTGCCGCGGCCATAGCTGATAGTGCGCGCATCCCGCCCCCTGTGTTTAGCCCAGGTGATTCCTTGATAACCGATTGTCGCAACATTGAGACCAGATGTAGGCAGTCTAGCTCCCGGATATGCTCACACAACGTCGTGCGCGGGCCGAGTTGTGGATGAATATGTCGATGTCCGAGCATTCAAGCAGCTGACGAAGATACGCCCGACAGCAGAATTTCTCGTTTGCCCGTGGCAGTCGCCGGGCTGATGATGCCCTCCCGCTCCATGCGCTCGATGAGATCGGCCGCCCGGTTGTAGCCGATCGAGAGCCGGCGCTGCAGATAGCTGGTCGATGCCTTGCGGTCGCGCAGGACGATCGCGACGGCCTTGTCGTAGAGATCGCCTTCGCCGTTCTTGGCGCTTCCGGGCTCTCCGAATTCATCCACGTCCGGAGCACCATCGGTGACGCCCTCGACGTATTCAGGCTCACCCTGCTCGCGCAGGAATTGGGCGATGCTTTCCACCTCCTCGTCGGAGACGAAGGGCCCATGGACGCGGATCACCTGGCCCGAGCCCGGCGAGAACAGCATGTCGCCCTGGCCGAGAAGCTGCTCGGCGCCCTGCTCGTTGAGGATCGTGCGGCTGTCGATCTTCGATGTCACCTTGAAGCTGATCCGCGTCGGGAAATTGGCCTTGATGGTGCCGGTGATGATGTCGACCGAGGGGCGCTGCGTCGCCATGATGAGGTGAATGCCAGCCGCTCGGGCCATCTGCGCCAGGCGCTGCACCGCTGCCTCGATCTCCTTGCCGGCAACGATCATCAGGTCCGCGAACTCGTCGGCGACGACGACGATGTAGGGCATCGGCTCGAGATCGAGCTCCTCGGTCTCGAACACCGCCTCGCCCGTCCGCCGGTCGAAACCGGTCTGAACGGTGCGCCGCATGCGATCGCCGCGCGATTTGGCGTGGCGAACACGGTTGTTGAAGACGTCGATGTTGCGGACGCCGAGGGCCGCCATCCGCTTGTAGCGCTCCTCCATCTCACGCACGACCCAGTTGAGCGCGGCAACCGCCTTGTGCGGATCGGTGACCACGGGCGTCAGCAGATGCGGGATGCCGTTGTAAACCGACAGCTCCAGCATCTTCGGATCGATCATCAGCAGGCGGCAATCCTCGGGCGACAGCTTGTAGAGCAGCGACAGCACCATGGCATTGACGCCGACCGACTTGCCGGAGCCGGTGGTGCCGGCAATCAGGAGATGCGGCATGCGGGCGAGATCGACCACGATCGGATCGCCGGCGATGGTCTTGCCGAGCGCCAGCGGCAGCCGGGCGTCGCTCGCGCGGAAGGCCTCCGCCTCGAAGATCTCCCGCAGCAGCACCATCTCGCGCCGGGTGTTCGGCAGCTCGATGCCGATCACGTTGCGGCCAGGCACGACGGCAACGCGCACCGCAGTCGCACTCATCGAGCGAGCGATATCCTCGGCGAGGCCAATCACGCGCGAGGACTTCGTGCCGCGCGCCGGCTCCAGCTCGAACAACGTCACGACCGGGCCGGGCTTGATGTCCTTGATCTCGCCCTTCACGCCGAAATCCGTCAGAACGTCCTCCAGCAGGCGGGCGGTGCCGCGGAGCACCGTTTGCGTAAACTCCGGCCCGGGTTTGCCGCCGGCAGGCCGTTTCAGCAGATTGACACCGGGCCTGCGGAAGCCCGCCTCGCCCCGCCGCAGCGCCAGGGTGCCGAGCAGGCCGGCCGTGGGGCCTCGCGCGGCCCGCGCCGGCCCTGGCTGTGCATTCGGTGGCGCGAACCGCTCGGCGATCCGGCGGCTCTCCTCGTCGGCATCGAGGTCCGGGTCGAGCGCGTCCCCGTCGGCATCCGCACGGCCGGCGCCGGGTTCGAATTCTTCTTCAAATCGGCTCGCCCGAGGAGCGCGTGGGCGCCGGGTTCGGTCAGCTTCCTCATCCGACCATGCGGGTTCGGAGGCACGCTTTCGCGATGGCACCGAAAGCACCGGTTCGATCGGCTCACGGGAGCGAGGAGCGCGCGTGCGCTGGAACAGGCTCGGCATCTGAAAATGCCAGCGCCGCTCCCCAGTCCGTAGCGCCGGCCGCGGCACCACCGTTCCTGGCTGCCAGAACTCGGATGGCCACCAGCCGCCGAGGCCGAGACAGCAAATGAACGCGGCGAGCCCTCCTGAAAACAGCAGGAGACCTGCAATCGCCCCGGCACGCGCGGGGACGAGCGCCGCAAACAATCCAGCGAACAAGTTATAGAGCAGATCCCCGATGACCCCGCCGAACCCATTGTGCAGCGGCCAATTCGCTGCGGTCGGCAGCGCCGAGCACCCCGCGGCCAGGGCGAGCACGGCGATCGCCAGCAGCATCGTGCGTGTCCGGGCAAACGTGATCCGCCCGCTCGAGAACAACTCGATCCCCCAGATGGTCGGTGCCAGGACGAGAAACGTCGACGCGAGGCCCAGCAATTGCAGCATCAGGTCAGCGACGATTGCGCCCCCCGGCCCGAGAAGATTGCGCGTCGGACCGAGGGCGATCGTGTGCGTCAGGCTCGGATCGCTGACGGACCAGGTTATCAGGCTGATCCACCCTGCCAGTCCGGCAAGGAACAGGGCCGCTCCGCTGCAGCGGCTGATCCAGGTCGAAAGCCGCTC
The DNA here is from genome assembly GCA_036380915.1 of Hyphomicrobiaceae bacterium. GTDB lineage: Bacteria > Pseudomonadota > Alphaproteobacteria > Rhizobiales > Hyphomicrobiaceae > ZC4RG25. The sequence goes on along the minus strand of DASVDU010000224.1, from coordinate 9,296 downwards.
TTCCACCGAAAGTGGAAGCAGACGCTGCTGATCGACTCCGTAGCCTTGCTGCAACATGGGCGCCCGGCGAAACCTAGGAAAGGGTGGACACGATGCGCTCAAGTGCTTCCCTGATCGTGCCCGCGTCATGCACGAGAGCGACGCGCACGTAGTTCTCTCCGGGATTCAACCCGTCCGGGCCAGGTTGTGCCAGGAATGCACCAGGCACAACCTTCACACCACAGCGTTTCCAAAGGGTTACCGTGGCTTCTTCACCTCCGCCGAACTGGCCGACATCGAGCCACAGAAAGAAGCCGCCAGCCGGCCTGCGGTATCCGTAGCGGCCTCTCAGCAGCTCGTCGCAAATGTCGAATTTGGTGCGATAGGCCTGTCGGATCGCGGCGACGTGCTGCTCCTCCGACCAGACCGCCGCGGAAGCATGCTGGACGACCCCGGGCATCTGCGGTGCCACGAGATTGCGTACCTCGGCCAAAGTCTCCAGGAAATCGCCGTCGCCGGCGGCGAACCCAGAGCGCAGGCCCGGCAGATTTGACCGCTTCGAAAGCGAGTTGAAGACGACGATGTTGCGGAAGCGCTCCGGCGTCGAAGCTGCGACCTCGAGCCCGCCAATGGGTGGGTCACCCGTATAGATCTCTGAATAGCACTCGTCGAAGAACAGCATGAAGTCGTAGCGGCGCGCCAGCTCGAGAGCCCTGCGGATATAGGCGTGGTCTGCGACGACGCCCTGCGGATTGGCCGGCGAGCAAAGATAGAAGGCCACTGTACGTTTCAGGATGTCCGTCTGGCGCTCCAGTTCATCGAGGTTGGGCAGATGACCCGTGGCCTCAGTTGCGTTCAGGAAATAGGGCTCGCAGTTCGTTGCGTAAGTGGCTCCGAGATAGGAGTGATAAAACGGGTTGGGCAGCACGATCACTGGCCGGCCATCGACCGGCTTCCGTCCGACTGCCGGAAGTGCAGCGTAGAAGAGACCTTCGCGCGAGCCGTTAATGGGATGGACCTCGCGTGCCGGGTCCACTTGCACTGCCTCGCCGTACCGGCGCCGGATCCAGGCCGCGATGGCGCCGCGAAGATCATCCGAGCCGCGGATCTTCGGATACGTCCCGAGCAGGTGCTTCACTTCGGCCATCTTGTCGATGATGAACCCGGGCATCGTCTCCTTGGGGTCGCCCGCGGTCATCTCGATGATCTTGGTATGCCCAGGCGCCACGCCTTCGAGGAGCCTGGCAATCCGCGTGAACGGCGACAGGATTACGCCCTGCGCCAAGGCCTCGAGGCCGGGAGTCCCACTCATTTCGATTTCGTCCCTTACTAGGATCCGCTGATGGGACGTCTAGTCGAGGATTGCGGCGGATGCCAGTGCGGGACGAGCGCTGGTGACAGGTTCCAGATCAGTGCGGGTGCAGACAGGGACCCGAAACTCACCGGACTCGGCGGGGATTGAGATAGTATTCCGCCTCGTAGCGCTCCAGCTTCGGCACCAGCCTGCCGGCACGCACGTCGGCGGCGAGCCGCTTGATGTGCCGTCGACATGCCGAATTGAAGCCGATCCCCGCAGCAAACAGCTTCATCACGGACATCAGCTTGTCATCGGCATGGTCCTCCCGGACCTTGCAATTCCAGTATCCGCCGAGCGTGAAGAGACGGCCATCGATGTGTCCGACCTTGCGGCTTCGCGCATCCAGCAGTGTGTAGTCGCCGCCCACGCTGAAGAAATCGTGCCGTAGGCGGTAGAAGACCGGCTGGCCCTCCCGGATCACAAAAAACGAGAAGTTTTCCGGCAACACGGGCCATTTGTTGGCCGACCGCTCCAGATAGACGATGGACTTGTCCTCGTACGTATTGATCGCGAAGGCCGTTACCGGGATGCCGCGCGCGCCGAGCGTCAATTGCAGACTGCGCCCGATCATGAGGTCCATCGTGGCGCGCCAGTTCAGGGTGTCGGAAAAGAGCCTGATGATCAGACGCCGGTCTGCGCTGGATTTCTGTTTCCAAAGGTCCTCGCGGTAGCCGATGACCCCGGTGCGCTGACCGTTCTCCTTCACCTCGGCAAAGATGTCCATGTCGGTCGAGAACTGACGCGACTTCGCTCTGTTGCGGGAATGGCGATAAATGCCGAACTCGACCGAGTTGAAATCGGTGATCCAGACGTCCAACGTGAAGCGCCGCCAGCCATCGGAGGCTGTCCTGTTCGACTTCGCGCTGGCGCTACTCCGCCGGCCTGCAGAACCAGAACTTGGTTGCTCCAGCGCTGCATCCCGCGCCACCATCTCCGCCTGGTCGACAGCTTCGGCCGCTGTGCTCTGCGCCATACCCAATCCCTCGCCCGAGATGCGATGCGCGAATCACTTTTCAGACCCTAGCATCGCCAAGCGGGATCAGAGGACCGGTTCCGGAATTCATATCTGGAAAACTGCCGGGCCGCCGGCCAGCGGCCCATGACGCGCGTCCTACTCGTTCTTCGGATCGAGGCTCGCGAAGTAAGCCGCCAAGTCGGCAATGTCCTGGTCACTCAGATCAGAGACTATGAGGTTCATCATGTCGTTTTGGCGCAGACCCGTCTTGTAGGCCTTCAGGCTGTTGATGAGATAGAACTCGTTCTGGCCGCCGATGTGAGGGGCATCCGGAATTCTGGCGACCCCGTCGAGGCCGTGGCAGGTTTGGCACCGCAGCGCCTTCTGGCGACCTGCCTCGGCATCTCCGGCCGCGTACGAGGGTCCCCCCAGAAGCAAGGCGGCGGCCATGACGGCCGCCGCACAGACAAGATCAGTTGCCTTCATAGCTGATCCGATAGAGAGCCCCGGCAAAGTCATCCGACACGAGGATCGACCCGTCGCGGAGCTGCGCGACGTCCACTGGGCGGCCCATGTACTCCGCATTGGGCGTCAGCCAGCCCTCGGCGAAGACTTCGGTCTTGTCAGCCGTACCGTCTGGCTTCAGGCTCGTGAACATCACCCGGGCGCCGACAGGATTGGTGCGGTTCCAGGAACCGTGCTGCGCCGAGAAGATGCCGCCGCGGTATTTCTCCGGAAACTGCTTGCCCGTATAGAAGGTCATGCCGAGATCCGCGGCGTGAGCGTCCATCTCGACCTGCGGGAAAACGACATTGGCCGGTGGCTCGCTGTCCTTGTACTCCACCGTGCGCACCTTCCCTCCGCCGTACCACGGGAAGCCGAAGTGCAGGCCGGCCCGGTCGGCGCGATTCAGCTCGCCCGGCGGGATTTCATCACCCATGCCGTCCACCTGGTTGTCGGTGAACCAGAGTGACTTGTCCTTCGGATTGAAATCCATGCCGACGGAATTGCGGACTCCGGTTGCGAAGACCTCCCGCTGCCGTCCCTCGCGGTTCATGCGGATGATACCGCTCATGCCGGTCCGCTTGTAGAGGTCCATCTTCTCCTTTTCGAAGACGTTGAAGGGCTGGCCGAGCGTGATGTAGAGCTTGTCGTCGGGCCCGATCCGGCAGACACGAGCGGTATGATTGAAGCTTTCTTCCTCGGGCGGAATCAGCTCGCCCTGTTTCACGACCACGAACGCAGCGACGTCGGGGCTCTCGTAGAAGAACTCTGCTGCCGGGAAGACGAGCACCCGGTTCTGCTCGGCAATGAACAGGAAGCCGTCGGGTGAAAAGCAGACGCCATTCGGAATTTTAAACTGGATGGAGGGCGCGAACTCCTTCACCTCCTCGGCGACGCCCATCTTGGCCCGATCCGTGACGGCGTAGACCTTGTTCTTCCGGGTGCCGACGAATGTCACGACACCTTGCGGGCCGACCGCCATATGGCGTGCATCGGGCACAAGAGCGTAAAGATCGATTTTGAAGCCGGGCGGCAGTTTGATGTTTTTCAGGTTCTTGCGGATCTGATCGGCCTTGGGGCCTTGCTGCGGAATCTGGGGAATGTCGATCGGTGTGCCGGTCGACTGGAATTTCGAGAGCTTTTCGAGATTGCCGGCACTGGGCTGCTGAGCGACAGCGGGTAGTGCGATCAAGGCGGCGCCAGCGGCCGCAAAGACTGAGAGGGCACGCATAAGTGTTTCCTCCGCATGGGTTTATAGTCGATCGGCTCGGTCATGCCCATCCGACCAAGCGCTTCAATGTTAGCAGAACGCACCAATCAGCGTTAGGCACTTTCGGCATGCTGACCATGCCGCCGGCGACCATCACGCCGGTTCAGCGTGCACCGAAGATGGCGCTGCCGACCCTGACGTAAGTCGCGCCGAAGGAAATCGCCGTCTCGAAATCGGCGCTCATACCCATGCTGAGCTCTTTCAGGCCGAACTCGGAGGCGAGCTTCGCAAGAAAAGCGAAATGGATGGCCGGCTCCTCGTCCGCCGGCGGAATGCACATGAGCCCCGCAATATCGAGCTTCATTTCCTCCCGGCAATGCCGGATCAGGGCTGCTGCCTCGCGCGGCATGACCCCGGCCTTCTGCGGCTCCTCACCCGTATTGACCTGCATGAAGAGCTTCAGGCGACGCCCCTGCTTCGCCATCTCGTCAGCGACGGCCCTGGCGATCTTGGGCCGGTCGATGGAATGGATGGCGTCGAAGAGTTGCACCGCCTCCTTCGCCTTGTTCGATTGCAGGGAGCCAACGAGATGCAACTCCAGATCGGGGAAACGCTCCTTGAGCGGCGGCCATTTCGCCCTGGCTTCCTGCACCCGGTTTTCGCCGAACAGCCTCTGGCCTGCTTCGATCACCGGCAGAACGTGGGGCGCGTCGAACGTCTTTGACACTGCGATGAGCCTCACGGACGACGGCTCGCGCCCCGCATCGCGGGCAGCCGCCGTGATCCGCTCGCGAATGTTCATCAGTCGTTCAGCAGCCGCGCTCATCAGGTCATCCTGTATCACATGCGAGCCCTTGTTTTGACCCGGCTCATATGTCCGAATTCTCGGGATCCGTCGACACATGCGGGACGATCTGTCGTTTGCATCGCCATTGGCGACGGCTTATGCCGCTCGAAAAGCGAAAGGATTCCGAGCTGCTCTTGACCGCCTTTCACCTTTAAGGCTGATATCGCCGGCAATCCGTCACTCGAGAGCTGAAGTCGCCCCATGGCCATCGAACGCTACAACGCGCCCGCCCGAGAGAAGCACTGGCAGCACGTCTGGGAAAGCCGCAACGTCTTCCAGGCATCGAACGAGCACACGCGGCCGAAGTGCTATGTGCTCGAGATGTTTCCTTATCCCTCGGGCCGGATCCACATGGGCCACGTCCGCAATTACACCATGGGCGATGTGCTGGCCCGCTACAAGCGCGCGCTCGGCTTCAACGTGCTGCATCCCATGGGCTGGGACGCGTTCGGCATGCCCGCCGAGAACGCGGCCATGGAGCGCAAGACGCATCCGGCGAAGTGGACCTACGACAACATCGCCGCCATGCGCGCCCAGCTCAAGTCGATGGGGCTGTCGCTCGACTGGTCGCGCGAGTTCGCGACCTGTGATGTCGAATATTATCACCAGCAACAGAAGCTTTTCCTCGACTTTTACAAGGAGGGGCTCGCCTATCGCGGCGTCGGCAAGGTCAACTGGGACCCGGTCGACCAGACGGTGCTCGCCAACGAGCAAGTGATCGATGGGCGCGGCTGGCGCTCCGGGGCTCTGGTCGAGACCCGCGAGATGCCGGTCTGGTACTTCAGGATCACCAAATACGCGGACGAGCTCCTGGACGCCCTGAAGGACCTGACGCGCTGGCCCGAAAAAGTGCGCGTCATGCAAGCGAATTGGATCGGCCGCTCCGAAGGCCTGCTCATGAAATATGAGTTGTCCGGCGAGCGGTTGCCTGCGGGCTGGCGGGAGCTGGAAGTCTTCACGACCCGCGCCGACACCATCTTCGGCGGCAGCTTCTGCGCGCTCTCGCCCGGCCATCCGCTGACGCTCGAGCTGGCAAAGGACAATCCCGAACTCGCTGGCTTCCTCGAGGATTGCCGCCATGTCGGCACCTCCGAGGAGGACCTGAACCGGGTCGAGAAAAAGGGCTTCAATACGGGGCTCACGGCGACCCATCCATTGATCCCCGACCGCAAGCTGCCGGTCTTCGTCGCCAATTTCGTACTGATGGGCTATGGCACGGGTGCCATCTTCGGCTGTCCGGCCCACGACCAGCGCGACTTCGAGTTCGCGACCGCATACAAGTTGCCCATCGTACCGGTTGTCATACCCGAAGGTCAGGACCCAGCCACATTCGATCTCGGCGGCGAGGCTTATGACGGACCTGGCCGGATCGCCAATTCGGGCTTTCTCAATGGCCTCACGATCGACGAGGCGAAGGCGGAGGTCGCCCGCCGAATGGAGGAGATCGGCAAGGGCGAGCGGCGGACCATGTACCGTTTGCGCGACTGGGGTATCTCGCGCCAGCGCTACTGGGGCTGCCCGATTCCGATCATCCACTGTGATGCGTGCGGAATCGTCCCTGTGCCGGAGGATCAGCTTCCGGTGAAGCTGCCCGAGGACGTGACCTTCGACGTTCCCGGCAATCCACTCGTGCGCCATCCCACCTGGAAGCACGTCGACTGTCCCTCTTGCGGCAAGCCTGCCACGCGCGAAACCGACACGATGGACACGTTCGTGGACAGCTCCTGGTATTTCGCGCGGTTCTGCTCACCCCATGCCGACGTTCCAGTCGATCTGGATGCCGCGAAGTATTGGCTGCCGGTTGATCAGTATATCGGCGGGATCGAGCATGCGATCCTGCATCTGCTCTACTCCCGGTTCTTCGCCCGAGCCATGGTCGCCACCGGCCACCTCAACGTGAAGGAGCCCTTCGGCGGTCTCTTCACGCAAGGGATGGTGATCCACGAGACCTACAGTAACCGCAACGGCCAGTGGCTCTTGCCCAGCGAGGTGCGGATCGAAGGCGAGGGCGACCAACGCCGTGCCTACGAGATCGCCACCGGCGCCCCGGTGCAGATCGGTCCCGTCGAGAAGATGTCGAAGTCGAAGAAGAACCTTGTCGACCCGGACGACATCATCTCGACCTATGGCGCCGACTGCGCGCGGTGGTTCATGCTCTCTGACAGCCCGCCCGAGCGGGACGTCATTTGGACCGAGGCCGGCGTGTCTGGCGCCAGCCGGTTCATGCAGCGCGTCTGGCGGCTGATCGACGAGGCGCTACCCAAGGCTGCTCCCAAGGGCAGCCCCAAGCCCGGCGAGTTCGGACCGGATGCCGACGCGCTGCGCCGTGCCGCGCACAAGGCCCTCGCCAAGGTCAGTCAGAACATCGAAACCCTCCGTTTCAACGTGGCCGTGGCGCAGATCTACGAGTTTGCCAGCACACTCCACGCCGCCCTCGGCAAGGATGGTCCCGGCATGGCCTGGGCGATTCGGGAGGCGGCGGAGATCCTCGTTCAGATGTTCGGCCCGATGATGCCGCATTTGGCTGAAGAATGCTGGGAGCGGCTTGGATACAACACCTTGCTCGCGGATCAGCCCTGGCCGACGGTCGAAGAGGCCCTTCTCGTTGACGATACGATAACCATTGCCGTACAGGTGAACGGTAGGCGTAGGGACGAGCTGACGATCGCCAGAAACGCGAGCAAAGCCGAGGTCGAGGCTGCCGCCTTGAAGCTGGAGCCGGTCATCCGTGCTCTGGAAGGGCGACCCGTGAAGAAAGTGATCGTCGTTCCGCAGAGGATCGTGAATGTCGTCGCCTAGGGGGCAGGAGGACTCGACACCGAGCTGGGAGCGACGCTCGTTTTTGAGAGCGGTCGCATTCGCTGGCCTCCTCGGGCCGGTGCTCGCTGCATGTGAAGGCGCGTCCGCCTTTCGCCCGATGTACGGCGCGTCGAACATGGCCGACACCGAAGCGAAGCTCGCCTCCGTTTCGTTCGGCACCATTCCCGGTCGCGTCGGCCAAAGGATCAGAAACGAGCTGGTCTTCCAGAGCACAGGCGGTGGCCACGGACTGCCGCCGAAGTATCACCTCGACGTCGCCATTCGCGAACAGGTGGTCTCGACTCTCGTCCGCAAGGATGGCGAGTCGCAGAGCCAGGTTTACAACCTCGAAGCCAAGTTCCAGCTCATTCGGATCGCGGACAAGGCCGTGCTTCTGGAGGGCACGAGCTACGGCCGGGCCGGGTTCGAGCGCTACGATTCGATCTATTCGAACGTCAAGGCCCGTGAGGATGCCGAGAACCGCGCGGCGCGGACCGTCGCTCAGGATATCAAGACCAGGCTCGCGGCATACCTCGCCGGCACAGCCTGACAAGCCATCGCATATCATGGGCGGCCTCGAGCGCCTGGCCGCCTGCGTAGGTACGGCATGACGGCCATCAAGACGTTTCAGGCCGATCGATTTCTCAAGACTTTCGATTCCCGCTATCGCGCGATCCTGGTGCACGGCCCGGATGGGGGCGCTGTTGCCGAGCGCGCCCGTGCCGCGGCACAACGGCTAGCCGCCCTCAGTGACCCGCCTGGCGAGATTCTGCGCATCGAGGATGCGGACCTCGAGCAGGACCCCGACCGTCTCCTCGTCGAGACGCAGACCATCCCCATGTTCGGTGGCCCAAAGGTTGTGCATACGCGCGCAAGCCGGCGGGTGAATGCCGCGTCCCTGAAGCCTCTGCTCGAGGGCGGCGCTCTTGCCGGTTCACTCGTGGTCGAAGCGGGCAATCTCAGGTCGAATGACGCCCTGCGGCTCCTGTTCGAGAAGTCGCCGCACGCGGCGGCGGTGATCTGCTATCCCGACGAGGCCCGCGATCTCGAAGCGATTGTCCGCGACACCCTGCAAGAGGCTGGTGTCGCCATTACGCCGGATGCCCGTCAGACGCTCCTCAGCCGTTTAGGAGCTGATCGGGCCATGACCCGGGGGGAGCTGGAGAAGCTCATCCTGTACGCGCGTGGCAAGAGCCAGATCGACGTGGACGACGTCGAGGCTGTCGTCGGTGATGCGTCGGAGCTCGCCATCGACAAGGTCCTGTTCGCAGTGGCATCTGGAGAGGCGAATCGCGCCCTCGCCGAATACGATCGCGTCATCACTTCGGGAAGTGGCCCGCAGTCGGTGATTGCTGCCCTGCAGTGGCATTTCCAGAGGTTGCACAAGTTGAGAACGGCGATCGACGCGGGAGGATCGCTAGAGCAGATCCTGCGCCAGCTTCGGCCCTCGCCTCCGCAGAAGGTCCAGGACGCTCTCCAGGCGCAATGCCGCATGTGGACTGGAGGCAAGCTGATCACCGCCCTTTCACGGATCGCCGAAACGCTCAAGGCGGCCAGATTGAATGACGCGCTGGAATCGCCAATGACGGAGCGCCTCATCCTCGACCTGGCGCGCATCGCATCGGATCGTCCTCCGGCCCGCAGT
>DASVDU010000223.1:0-5591 GCA_036380915.1 Hyphomicrobiaceae bacterium | reverse complement strand
GGGGTCTCGGGCGGCCCGGGGCGGCCGTGGTACGACTTCTTAAGCATTTTCCGCAAGGATATCGGCGTTCCGCATGATCCTGTCAGCGCCGTCCCGAAGGAGTCCGGCCCCGTGCGCGCTGCCGAGCGAGCCTCGATAGATCCCCTGACCCGCCGGTTCGACCTTTTCCTGCGCGACGGCCTGTCCGGCGCGGCCCGAGCCTTTGGGCTGCGCATGCTTGGGATCGCAGCCGGATTCCTGGCGAATTTGCTTCTCGCTCACGCCCTGGGCGCCCACGGGATGGGCATCGTCGCCCTGGCGGTGACTGTTGCCGGGGTTCCGGCGGCGCTGGCGGTCCTCGGGCTGAATAACGCTCTCCTGCGCTTCGCCGGTGCCGCGGCGGCGCGGCAGGACTGGCGGACGATTCTGGGCCTCGCCCGTGTCTCGCTCAGGCTCTCGATCGTCGCATCGGTGCTGGGCGGTGCGACAGTCTTCGTTGCGGCCCCGTTGCTGGCCCGCGACCTGTTCGATGAGCCCGCGCTCACCCTGACCCTAAGACTGGCCGCGCTTTCTGTTCTTCCGCTCGCCGTCAACAGCGTGCTGGCTGGACTGATGAAGGCCATCGGCAGGCCGGCGGTCGCAACGCTCGCGGAAATGGCGGGGCTTTCCCTCGCCTGGTTGATCGGCTTGAGCCTGCTTGCCTTGATGCTTGGCCCGACGCTCGGCCCGGTCTCTGCGATCGGTGCCTACTCGGGCGGCTCCCTTCTGGTCCTTGCTCTGGTGTTCCTGATCTGGCGGCGGTCCACGCCTCGGGTTCCGGCGGAAGTCAGCGAGGCGGAGACCCGGCAGCTTCTGAGGAGCAGCATCCCGCTATTTTGGATCGCCTCCGTGCATCTTGTGGCGAGCTGGGCGGATACGCTGGTGCTGGGTGCGTTTCTCGATGCGGAGGCGGTCGGCATCTACAACGTCGCCTTGCGGCTCGCCAGCCTCGTCAGCCTTACGCTTATCGCGGTCAATACCGTCCTTCCCCAGCGCTTCGCGGCCCTCTTCGCGGACGGGCGAACGGATGAGCTGCAAAGGCTGGCCCGGCAGGTGACGGCGTTCCTGTGGATTGTCTCGCTGCCCGTCGTTCTGCTCTTCGTCCTGTGGCCATCGGGTCCGTTGCGGCTGTTCGGGCCGGAGTTCGTCGATGGCCGCTTCGCGCTTGTTGTCCTGACCTTGGGCCATTTCGTGAATGTCGCGACCGGTCCGGTCGGCTATCTCCTCATGATGAGCGGCCAGGAGCGGCTGCTCAGGAACGTCGTGGTCGTCGCGACCATCATCAACATCGCCCTCGATCTGCTGCTCATTCCGGGGTTCGGGGTCAATGGCGCGGCGGCGGCAAGCGCGGCAAGCCTTGCGCTGCTCAATATCTCCTCGCTCGCCTTGGTGTATCGTAAGCTGGGTCTTTCGCCGATGCCGTGGTCAGCACTTCGACGGCACGGAACCCCGACAATTGCCCGCTGATATGGCCGTGCCGACGTACCCTCCAGTCATCATAATCGGTATGCACCGTTCCGGGACGAGTCTGCTGACGCGCATGCTGAACTGCCTTGGCCTGTTCATCGGCGCGCGGAGGGACGTGAATGACGAAGCAATCTTCTTCCAACGGGAGAACGATTGGTTGCTGAAGCAGGCTGGCGGAACCTGGGATAATCCGCAATCGGTGGGAGCCCTTTTGGCGCATTGTGACCGGCGTAGTGCCTGCCTTCGGCATCTGGAGCGGCGGCTGCGTTCTCCGTATCTCTGGCGCTATCTCGGCATGTCCCAATTCCTGAGGTACCGCTCCGCGTTCAGTCTTGATTTTGCGTGGGGCTGGAAGGATCCCTGCAATACCTACACGCTTCCACTTTGGCTGCAGTTGTATCCGGATGCGAGGGTTGTGCACATACGCCGGCACGGGGTCGATGTTGCGCAGAGCCTCGTAAAGAGAGAAACGGGAAAAGAGGCGGCGGATTCGATAGCGTCTACGTTGGGAAGCGGTCTGCGCCGCCTGAACGGGTATCCTAGTCGTGTGGCGCCTTCCCTATGTTGCGAGACGCTTGAAGGTGCCTTTGGCCTTTGGGAGGAGTACTCGGCCGAAGCTCGGCGCCACGTTGGCAAGCTGGGCCCTCGGGCTTTCGAACTCTCCTACGAACAGCTCCTCGAGGCGCCGCAGGATCAGCTACGGGCGCTTTGCCATTTCTGCGGCCTTCATGTGGAAGAAAGCGCTATCGGCGAGGTGGCCAGTATGGCTTCTCGGTCACGAGCACGGGCTTTCCGTCGTGACGATGTCCTTGCCGCGTTTGCTCAAAGAGTGCGCAGCAGGCTCGCGATCTACGACTATTAACCTGCGCATGTGAGATGGTGCCGGCAATGGATCGAAAGCCACTTGCGAGCTACAGCTCGGCAATAGGCGCACCAGCTCCCGGCACAGCGATCGTCGTTTTGAACTGGAACGGCTGGTCCGATACGATCGAGTGCTTGGAGAGTCTATTCCGCCTTGATCCCGGTCCGCAGCGGATCGTGGTGTGTGACAATGCTTCCGAGGACAACTCTCTCGATCATCTGATCGCCTGGGCTGAAGGCCGGCTGAACACTATCCCTCCGACGAAAGCAGACGAAACAAGGCGTCTCTCCTTTCCTCCTGTGGTGAAGCCGATCCCCTATAAAGTATATGAGCGCGCCGAGGCTGAAGCCGGCGGCGATTTGCCGGATGATGCTCCGAGACTCGCTTTCATCCGTACCGGTGCCAATCTCGGATTCGCTGGCGGAAACAATGTCGGTCTCCGATATCTTCTTGCGGATTCCTCGATATCCGCCATCTGGATCCTGAACAACGACACCGTGGTCGAAAGGAGCGCTCTCGGCGCCCTCGTTTCCGAAGCTCTATCGAATCCCGCGGCAGGCCTCATCGGTGCGACCGTTTTGGAATACGAGCGGCCGAGCATGATTCAAGCGCAGGCGGGGGCAAAATATCTGCGGTGCATCGGATGGGCGACGCATATCGGAGCCAAAAGGAAATGGTCCGACCGCTTGAAGAAGAATTCCGTCGAACAACAGGTCGACTACATTCTGGGTGCGTCGATGTTTGCCACCAGGGCCTTTCTCGAGAAAGCCGGCCTCATGGACGAAAGCTACTTTCTTTATTACGAGGAACTCGATTGGGCGACAAAGGCGGCCGGCCGCGGTGCTTTGGGATATGCACCCGATGCGATCGTGTATCACAAGATGGGACGCTCCATCGGAACGGGCCGGCGCTTGGCCTCGGGCAGTGCTTTGTCCTTGTATTATCTGAACAGGAACAGGTTGCTGATCGCGCGCCGCCATTGGCCCCGCTTCCTTCTCACGACCGCCGCCGTCAATCTGTTCATGACCGCCCTTCTGCTCATGCGATTTCGCCTTCGAGAGGCGAAAGCCGTCTTGCGCGCGACCGCTGTCGCCTTGAGTAAGCCGCTCGATGTAGCCTTTCGTTCCGCGTTCTGACTCGATTTCCCGGTAGATGCGCATCGCCTGGATCACGGCAGCACCGATATCCGCCATCGTCGGCGGTGGCGCGACCTACAGCCGTAGCGTATTCCGGGTGTTCGAAGGCTTGCCCCAGACGCCCCGGCTGATCGAGGTGCCGCTCCGGTCTCGTCCAATGCGGCTTGGGCACAAGCTGGAACAAGGCATGGCCTTTGCGCGGGCCTCCCTTTCCAAGCTGCCGGCCAAGGCGAAATTTCAGATGCCCTGCGGCGCGGTCAGGGCACTGCGCCGCAAGATCGCGGCGATTGAGCCTGACATTGCAGTTCTCGGCTCCGCCGATCTTCTGCCGTGCCGTGCGGCGCTCGACGGCGTTCCGTTCGTCCTGATCGCGCACAATGTTGAGCAACAGCTCTACGAAGATCAGGTGAGAGCCGCGATGGACCGGTTCAGGTTCGGGCCGGCCGCTTGGTGGCTCTCGCGCGATTTGGCGAAGCTGCGGCGCATGGAGACCGAGGGTGTCCGGGCGGCGAACTTGATCATAGCTGTTTCCCGGAACGATGCCGACACGCTCCAAGAACTGGGCGCGCGATCGCCTGTGTTCGTGCTGCCGCCCACGTTTCCCGGCCCTTTGCCTGATCACCCAAGGCCAGCGGTCGAGCGCCCGCTCAAGTTGGCGCTGGTCGCGAAGATGACATGGTGGCCGAATCGAAAGGCCGTGGATTGGCTGGCGCGGGAGGTCATGACACGCTTGCCTTCCGGGACAGCGGAACTCCATCTGTATGGACCGGGCTCCGAACGGATTGCGGATCGCAAGTCCGGCGTTTTCGGACACGGGTTCGTTCCGGACCTTCGGGAGGTCTGGCGCGCCGGGCACATTGCCGTCTGCCCCGTGCACCAGGGCGGCGGCGTCAACGTCAAAGTGGCCGAGGCGATCTTCAACGGGTCGCCGATCTTGGCGACGCCGCACGGATTGCGCGGCTTACCGGCCATGATCTCTGATCCGGCGGTTGCCGTTCGCGGCAGCTCGGCGGAGTGGATAGACTTCCTGCAGTCCAATGACGCCGAAGATCTCGCGAGCCGGACACCGAAGGCGGAAACGCGGATGTTGTTTGCTGACAGTGCCTATGTCGCTCCGCTGGGCGATGCCCTGGCCCGTTCACATTCCTGAAAGCTCGACGGAAATCATCAAGATTACATCTCGCAGGGACAAGCGAGAAGGTCGCGGTATCTTCTGGCGATCGCTTGCCAATCATATTTGAGCGCTTGCTGTCTGGCGTTTGCCCCGAACCGGGCTGCGAGGCCGGCATCGGAGGCCAGTGCCGAAAGCGCTTTCGCCAGCGCGACGGGGTCGCGCTCCGCAACCATGGAGCCGGTCACGCCGTCTTCCAGGAGTCCCTGAGCCCCGCGCACCCTTGCCGCCACGATGGGAAGCCCGCTGCTTGCCGCCTCCGCGAGCACGAGGCCGAAACCCTCTTCCTCGCCGCGCGCCGTCCGGATGGCCGGCAGGCAGAAGATGTCGCAGGAGGCATAGATCTCCGGCAGCGCATCGTGCGCCACCGAACCCAGGAAGCGAATCCGCTCGCCCAGCCCGGAGTACCGGGCCTGTTCCTCGAGCGCTTGGCGCTGAGGGCCGTCTCCGACGATCGCCGCACAGACCGTCGTTTGCGCCAGAACGGGATTCCCAAGGGCCTGAATAAGAAAAGACACGCCCTTTCCTTCGACAAGCCGGCCGACGAAAAGGACGACCGGACGCCCTAGCGCCTTCGAGGGTGCCCAGTCGGGATTCCTTCTTGACGGGGCAAACCGTTCGGTGTCGACCCCCATCGAGACGACGGCCGTCCTTTCCGGCCATTCACTCTCTCCCATCAGGGAGCGGATTTCCCCCTTCAGCGGTTCCGAGACCGTTGTCACGGCGGCAGCCCGACGAAGCGCGAATCGCTTCAGTGCCTTCAGCCAGCGTTGATTGAGCCCGTAGAGGTCACTGCCGTGGCAGGTAATGACGAAGGGAGGCGCATTCCGCCGAAGCGCCAGCGCCGCGACGACTGCCTGCGGAACGAGCCAGTGGCACTGTACGACGTCGATTCGCCCGCGCTTCGCCTGCTGCCGCATGGCGTGCGCCAGCCCAA
>DASVDU010000222.1:0-3816 GCA_036380915.1 Hyphomicrobiaceae bacterium | reverse complement strand
GTACCCAGGTCGAGCGTCGCGTCGTAATCGATGCCGGCCTCGGTTCCGTCGTCGTCGTATTCGAACCTGTTCAGGCCGGCGCGCAGGTCGAACCAGGGCAGCGGCCGCCAGGTGCCTTCGACACCGAGGCCGAGCGTGCCGGCTTTGACGCCGAGCCACAGATTGTCATCGGCCTCGACGTTCGCAGCGGCCGCGAGACCGGCGAGCAGAAGGCAGGTGCGTAGTGCGTGCATGGCGGTCCTCCAGTGAGCGACGCCGGAAAAGCAGAGCCTAGCCGGGCGCCGGGCGCGGGGCCGTGACCCGGATCACGCGCCCGGCGGTTTTCGCTCAGGGGGCAAATCCGTCCATTCGGGCCAGTTTCAGGGGTCGTCGGGATCATCCGCAGGTCGTAGCTTTCGAGCGTGCGCAGGATGCGCATCCATTCCAACAACACGGAGGTTGAACGTCATGAGAGAACTCGCACTCCACGAGCTGACGCAGGTGGCCGGCGGCGGCGATCTGAGCTGCGGCCCGGACGACGGCAACAACTACGGCGGCGTCAGCGATACCGAGAGCTTCGGCGACGACGTCATCAATCTGTACGAGGGGCTGGTCAGTGCCACCTCGTACATCATCGAGCGGCTGGCGAACGCCCTGTAGTCGGAACCGCGGGGCTGCTGACGGGAACGCTCCCGCCGGCAGCCCTTTCACGTGTGAGCCGCCACACCAGCCAGGAGCCGACGATCAGGGCCGCCGCCGACAGCAGGGCAAGCCTGGCCAGCAACGGATCGCCTGGCGAGGGATTCCACACTATCTTCAAGCATTCCCAGTCGACGATGGCGGCGGCGTTGTACGCCAGGTGCGCCGACAGGGGCGCCCACAGGGTGCGGAAGTTCAACGCCTGAACCGCGAACACGAGGCCCGCCGCGAAGGTGAGGGCGTAGCTGCCTGGTGGATGCAGCGCCGCGAAGAGCGCGGCCGAAAGGATCACCGCCAGGGCTCTTCCACGTGCCAGCAGTGCATGCATTATGAATCCGCGGTTGACGACCTCTTCGACGAACGGCACGAGAACCGTCATCACGAGAACGCTGAGCAGCAGGACCGGCAGCGGCGGACACGCGAAGCCGAGGTGCATCGGGAACATCCCTCCCTCGCTGTCCTGCGTGACCCCGAGCCATATCAGGACTGTCAAAAAGGCCCACCGCAGCAACCGCAGCGTCAGGCCGACCAGGCCGGCCCTCAGTACCCGTTGCGCCGTCAGATCCTTCAGCTGCAGCAGACTCCGCAACGCACTTTTGCATCGGGCGATGTACGGATACATGAGAATGAGGAGGATGGGCGGGACGACGAGATAGCTGAGATGCTTCGCCACGGATGCACTGAAACCGGTATCTACGAGCTCCAGCTCGAGCCGGCTCTTCGCGAACAGCGCGGCGATCTGGAAAAGCATGACCGCAACGATGGACACCCGGAATGTTTGTGGTGCAGACATGCGTACCGCCTTGCGAGGAGGCGCAACCTACCGCGGCTGCGGCAGCAGGTGCCTTCACCATAATTCGGGTTTTTGGCGCGAAATTGGGCTCGCCGGCGCGGACCGAACCTGCGTGAACCGCGTCATTGCCAAATCGGCGAACCTCGCAGACAATCCCGGGGCGGCCAGGAGGCGGCCGTCATCCGAACAGAGGGACCTGCACGATGAGCCCCTTGCGCGCGCTGCTGCCGACCGTCGTCGCGGTCACCGCCGTCGCCTGCAGCCGCTCCGGACCCGAGCGGGCAGCGGCAACGCCGGAGGAGCAACCCGGTTACCTGACCGCCGCGACACTGGGCGAGCAGGTCGTGCTGCCGACCGCCGATTACCTGAAGCTCGCACGTTATCGCGAAGCGGACGTCGAGTACGGCCGCAACCTCGCGCTCCAGTGTCGCACCTGCCACAATCTGGATGACAGTGCCTCGTCTCCGCTCGGTCCCAGCCTTTACGGGCTGTTCGGGCGCCGCGCCGGCTCACTCGGCGATTTTTCCTACTCACCCGCGATGCAGGCTGCGGATTTCGTGTGGACGCCGCGTGCGCTGGATGCCTGGATTGCCGCGCCCTGGCGTTTCGTACCGGGCAATCGCATGTCGTTCGTCGGACTCACCGACCAGGACGCACGCGACGCGCTGATCGCGGCTCTGCTGCAGATCACGGAAGGCGGAACAGACAAGGACGGACAAGACGAGGAGTCGGAGGGCGGTGCGTGACGGGGACAGGGACGGTGCCGGCAGCAGCCGGATGGCGATGGCACAAGCGATGAGCGAGATCACGTCAATGGAAGATGCCGGGACATTCTCCGATACGCGCGTGCTGCCGGACCGGCGACGCTTCACCTGGCGCACCGTGGTTTTCGGCTACCTGCGATCCCGGCGCCGCCGGCACCGCCGCGATTCGGAACGCGATGCCCCGTTCATCGACTGGCACCACCCGTGGCTCTTTTTTCTCGCCGTCGGCATCATGCTGCTCTCGACCCTCGACGCCTTTTTGACGCTCCGGTTGCTCGAGCGCGGCGCGATCGAGGTGAACCCCGTGATGGCCGCGATGCTCGGGCACGGTCACTTCACCTTCGCGGCGAGCAAAATGGCCCTGACGGGACTCGGGATCATGACCCTCGTCTTCCTTTCGCGTCTGCGGGTCTTCAACCTGATGCGAACGGGCGTGCTGCTCACTCTTTTCTTCAGCTGCTACGCCTGCCTCGCCTGCTACCAGCTCCTGATGCTGCTCGGCTCCTTGTGAGCCGGAGCTCGAAGACCGCGCGGCCGCGAGCGTGTCGACGCAGCGGTTTGCGCGTCTAGTGTTGCTCCCTGACATTGGGCTAAACTACCGGCCCCGTTTCCCACTGCCGAGACTCTCGAAACAGCTGGTTTCGTGAACCGTTCTGCGCCATGAGTTCCCTCGAGGAACAGTACCTGAGCACGCCGCTGTCCGGCGCCAACGCAGCCGCCGTCGAACGCCTATATGAGGAGTTCGTCGCAGATCCCCGATCCGTGCCGGAGAGCTGGCGCCGCTATTTCGAGTCGCTCGGCGGCCGCGGCGACGAGGTGCTGCACTCGGAGGTACGCCGCGAGGTCGAGCAGGCCGTCCGTCACCGCCGCGCGAACGGGCAGGCGGGCGCGGCCGTCGCCGCGCCGCACTCCGCCGCGAGCGAGAAACAGGCCGCCGTTTCGCGCCTGATCCAGGTCTACGGCCTGCGCGGCCACCAGATCGCCGATATCGATCCCCTCGGGCTCATGGAAAGGCCGACACCCGGCGTTCTCAAGCTCGACTGGCTGGGCCTCGGCGAAGCCGACATGGAGACGGAGTTCTTTACGGGCGGGCTGGCCGGCACCGGCCACCGGCGCATGCAGCTCAAGGACATCCTTGCGCTGCTGAAAAGCATTTATTGCGGCAAGATCGGCGCCGAGTTCGCGCACGTCTCGCGTTCGCGCGAGCGCCTGTGGCTGCGCGAGGCGTTCGAGAAAGGCATGGTGTCCCGGCACTTCGCACCGGAGGAGCAGCTCTGGATCCTGGAGCAGCTCACGGCGGCCGAAGGCATCGAGCGGTACCTGCACACGCGCTTCGTCGGCCAGAAGCGGTTCTCGCTCGAAGGCGGCGAGAGCCTCATTCCGATGCTCGACACGCTGATCCAGAGCGGCGGCGAGTCGGGAATCCGCGAATTCGTGATCGGCATGGCCCATCGCGGCCGCATCAACGTGCTGGTCAACGTCCTCGGCAAGCCACCCGAGGAGCTCTTCGACGAATTCGAAGGCAACATCGATCCGGAGCAGCTCAAGGGCTCCGGCGACGTGAAATACCACAAGGGCTTC
>DASVDU010000221.1:0-4681 GCA_036380915.1 Hyphomicrobiaceae bacterium | reverse complement strand
GTCGCGCCCAAGGGGCTGTTCCATGCCGGCGCGATGATGGCGAAGATCGAGGATCCTGGGTGCGCGTTGCCGCCGAGTGCGCGTGATGTGTTCCTGGTGATGGTGTGAGCGCAAAGGCATTGGACGAACGCATTGGCCTGCTCGACCGCGAGATCACGAAGCGAGCCCGCGAGGATGAGACCGCGCGTCGGCTGATGACCATTCCGGGAATCGGTCCGATCACGGCCACCGCGCTGGTTGCCTTGGCCCCACCTCCGGAGAGCTTTCGCAAGGGCTGCGACTTTGCCGCCTGGGTTGGCCTCACACCGCTGCAGCGATCGACCGGTGGCAAGGCGAGGCTTGGTTCGATCAGCAGGATGGGCGAGCGAACGTTGAGGCGCTTGCTGATCCTGGGCAGCG
The DNA here is from genome assembly GCA_036380915.1 of Hyphomicrobiaceae bacterium. Lineage (GTDB taxonomy): Bacteria > Pseudomonadota > Alphaproteobacteria > Rhizobiales > Hyphomicrobiaceae > ZC4RG25. The sequence continues at coordinate 4,282 of DASVDU010000221.1, read as the reverse complement.
CTGCCGTCGTTCTTCACGCGAGCAGGCGCGGCGCACCCAAGGGATCGTGGCTCGAGCAGATGATGGCGAGAAAGCCGCGCATGCTGGTGACCGTTGCGCTCGCCAACAAGACCGCGCGGATCGTCTGGGCGGTGCTCGCCAATGGAGGAGTTTATCGAGCTCCGGCTGTCGCGGCCTAGAGCTGCGTCGGGCGTGAGGATGCCAGAGCGTTAGCGATCGAAGGAGAGTATGGCACCACAGTCGGCGAGACGGGATCAGAAGAACCAGTGCTTTCCACCGTGCCACCCAAGCACGCTAGTGGGTGATTTGGATCCGATCCGCGAACTCCCATACGGGCTCGCGGCACTCATCATCGCCGCAACAGAAGCCGGACAGATGGCAGCATCCGACCAGGTGTCAGACAAACCCAAAAATCGCTTGCGCTCCGGGGGGCGTCCACAGATGGAAAGCGGTCACTTGGTCGGCGGCCTCATGTAATCGGGTGGCACAAGGCGTCCCGCGCGGCCAAAGAGTCGGACTTGAACGGAAATTGGCGCGGTTCGACGCCCAGAGACAAGGCAAACTGGCGCACGGTCGCCAGCGACACATTTGCATCCACCTTCGCAGCGAGCGACTGGGCGCGCGCCTTCCATTGATGAAGCGCAGACCAATCCTCCTGCGTCAACACGTCGTGGTCGTCGAATTGGCTCAAGTGGCTCCAGGCTTCGGATTCCTCATCCGTCTTGTCGCGGAACCAGAAGATTGCCGAGTAGAAACGGGAATAGCGAAGCCGGACGTCGAGCGGCATGTGCGCTGTTGCCCCGTCCGCTATGACCGAGTCCCACACGTTGGTGTCCAGCTGCGGAAATTGGGGCTGCCCCAGCGGACCTTTGAGCGCCAGCGGCTGCCGGTCCGCTTGGCGCCGGAAAACGGTCGTGAGCTCCGCAAGCCGACGAGAAATGCACGGAGCCTGCTCGACGCGTGCTTGGATGATCCCGAGATCGACGGCCAGTTCCCCATCGAGCGCCTGCCGGGTGTCCTCCACCACCGAGCGCCAGTGCAGCCACTCGACCGTCTGCTCGGCACTGAGCGCGATCAGCACGCCTATGACGATGATCCCCACCTCGCCGATGAACTCGCGCCAGCCATGCAGCGGCTTTGGCAGGTGAAAATGCATTCAGCTTGCCCCCCGGTAACGAGTGCAAGCTAACAGAAGCGCTTATGTCCGCAATTGATGTCGTGGACGGCGCTCCACCCGGCCGGCATTTTTGCCGGTCAGTGTGGAGAGGAGGACACGATGGAGGATGTTTCAGTAATCGGCATCGATCTGGCGAAGTCGGTGTTTCAGGTTCACGGGGTCGATGCGTGAGGCGAAGTGGTGGTGCGGCAGCGATTGACCCGAGCAAAGCTGCTGCCGTTCTTTGCCAGACTGCCGCGCTGCCTCGTCGGCATGGAGACCTGCGCAAGTGCCAACTACTGGGCGCGAGAACTGGTCGCTCTGGGCCACGAGGTGCGGCTGATGCCGCCGCAATACGTGAAGCCTTACGTGAAGCGGTCGAAGAACGACGCTTCGGATGCGGAGGCGATCTGCGAGGCGGTCACCCGTCCGACCATGCGGTTCGCCGGGGTGAAGTCGCCGGAGCAGCAGAGCGTGCTGGTGCTCCATCGCACGCGATCGATCCTCACCCGCCAGCGAACCCAACTTGGAAATGCGATCCGGGCTCATCTCGCCGAGTTCGGGATCGTTGCGCCTGTCGGCCGCCAAGGCTTGGACCGGCTGATGGCCATCATCGGCGACGAGAGCGATGACCGGCTACCGCAGGCTGCGCGTGCCTGCCTGACTATGTTGGTCGACCAATATCGGCTGGTGCTCGCGCACTTGCTCGAGACCGACCGTGCGATCCGCGCCGATAGCCGTGCGACCGAACTCGGCCGCCGCTTGCAGGAGATCCCCGGTGTCGGGCCGCTGGTAGCAAGCGCGCTGGTGGCGACCGTGCCCGATCCGCAGATGTTCAAGTCGGGGCGCAGCTTGTCGGCCTGGCTGGGGCTGGTCCCGCGACAACACTCGTCGGGCGGCAAGGAGCGCCTCGGCGGGATCAGCAAGGCAGGCGACACTTACTTGCGAATAATGCTGTTCGTCGGCACGATGGCGGCCATCCGTCACGCCGAGCGGCATGGCACCCGCCGGCCTTGGCTGATGAAGCTGCTGAGCCGCCGCCATCCACGGGTGGCAGCGATCGCGCTGGCCAACAAGATCGGCCGGATCGCCTGGGCGATGATGACCAGCGGCGAGCGTTACCGCGAACCGGTGGCTGCATAACGAGGAACGAACTTCAAGAGGTTGGCAAGAGCAGGAGACTGGCTGACGCAAGCTGCCCGATGACGGGACCGATGATCCCCAGGAAAACCCATTAACGACCCGGCGCTACCAAGCGCGTGCAATTGGTTGGGACCTACCGGATCGGCGGACAAGGCATCATGGCCAGCGGCACATGGCAACGCCGCATCAACAGGTCGAAGACATGGCCGCATCCCAAAACCGCAGCTGCAACGCTATAATCCAAATCTTGCTAACGGAGCGCCGTCCAGACAGGGTCGCCTGTGGCTGGTCGGCTAAGCGTGAACGAGCGAGGTTGCGGACGTGCTTCGGCGTGCTAGGTCCGGCTGGGTGCCGCAGCTCCGGTCTGACCCCGTTTGATCGCCTGGTAGGTTCGCGCGTCCTCATACCGGCGATCACGGGCCATCCTCGCCGTGCTCACGAAGAGATTGGTTGGCGCAGGGCCGCTCCGCTGACGCCGCGACAACGTAAAACCCGCTTGGAACTGGTTTGGGCTTGCACTTGGAATGGGGCTGCCGGAGCACCCGGAGGTCCGCGGGAAACGGCGAAAGATGACCGCTTCGCATTAGAGCTGACATCCTCCTAGTTCAGACCAGCTTTGACCGCATTTGGCTTGCGCCGATCAACCGCCAGGAACCCGATCCATGCATCGTGTTGCATCCATGTTGCACGGAGCCGCCGAGAATTATGAGAAACCGCTGAAATCCGGCGGGAATCGACGGGAATGGCCCCAAAGCCCGAGGGCGAGCCATTCTCGAACTAAAATCATGATTTATCTGTAGAAAGCTGGATGCCCCGCGTGGATTCGAACCACGATTGACGGAGTCAGAGTCCGTAGTCTTACCATTAGACGACGGGGCAACGAGGGGGCGCATCTAGGCAGGGCGACCCACGCCGTCAACCCGCTGGCGGGGGCGCAGCTTGCCCGATCCCGATAGCATCGCTACCTAGGCCGCAGGTCCCCGCGATTTGTGCGGGCGGAAGTTGGAATGTCTGGACCCGTAATGGCGGATCACTCACCGCCGCAGGGACCGCAACAGGCGGTCTCGCAGGCTCAAGCGACGGGCGATCCGCCGCGGCAAGAGACACGTGAATCGGCCGAGCGGCGTCAGCCGCACCACCATTTCCGCCAAGCCTATGCAGCCATCGATCTCGGCACCAATAACTGCCGGTTGCTGATCGCCCGGCCGGCGAGCGGGAATTTCGTCGTCATCGATGCCTTCAGCCGGGTCGTGCGACTCGGCGAAGGGCTGGCGCAGACCGGCCGGCTGAGCGACGCCGCGATGGACCGCGCTCTCGGAGCGCTGAAAGTCTGCGCCGACAAGCTGAGGCGCCGAAACGTCCACCTCGCCCGCTCGGTCGCCACAGAGGCCTGCCGGCGAGCCGCCAACGGGGCGGAATTCATCGAGCGTGTGCGGCGCGAAACCGGCATCATGCTCGACATTATCTCCGCGCAGGAGGAGGCCCGCCTCGCCGTGCTCGGCTGCCACATCCTGCTCGAGGACGGCATCGGCCCGGCGATGATCTTCGACATCGGCGGGGGCTCGACCGAGCTGGTGCTGATCGAGCCCGGCGGGCCGGTTCCGCGCATTCTCGACTGGCAGTCGGTGCCCTGGGGGGTGGTTTCGCTCAGCGAGACCGTGGGACACGAAATCGAAGATGCCGATGAAAACGCCCGCGCCGCCCGCTATGCGAAGATGCGCCAGGTGGTCGATGACAGCTTCGCCGAGTTCGCAGGACGGATCGCGCCGCACCGCGCGCCGGACTTGCGGCTGCTCGGCACCAGCGGCACCGTCACCACCCTCGCCAGCGTCCACCTCGAGCTGCCGCAGTACGACCGCAGCGCGGTCGACGGGCTAATCGTGCCCTCGACCTCCATGCGCGAGATATCCGCCCGCCTCTCCGGCATGGCTCCGGCCGAGCGGCGCACGCAGCCCTGCATCGGCAACGAGCGGGCCGATCTGG
>DASVDU010000220.1:0-5900 GCA_036380915.1 Hyphomicrobiaceae bacterium | reverse complement strand
GGAATGCCCAGCCGCTGCAGCTCACATGCTACGGGGAAAGATGTCGTACTTCCGAGATTCACGTCGAGAATGGCGATGTCCGGACGCCCTGCTTCGATCGATTTGAGAGCGTCGTTCACAGACCCGCTGAGCTGCACCGCGACGGCTCCGCGCTCCTTGAGCAGCATCTCCAGATCGAGCGCAATGATGAGCTGATCCTCCACTACCAGGACCGAGCGGCCTTCGAGCGGATCGGCGGGAGCCACGGCCGGAGGTACGGAACGCGGATCGGGCTGCTTCCAGTCGGAAACGTATCGCGCGGGGACGATGATGCGAGCACCCTGCTCTGACGTTTCGCAGCTGATCATGCCATCCCCCGGCCGGTCGAACGCCGTGGGAGCCGCTCCTGCCGGCGCCTCACGGCCGTCTGCTCTTTTCGCGCTCGCGATGTTCCCGTTGCTCAGCTCGATGACGCAACGGCCCTGATCATCACAAGACCAGCGGACCGCGACGTCCCCACCCCGGTCCGGACAGCCATGTGTCGCGATGTCCGAGGCAATCTCTTGCAGCACCGGCTTCAATACGGCGGTTGCGCGCACATCGAGCGCTATCGTCGGGCCGCTGAGGACGCGCGCGCCTCTCCTGGCTTGAGTTCCGAGAGTGGACTGAAGGAAAGTCTCCAGATCTGTCGCGGCGGACTTCATGCCGTATGATCGCCCTAGACTCGAGTGGTGCGGGCCTGCAACCACGAATTTCTGGTCATGAGGTCACGTTTTTGGCGGGGCAGACCTAGCACGGTACGACGGTCAGCGGAAGGGATGAGTTACAACACCGACGCACGATTGCGCGTGAACTGCATGAAAACCGGAGCATTTGCCGGGACGAGCAACAGGTCCGGCCCCGCTCCGTCCCTGTTGCTCTCGCCCTCACTCCGGCGGTAATCGCCGAAGTTCCGCCGCCCTCCTAAGAAGTTGACCACGGGACGATCTAGCGCTCCGCAGCGCTGGTGCAAGTGGGCAACGACGTCCGACTGTTTTTTTCGATTGGTTAATACCCGCGTCAATGCGGTCGTGCATCTGAAGGCAGAAACGTAGCGATTTGCCCAAATTTGGCCCAAAACGGAAACATCGGCGCCTAAGCAGCTTTGCCGTCAGCAGACAGGCGCCACAGAATTGTCAAAATTGAAACTGTCGGACGTCTGCTGAACTATTTTTCCACAGAACATCCGAAATTAACAATGTTCAATTCTGTGGCGAAACCGCCACAAAATGATTTCAACTATAGCGCGAATGCAACGCTTATCCACACAACTAAAGGGTCGATATGGGGGTCAAAGTTTCCGACGGGCCCCGTCGTCACGTCCTGGCTCCTGTCGACGGCACTCCGCGTAAGGGCGGCTTGAGCACGGGAAATGCGGCATTTTGGGTCCCCGCCGGGGTCCTTGCTTCCGGAACCCTTGCAATGGCGGCTGGTTAAGGCCGGTGCAAATCGAGGCCGATGGAGCAACGACGGATGCTGGTGATCCAAATTCTGCGGTCGGGAGGGCTCGCCTTGGCTTTAGCGGCCAGTACAGCGAGCGTCGCCATGGCCCACAGCTGGTATCCGGTCGAGTGCTGCGGCGGCCGGGACTGCATGAAGGTCGACCGCGTCGAACGAACTCCCGACGGCGGCATGCGCATGTTTGCCGGGTCCATTCAGGTACAGGTGCCCAAAGGATTCACTCAGCGGCCGTCGCGAGACAATGACACCCATGTCTGCGTGCGAGAGAACGGCGACGGCAGCTACGCTCCGCGATGCGTGTTCATCCCGGCCGGCGTTTGACACTGACCCGAACTGCGACAGCCCCCGCGAGAAAGCTGTTCGGACAATTTAGTTGACAGAATTAGGAGTCCTAATTATAACGAACCCGTTCATCCGACGGGAGAACGGGTCTTGAGCGACGACACTCCGCCGATCGAATTAGACACAGTCACTCAGTCCATTTCCGAGCGAGTGAGCACGGGACTCGCCAAGATCAGCCTGGCCTTGAAGACGAAAGCCTGGCGCGGTGCGGCGCCAGCACGTCTCACGCCCACGCAGGGTCAAGTCCTCGTCCTGCTCCGGAGTGCCCCTCGAGGTCTGCGGCTCGACGAAGTGGCGAGAGCCCTCGGAGTAACGGCACCAACGGCAAGCGATTCCGTCGCGGCGCTGGTTTCCAAGGGCCTCGTGGTGCGCGGCCGCTCGCCGGACAACCCCCGCGCTGTCTCTCTCACGCTGTCGTCTGAGGGAGCGGCGCTGGCGGAGCAGGTTTCCGACTGGCCGGACTTCCTCCTGCGCGCAGTGGACACGCTCGACGAAGCCGAGCAGACCGCGTTCCTCCGTGCTCTGGTGAAGATCATTCGCGCATTGCAAGTGTCGGGCGATATCCCGCCCCAGCGGATGTGCGTCAGCTGCCGCTATTTCCGTCCCAACGTTCACGACGATCCCGAACGACCGCATCACTGCGCGTTCGTGGACGCCCCCTTCGGCGACCGTCACCTGCGCCTCGAGTGTCAGGAGCACGAACCCGCTCCCCCTCACGAGGCGGAGACGAGTTGGACCCGCTGGAGCGGTTCCAGCGCATCGAGATCCATGACAGCAGGAGATCAGGCATGAGACGAAAGGAAATTGCCACGATCGGCGCGCTCGCCGTGTTGGTCAGCGGAACCGCGTTCGCACATGAAATCTCCGCACCCGCCAATCCGGAGACGCCGGCTGCCTTCGACATCACGCGAGCGGACGCGACCACGGACGGTCGCCTTGCCACGTTCATCATGGAGGTCCGTGGTGCCGCAGGTTCGGTAAAGCCGACGCCGACGGGCCAGCTGCAGGGCGCCAAGGTGGAGGCCTACGTTTGGCCGACCCGGCTCGATCCCGAAACCGTTGGATTCGCCCCAAAATCTGGCATTCTCGCGCTGGCCGTTACAGCCCATCCGGACTTCGATGATACGCCATTGTTCGATGAGAATGCCGACGGCATCCTCGACAACGATGGTGCGAATTGGCATTCGCACTGGGTCGTTCTGGGTGAAGATGCGGCCTGCTCGGGCGGCCTCAAAGTCCTCGATATCTCGCCTGGGCAGGATGCCCTCCCGCTCACGGCGCCGATGCTGCCGATCGCCCTCGACAGCCCCGGCATGAGCCCGGTCCTCGACGGTAGCAGGGTTCGGCTGACGGTCCCGGTCAAGGGCGCCGAAAATGTCGCGTTCGATGCAGTGACCGCCGAGCTGCAGGTCCATCCGGAGGAGAAAGGCACTCCGTTCCTCTGCGTCGTGGGCGTCCACAAAACGGCATCCGAAGACCTCAGCTATCCGGGACGGATCACGCGCGAGCGCTGAGCCACAGCCTGTCCGAACGCTGATCGGTAGCCGTCCCGAATTGGTCCAAACGGCAGCCGCTTCCTTCACCTCTTCCATGGGGAGAGAGCCTGCCCCGGACTTGATCCGGGGTTGGCCCGCAGGGCCGGGTCCGGCCATGTAGCTCAGCTACTCCGCCGCCTCGGCCTTCTCTTCCATCGCCTCGACCCGGGCCGCGCAGAACTTGAACTCGGGAATCTTGCCGTAAGGATCGAGCTGCGGATTGGTCAGCAGGTTCGCCGCCGCTTCCGTGAAGCAGAACGGGATGAAAACCATCCCTTCCGCCACGTCGCGATCGGCCCGCGCCTTGAGGACCACTTGGCCACGCCGGGTCGCCACGCGGATGAACTGGCCCGGACGAATACCGAGGCGGTCCATCTCCCTGGGGTTCAGGCCCGCGATCGCCTCCGGCTCAAGGGCATCGAGCTTGCTCGCCCGGCGGGTTATGGCGCCCGTGTGCCAATGCTCGAGCAACCGGCCCGTGGTCAGCACGAACGGGTATTCCTCGTCCGGCAGCTCATCCGGCGGCTCGAGGCCGGCCGGGACGACCCTCGCGCGTCCGGAGGCCGTCGGGAATGAGCTGGCGAAGATGATCTCGTTGCCAGGTTTGTCGGGCGCGTCGCAGGGATAGGTAACCGATCCCTCGGCCAGCAGCCGCTCCCACGTGATGTTCGCGAGCGACGGCATGACCTTGGTCATCTCGGCGAAAACCTCCGAGACGTGGCTGTAATTCCAATTTAGGCCGATGCGGCGCGCGATCTCCTGGATCAGCTCCCAGTCCTGCCGCGCCTCGCCGGGCGGGTTCACGACCGGCCGGCCAATCTGCACCTGCCGGTTGGTGTTCGTGTAGGTGCCCCATTTCTCGGCATGGGCCGAAGCGGGCAGAACCACGTCGGCGTGCCAGGCGGTTTCGGTCAGGAAGATGTCCTGCACCACGAGGTGCTCGAGATGAGCAAGCGCCTCGCGGGCATGGGCGGCGTCGGGGTCGGACATCGCCGGGTTTTCGCCCAAAATGTACATGCCCTTGATCTCGTCCGCATGGATCGCGTGCATGATCTCGACCACCGTCAGGCCAGGCTCTGGATCGAGCTTGGTACCCCACAAATCCTCATACATGCCGCGAACCTTGGGATCCCTGACGGACTTGTAGTCGGCAAACACCATCGGGATGAGGCCGGCATCGGACGCGCCCTGCACGTTGTTCTGACCGCGCAGCGGATGCAGCCCAGTGCCCGGCCGGCCGATCTGGCCGGTGACGAGCGCGAGCGCGATCAGACAACGCGCATTGTCGGTCCCGTGGGTATGCTGGGATACGCCCATGCCCCAGAAGATGATCGAGCGCTCGGAGCGGGCATAGAGCCGGGCGACCTCGCGGATCGTAGCAGCCGGAATTCCGCACACCGGCTCCATTTTCTCCGGCGTGAAGTCTACGATCCGCGCTTTAAGGTCCTCGTATCCATCGACATGGGCCTGCACGTACTGAACGTCAGCCATGCCCTCGGTCACGATGACGTTCAGCATCGCATTGAGCAGCGCCACGTCGCGGCCGGGCTTGAACTGCAGGACATGGCTGGCGTAGCGCGCGAGACCTTGCTTCTGGCCGCGCGGATCCATCACGATCAGTTTCGCGCCGCGCTTGGCCGCGTTCTTCAGATAAGTTGCAGCAACCGGATGGTTTTCCGCGGGCCGCGCGCCGATGACGATGATGCAGTCCGCATCGTTCGCCGCCGTGAACGGAGCCGTCACGGCGCCCGAGTTGAGACCCTCCATCAGCGCCGCGACGGAAGACGCGTGGCAAAGCCGCGTGCAGTGGTCGACGTTGTTCGTGCCGAAGCCCTGCCGCACCAGCTTCTGAAAGAGGTACGCCTCCTCGTTCGAGCCCTTCGCTGACCCGAACCCCGCGAGCGCCTTGCCGCCGTCGCGGTCGCGGATACGCTTCAGGCCGGATGCCGCTTTCTCCAGCGCCTCCTCCCAGGTCGCCTCGCGGAAGACGTTCCACGGGTTTCTCGGGTCGACGACGATGTCGCCGGACTTGGGCGCGTCCTCCCGCCGGATCAGCGGTTTCGTCAGCCGATCCGGATGGTGGATGTAGTCGAAGCCGAACCGGCCCTTGACGCACAAGCGGTTATTGTTGGCCGGCCCGTCGCGGCCGTCCACGTAGAGGATCTTGCCGTCCTTGACGTTCACCTTGATTTGGCAGCCGACGCCACAATACGGGCAGACGGTGTCGACCGATCCATCCTCGAAGGCGACCCGCTTGCCCGTCTCGTCGAGCAGGTTGGCCTCCATCAGCGCGCCGGTCGGGCAGGCCTGGACACACTCGCCGCAGCCGACGCAGGTCGATTCACCCATGCCGACGTCGAAGTCGAACACGGGCAGAGCATTATGGCCGCGATAGGCCATGCCGATGACATCGTTCGACTGCACCTCGCGGCAGGCGCGCACGCACAGGCCGCACTTGATGCAGGCGTCGAGGTTGACCGCAATCGCCGCATGCGAGTTGTCGGGCGCCGGACGATCACCGCGCGGGAAGCGGCTGGTCGTCTG
>DASVDU010000219.1:0-11056 GCA_036380915.1 Hyphomicrobiaceae bacterium | reverse complement strand
GAGAATGCCTTTGGCGATCAGGGTTCCGGGCCACAGGACCCAGCCGATGTCTTTTGCGCTGAAACCTTGGTCGAATACCGCGACCGGGCCCCGACGACACGGAATGCCACAAGATCATGCGGCTCCTCCTCCATGTCTCGCGGCCATACCGGCTGCATTTCGTCCAGGAGGAAGAAATCTACCGGTTTGCCGGAAACCAGCTGACAAATGCGTTGCATAGGGAAGAACAAAGATGATTGTAAGCGTCTCATCCGTGCTCTGAAATGAACTTGTTCAGAAGAAAAATGCCGGCGATCAAATAAGGCGTTCCTCCGACGACGGCCATCAAAGATCCGCCGAAGTGCTGGTCCTCCAACGGATCGAAGCCGAAGGCGCCAAGGCAGATGGACGGTTCATAAATGAGCTCTGGCGCGATCCCGATCAGAAGGCCCAGCATTGCCATGTGCACGAACGTCAGGACCAGAGCCAATCCACCGATCGCATAGGCGACTTTGGTCATCCCGGCGAAGCTGGCCCACCAGATCGCAATTCCCGCGGCAAGAAAGCTCAATTGCTGTGCCACGTAGACGGTGTCATCGAGCGCTGCCGCCTGGTGCAGCTCGGGAAGGTGCCAGCCCCAGACAACGGCGAGCTCGAAAATGGAAGCGCCCACCGCAAAGAGAGTGTGTTGACGGCTAATGCGCACGGCCACTCCGGAACGCAACAGCCCGGCAACGATCAGCGGCGCGGCGAGGCTGGTAACGGCCAAATGCAAGATCATGTGGGGCGAGAAGGCTCGGCGGCTCATCGCCGGCAATGGCCCGAGCCAAAGGAAAGCCAGCACCAGCAGCCCCGCCCAGAGCGGCCAGGATGTGAGATATTTCTGGAGCGTGTGACCGGGCACTTTTTCTCATATCCACTCAGATCTTCAGCCGGACCGGCCACGACCCGCCGTAGGCTCACTAAAGGTGGCGCGCGCCAGCAGGGCGCATCCCCAGCACAAGCGTTAACCCGACCGTAGACGCCTTGGTTGCAGACCCTGGCGCAGGCTTGTCTCGCGGCGCATCGAACACGAAATCATAGTGCTGGCATCGTCCGAGGCATTTTCACCAGCACAAATTCACGCGGGAGTAGCGATGAACAAGCAGCAAATCTGGAACATCGGATACTTCATTGCCGCATTCCTGCTGCTGGTGCTGTTCCAGAACATGTGGACGACCTATCAGAACGTCGAGCCCATCCCCTACAGCGAGTTCCTGAAGCTGTCGAACGAGGGGCAGATTGTCGAGGTAACCGTCACCAATGAGCAGATCACGGGAAAGCTCAAGCAGCCGATCAACGGCCGCCAATATTTCGTAACCAACCGTGTCGACCCGACCCTGGCAGACGAGCTTGCGAAGAAGGGCGTGACTGTCTCCGGAACGGTGCAGAACACGTTCCTTTCGACATTGCTCTCGTGGCTCCTCCCGATGCTCATCTTCTTCGGCATCTGGATCTTCGTCTTCCGCCAGTTTGCCCAGAGACAAGGTCTCGGCGGCCTGATGAATGTGGGCAAGTCGAAGGCGCGGGTGCTGGTTGAGCGGAACACAGGCGTCACATTCGACGACGTGGCAGGCGTGGACGAAGCCAAAGCCGAGCTGCAGGAGATCGTGTCGTTTCTGAAGGACAAGGAGACATACGGGCGGCTCGGAGCCCGCATCCCCAAGGGTATTCTGCTGGTCGGTCCGCCCGGAACCGGCAAGACCCTGATGGCCAAGGCGGTGGCCGGCGAGGCAGGGGTACCGTTCTTTTCGATTTCGGGCTCCGAGTTCGTCGAGATGTTCGTCGGCGTGGGTGCCGCCCGGGTCCGTGATCTGTTCGAGCAGGCCCGGAAGCACGCCCCGTGCATCATTTTCATCGATGAGCTCGATGCGCTCGGCCGCGCACGCAGCGCTGGAGCAGGCTATGGTGGTGGGCACGACGAGAAGGAGCAGACTCTCAACCAGTTACTGGCTGAGCTCGACGGCTTCGACCCGCGTGAAGGGATCGTCATTCTGGCAGCCACCAACCGGCCCGAGATCCTCGATCCGGCACTTCTGCGTGCCGGCCGCTTCGACCGCCAGGTCGTCATCGACCGGCCCGACAAGAAAGGCCGCGAAGCGATCCTTGCGGTCCACATCAAGAAGATCAAGGTCGCACCCAGCGTCAAGCTCGACCAGATCGCGGCCATCACGCCCGGCTTCAGCGGCGCCGATCTTGCCAACCTCGTGAACGAAGCGGCGATTGTCGCGACCCGGCGCGGCGCCAACGAGGTCACTCTCGCCGATTTCACCGCTGCCGTTGAGCGGATTGTGGCCGGAGCCGAGCGCAAGGGGCGCCTGCTCCAACCGCGCGAGCGCAAGATCGTCGCCTATCACGAGATGGGTCACGCCCTTGTCGCGGCGGCTCTTCCCGATACGGACCCCGTGCACAAGGTCTCGATCATCCCGCGGTCGATCGGTGCGCTCGGCTACACGATGCAGCGGCCGACCGATGATCGCTACCTGATCTCGCGGCAGGAGCTGAAAGACCGCATGGTCGTGCTGCTCGCCGGCCGGGCAGCGGAGCAGCTCGTCTTCGGCGAGCTGTCCACAGGCGCGGCGGACGATCTGGTCAAGGTCACGGACATCGCCCGCCAGATCGTAACGCGCTTCGGCATGACCGATCTGCTCGGCCAGGCCGTGCTCGAGCGGCAAAGCACGACTTTCCTTGGCGAACAGAAGCTCGCGGTGCGCGAGAAAGACTATTCCGAGGGTACCGCACGTGAGATCGACCTGGCCGTAAAAGACCTGATCGACGAAGCTTACGAGAGGGCGCTGCAAATCCTGGCCGAGCGCCGGTCGTTGCTCGATGAAGGCGCGAAATTGCTGCTCGAGAAGGAAACCATCACGCCGGAGGACTTCCCTGCGCTGAAGCAGCGGCCTGTCAGCGGCGACGTACGTCAGCCTGAGGTGGTGCTGAGCGCCGGCGCCGCCGGCGGGTCCGGCTGAGCGCGCCGATCAACAGGCCGTTCAGGATCATTTCCGGTATGGACGGAAACAGGCCGAGCCAAGCTTGCGCCTAACCTCCCTCTGCCCGGGCGGGGAGAGGGTCGGGGTGAGGGGGGTTCCGCTGGCGATCATTGCAACCCCTCACCCGGCCCTTCCGGCGGACCTCTCCCCATGGGAGAGGTAAAAGCGGTTACCACTGCTGCCTTTCGTTTCTACGTCATTCGGAAAGGCTCTTGGACTGAGCGGCAAACCCGGCCGCGAACCGGCGCCAATTCTTCCGGTAGTGCGCGGCTCCGGCCTGCATGCGGGCGAGATCGGCTTCGGTCACCTGGCGGACGACCTTGCCCGGTGAGCCCATCACGACCGAGCGCGCCGGAATCTCCTTGCCTTCCGGAATCAACGTATTGGCGCCGATCAGGCACTCTTCCCCGATCACGGCGCCATTGAGGATGATCGACCCGATGCCGATCAGGCTGCCTCGGCCGATCTTGCAGCCGTGCAGCATCACCATGTGGCCGATCGTGCAATCCGGCCCGATCACCATCGGGAAGCCTGGATCCGTGTGAAGCACGCAGCCGTCCTGAATATTGGAGCCGGTGCCGATCTGGATCGGCTCGTTGTCGCCGCGGATGACCGTATTGAACCAGACGCTGGCGTCCTCCCCGATGTGAACGTTGCCAAGCACCGTGGCGTTGGCAGCCACCCAGTAGCGGCCCTCGCCCGGCGTCGTCACGCTCACGTCATCGAGCTTGAAAAGTCCCATTTCCCCGACCCTGCTCAATTTTCCTCGAGATCGACATCGAGGATCACGACCTGCAATTGGTAGGAAACCTCGCCATCCTCCTCCTCCCGGTAGAGAGGAGCGATGAACTCATCGCCGATGAACACCTCGGCCATGTCCTTCTTCCGCGCGTGCGGCACGACGCGAAGCTGATCCGTGCGAAAGAGCTTGCGCAAATACTTCTGCACGCGGGGAACATCCTTTTTCATCAAGTGCGGCCTTCTTTTCTGGTGCAGGGATGAGGGGAGCCGTGTCAGTTCCCGCAGCCGCAATCGTCGGGGCTCAGCCGCTGATCCATGGTGCGGGCAGGCTCCGGGCAACCGGCAGGTCCGACCACTTTGGCCGGAACGCCGGCGACGGTCGTATTCGGCGGAACTTCCTTGAGCACGACGCTGCCGGCGGCAATGCGCGAGCAGTCGCCGACCTTGATGTTGCCTAGCACCTTGGCCCCGGCCCCGATCATCACGTTGGCGCCGATCTTGGGATGGCGATCACCGCCCTCCTTGCCGCTGCCGCCGAGGGTCACGCCGTGCAGCAAGGAGGTGTTGTCGCCGACAGTGGCGGTTTCGCCGATCACGACCCCCGTGGCGTGATCGATCATGATCCCGATGCCGATGCGCGCCGCCGGGTGGATATCGACGCCGAAGATGCGCGACGACTGGCTCTGAAGGTAAAGGGCAAAGTCCCGCCGCCCTTCCTTCCACAACTCGTGGGCGAAGCGATGGGTGACGAGGGCGTGGAAGCCCTTGAAATAAAGGAGTGGCTCGATATAGCGGCTGCAGGCCGGATCACGATCGTAGACGGCGGCGAGGTCGGCGCGGAACGCCCGTCCGAGCTCCGTGCAGCGGGTGAGCACGTCCTGAAACATCTGCCCGATGAGCCCGGCATCGACGTCGGAGTGATTGAGGCGCTGGGCAAGACGATGGCAGACGGCGTCCTCCAACCGCTCGTGACCCATCACCGTCGCAAAGATGAAGCCGCCGAGGGCCGGCTCGGCGCGGATCGCCTCCTCCGCCTCGCGGCGCACCTCGGCCCAGATCGGATCGACATGGGCTATTCTGCTCTGAGCTGCCTGTCGGGACGTCGGTGCCATGATCGATCTCCTACCAGGATTGTTTTTCCGCCGGCCACCTTGCCCACTCAGCCCTAACGAGCGCTTTTCCCATAGTCAATGTTCGAGCTGGGCGGGCGGCGCCTTGCGACCCAAGCGCACTGACCATGGCCCAAGGTTTGCACCGGCCCGCCAGCCGCGACTAAAACACCTGGGCATAGCGATGGCGAGAGGCAAGACCAGATGGTAGACGACGTGAAAGGGCCCCAGCTCCGGATAGATAATCGGGGCAGCATCCGGTGGCTGATCATAGACAATCCAGCACGCCTCAATGCGTTCACCACGTCGATGTGGGCAGCCCTGCCGCGCTTGATCCGGGAAGCCGAAGAGGATGGCGACGTCCGCGCCGTGGTCCTGACGGGCGCCGGCGACAGGGCATTCTCGGCCGGGGCGGACATCTCGGAGTTCGAGACGGCCCGCACGGCCGAGAAGGCGGCCGAATACGATGCTCTCAACAATGCTGCCTTCGAGGCCCTCTCGCGCTCGGCCAAGCCGACCATCGCCGCCATACAGGGCTACTGCATGGGCGGCGGATTGGAGCTGGCGATCTGCTGCGATCTGCGGGTCGCCTCCGACACGGCCCAGTTCGCCGTGCCTGCCGCGAAGCTCGGCATCGGCTACAACCCACGCTGGATCCGGCCGCTGCTGGGTGTGGTGAGCTCAGCGCGCGCCCGCGAGCTGCTCTACACCGGGCGCCGCTTCAGTGCCGCGGATGCGCTCGCCATGGGGCTCGTCAACAGCGTGCATGCGCCCGGCGAGCTGATTGCCGCCGCGACCGCGCTCGCCGAGGAAATCGCTGCCAACGCGCCGCTTTCGGTGCTGGCCGCCAAGCGAGCCATCGACGAGTTCATCAGCCATCCGGAGAACCCGGACCTGCCGATGCTCGACCGGTACGTCGATGCATGCTTTTCGAGCGAGGACTACGTCGAGGGCCGCCGAGCCTTCATGGCGAAGCGCAAGCCGCAGTTCCGCGGCCGCTGAGGACCGGAGCCCGCTGACCGCTTAGCCGACTTCTAGGACAACCCGGCCTCTGATCTTGCCGGCCAGGATCTCGGGCGCCAGCGTCAGCACGTCACTCAACGGGCGCGTTGTGCTGAGCGCATCGAGCTTGTCACGATCGAGATCGCGGGCGAGCCGTCGCCAGGCGGCGACGCGGCGGGGCTTCGGGCACATCACGCTATCGATGCCGGCCAGCGTGACGCCGCGCAAGATGAAAGGCGCGACGCTGCCCGGCAGGTCGAGCCCCTGCGCCAGACCGCAAGCCGCAACGGTGCCGCCGTAGCGGGTCATGCTGAGTACGTTGGCAAGCGTGTGGCTGCCGGCAACGTCGACGGCACCCGCCCAGCGCTCGCGGCCGAGGGGCTTTGCCGGTCCCGTCAGATCCGCCCTGTCGATGACTTCGCTTGCGCCCAATCCCTTCAGGTAGGCTTCTTCCTCGCGGCGGCCCGTCGAGGCGATCACCTCATACCCAAGCTTGGCCAGCAGCGTCACCGCGATGCTGCCCACGCCCCCCGCAGCCCCGGTTACCAGCACAGGACCGCGGTCCGGCGTCACGCCATGGTCCTCGAGCGCCATGACGGCAAGCATGGCCGTGTAACCTGCCGTCCCGATCGCCATCGCCTGGGCCGCAGTGAACTCGGCTGGCCGCTTTACGAGCCAGTCGCCGCTCACGCGTGCGTACTGGGCATAGCCGCCGTAGTGCGTCTCTCCTGCGCCCCAGCCGTTCAAAATGACGTTATCGCCCACCTTGATATCGGGGTGGCTCGATTGCTCGACGGTGCCGGCGAAGTCGATGCCGGGGATCATCGGCCAACGGCGCACGACCGGTGCCTTGCCAGTCAGTGCGAGGCCGTCCTTGTAATTGATCGTGGAGTGGGTAACCCGAATCAGCACGTCCCCCGGCATCAAGTCTGCATCACTGAGCTCTGTCCATTCGGCGCGCTGGCCGTCCGCGCTCTTGGTCAGCAACAGGGCCTTGAACTGCATGACTGCTTCCTCCACGTCACGTCTGCCGCGAATCATTCAACCACGATCGGGATTCTCTCTCCTTTGGCCACAATGCCGCCACATCTACGGGGGTGCTCCCGCTGTTGCACATCTACCACGAGACTGCCGGTCCATCTTCAATCCAATACTCGCAAATGTTCCAATATCTTCTTCCTTAATTCTCAAGATCATTCGAGGAGAGTGATCCGGAACTTATAGTTGACTGAAACGTTATTGGCGTTGGCTCTACCCGTTTGTCGCCGTGATTGCTCGGCATCACTGTTGCGGCACTACCCTAATCGAGGGAGGGGACGGTTAGGGATCGTGAAGAGACTGCATTCTATTGCAGCGCAGCGACGTTTTTCGCTTGTGTCACGCTGAGTCACTCCATTAGATTCGGCCAATCGCACAGGCATCGCCTGAGCTGCCTAACCGCTGGGTAACCGGCAAAGGAGGCACGATGGAACTGAAGATGAGACTGAACGTGCTTGCCGCGATCATGTCGTTCGGATTCCTCGCTGCGATCGTGTTCGGTGTGATCTGAGCGGAGGCCCTGCAGCCGCATTCCAAATCAGGGGTGAAACGGTCAGGGCACTCAGAGAACCCATTGTAACTGGAGTTTATTGGAAGAGGCGCGGTCCAACTCCGCGCCTCTTCTGATTCGAGAGCCAATCGCGACCAAGCCAAGAGTGGGCTGGACGAGGGTTCCGGAAGTGGCAATTGTTGTAGCCCCTCACCCGGCCCTGCGGGCCGACCTCAAAGCGGAAAAGCTATGTGGGCTATTTTCTCAGTGCGTAGCCGACAATCGCAAGGCCGAGCGGCCACAGGTTCGGCGGCACGTTGACGGGTATCATCTGGTTCAGCTTGAAGGCCACGATCGCGGCGCCGATCACACCACCGATCAGCGCCGCGACCAGCGTCCCAGCCGACGGTGTCGCAACATCTTTGAGGACCTGGGCGCCAATCAGGCCGACCACCCAGATGATGATGGCCGCGGCTACGGCATAGACAAATACCTGCGCATCGCCGGGAGCGGGCACGTAACGCAGCACTTGCGGCGCGCCGAACCAGCCGATGGCCAGCTGCAGCAGAATAAGCACCAGACGTCCAAGCATGAAATCACCTCCCCCTTTGGTGTTTTCGAGCGAGGACGTCCGTCATCCCCGCACGATGAAAACGGAGACTTATCACGCCGCTTCGCTTCCAGCGACATCGGGGAGATAGTTGAGCACAGATGAAAGCCAGCGCTCGGCCTCGGACACCGGCCAGCCCTTGCGGCGCGCATAGTCCTCGACCTGGTCGCGCTCCACCTTGCCGACACCGAAATAGTAGCTCTCCGGATGCGAGAAATAGAGCCCGCTCACGGCCGAGCCCGGCCACATGGCGTAGCTTTCGGTAAGCTTGATGCCGGTCGCGCGGGTCGCATCGAGCAGCCTGAACAGCGTGCCCTTTTCCGTGTGATCCGGCTGCGCGGGATATCCCGGCGCCGGCCGGATGCCGCGGTACTTCTCTGCGATCAGCTCCTCGTTCGTCAGCCGCTCGTCGGGCGCGTAGCCCCACAGCTCCATGCGCACGCGCTGATGCATGCGCTCCGCGAACGCTTCGGCCAAGCGGTCGGCCAGCGCCTTGAGCATGATGCGCGAGTAGTCGTCGTGCGGTGCGATGCGGTTGGCGAGGGCTTCCTCCTCGCCAAGCCCCGCGGTCACCGCAAAGCCGCCGATGTAATCGGCAAGCCCCGTCTCGCGCGGCGCAATGAAGTCGGCGAGCGCCGCATGCGGGCGTTTGCGGCTCGGGTCGCGGGCGATCTGCTGGCGCAGCGTGTAGAACATGGCGAGCCGTTCGGTACGCGTCTCATCCGTATACAGCTCGATGTCGTCCCCGATGGCATTGGCCGGCCAGAAGCCGACGACGGCGTTGGCCGTCAGCCAGCGCTCCTCGACGATGCGTTGGAGCAGCGCCTTCGCATCCGCATAGAGCTTCCGCGCCTCGGCACCGATCTTGTTGTCGTCGAGGATGGCCGGAAAACGCCCGTTCATCTGCCACGCCGCGAAGAACGGTGACCAGTCGATGCACGGGATCAGCTCTCTGAGGTCGTAATCCTGGAACACGCGCGTGCCGAGGAACCGCGGCACCGGCGGCGTGTAGCTCGACCAGTCGCAGGCATGGCGGTTGGCGCGGGCCGCCTGGAGCGACACACGATTCTTGCGCGCCTCGCCTCTCAGGTGCTGCTCACGGATCTTCTCATACTCGGCTCGCAGCTTCGCGACGTAGCTGTCCCTTTCCGACTGCGACAGCAGCGTGGAGACGACGCCCACAGCGCGGCTCGCGTCCAGGACGTGGATCGTTGCGCCCCGCTTGTAATTCGGGTTGATCTTCACCGCCGTGTGGACGCGACTGGTTGTTGCGCCGCCGATCAACAGAGGGCAGTCGAAGCCCTCCCGCTCCATCTCGGCTGCGACGTGGCACATTTCATCGAGAGAGGGCGTGATCAGGCCTGAGAGGCCGATCATGTCCGCCTGATGCTTGCGCGCGGCCTCGAGGATCTTGGCCGCAGGCACCATGACGCCGAGATCGATGACCTCGTAGTTGTTGCACTCGAGCACGACGCCGACGATGCTCTTGCCGATGTCGTGAACGTCCCCCTTGACGGTTGCCATCACGACCTTGCCGGCAGCCGGCAGGGCGTCGAGCCCCATCGCCTTCTTCTCGGCCTCGAGGAAAGGTTGCAGATAGGCGACGGCCTGCTTCATCACACGCGCGGACTTCACGACCTGCGGCAGGAACATCTTGCCCGCGCCGAACAGGTCGCCGACGACGTTCATGCCAGCCATCAGGGGACCTTCGATGACATCGAGGGGCCGGGCTGCCTTCTGGCGCGCTTCCTCGGTGTCGACTTCGATGAACTCGGTGATTCCGTGGACCAGTGCGTGCTTCAGCCGCTCCTCGACCGGCGCATCGCGCCAGGAGAGGTCCTGCTCGACCTTCTTCGCCCCGCCCCCCTTGAACTTTGGTGCCGCCTCCAGCAGCCGATCCGTCGCATCGGGCCGGCGGTTCAGGATCACGTCCTCGCACAGCTCCCGGAGCTCCGGCGGGATGTCGTCGTAGACCGTGAGCTGGCCGGCGTTGACGATTCCCATGTCCATCCCAGCCTGGATGGCGTGATAGAGGAACACGGAGTGCATCGCCTGGCGCACCGGCTCGTTGCCGCGGAAGGCGAAGGACAGGTTGGAGACGCCGCCCGAGATATGCACCAGCGGCATCTTCTGCCGGATCTGCCGCGTCGCCTCGATGAAGGCCACACCGTAATTGTTGTGCTCCTCCATTCCGGTGGCGACGGCGAAGATGTTCGGATCGAAGATGATGTCCTCGGGCGGAAAGCCGACTTTCTCCGTCAGCAGCTTATACGCCCGCTCGCAGATCGCGACCTTGCGCTCGACCGTGTCAGCCTGGCCCTGCTCGTCGAAGGCCATGACCACGACCGCCGCGCCATAGCGCAGGATCTTGCGGGCCTGCTCCAGAAAGGGCCCTTCGCCTTCCTTGAGGCTGATCGAGTTCACGATGGCCTTGCCCTGGACGCACTTCAGGCCCGCTTCGATCACCGACCATTTCGACGAATCGATCATGACTGGCACGCGCGCGATAGCCGGCTCGGTTGCGATGAGATTCAAGAACGTCCGCATGGCCTGCTCTGAATCGAGCAGCCCTTCGTCCATGTTGACGTCGATGATCTGAGCACCGTTCTCGACCTGGGAGAGCGCGATGGCGACTGCGGCCTGATAATCCCCAGCCTCGATCAGCTTTCTGAACTTTGCCGATCCGGTAACGTTCGTGCGCTCACCGATGTTGATGAAGGTGGCGGCTGCGTTGGTGGTCATTTCGATTCAACTCTCTTTCCGAACGCAAGCGCTCAGAGGATGAAATTAGCGCTTCCCATTAGCTCCAACCCGTCATTCCCGCGAAGGCGGGAATCCAAGCCAGCCAGCCGCGCAGGTGTGGAGACTTGCGTGGAGGGCCGCCTCCGCGGCCATGACGGAAGGGACGAGTACGATCTCCACGCGGATGGCTTCCATCCGCTCACCCGTGCACAAACGGCTCGAGGCCCGACAGGCGCATTCGCGGCTCGAGCTTTGGCACTTTCCGCGGCGGGTATTTCTCGACGTGCTCGCGGACGTGCCTGATGTGCTCCGGCGT
>DASVDU010000218.1:0-17274 GCA_036380915.1 Hyphomicrobiaceae bacterium | reverse complement strand
TACGCGCGCCCGATCCTCAACGAAGTTACTGTCGATGATCGAGAAATCAGGATCAGCGGCTCGAAGGCCGTGCTTGCCCGCACTGCAGCGGGGGGGCTTGGCACAAGCTCGCCGTCGGTTCTCTCTTTTGTTCGGGAATGGCGCACCGGGCAGGATTCGAACCCACGACCCCCAGATTCGTAGTCTGGTGCTCTATCCAGCTGAGCTACCGGTGCTTTCGCCAAGGCTGCGAGGCCGCGGCGGGCGGCGAGCAGTAGGGCTGCACTACTAATGCCTGCCGCATGGAAGTGCAAGGGCTTCCCTCACGATCCGCAGGATTCCGGAACTGAGCCCAGTGCGCCGCCCCGACCACAATCCTGATGCGGCCTTCGCCAGGTTCAAGCCAAAGCAACTGCGACGACGTGGTCATGGCCGGCCCTACGACGGCAGACGCCTGCATCCCGATGATGACCGTTGGTGCGTGCTGGGGACGTCAGACTGGTCGTGACCGACGAGCGCGTCGACCAGATTCCACGTCGCTCGCAGGAACGGCTGCTCGCGCTGGCGGCTCGGTGCCGGTCATGCCCGCGGCGGCACGTGGGGCGCAGACGAGGGGCGGAGCTTCCGGCTCCGCCCCCGGACGCACAGAGCGCGTCAGCGTATTTCTGGCAGATCCCACAGTGGACGATTCGCCTCACGGCGGGCATCGGCCCGGCTGAGGCCGATGTCTCTGAGCTCATAATCACTGAGCGCCAGGAGGGCTTGGCGCTCACGGTAGACCTTGTAGGCCAGCCACAGCCTGTCGAAGATCCGCAGAAAACGGCCAGTGCGCGGTATCGCTTGGCCATGGCTTGCCTGCCATGCGCTCTGCGTCGTGCTCGTCATCTCAACTCTCCATTTTTATTGCGCGCCGGGCCGCATCGGCACCGTTGCAGTTCGCTGACTATCACATGTGCTTGCATAACGGAAACGAATGATGTTTATGTGATGCATGACGATCGATTATGTAGCGGCGACGCCCTCTCGAACCCCCGAGGTTCCGATGACACGGGATATCGACATCGCTCTGTTGCGTGCGTTTCTGGCGGTTGTGGAGACGGGAGGCGTCACCACGGCAGCTCGCATTCTCAATCGCACCCAGGCAGCCGTCAGTCTCCAGATCAAGCGCCTGGAAGAGCTGTTCGGCACGGAGCTCTTCCTTCGTGAGCGCAAGCGGTTCACGCTGTCGCCGGCGGGAGAACGCCTCTTCGGCAGTGCACAGCGCCTCGTCGCGCTGAATGATGCCACCTGGGGCGCGATGACCACGCCACAGTTCGAAGGCGAGGTCCGGTTCGGCGTGCCGCCCGACATCGTGACCAGCCTCATTCCGCCGGTGCTGCAACGCTTCCACCAAGCCTGGCCGCGCATCAATGTCTCGCTGATCTGCAAGGCGTCAGCCTCTCTGATCGAGGATCTGGCGGGCCGGAAGGTCGATTTGATCCTGACGACGGAGATCGATTGCGGCCCGGCGGGGGAGACGCTGCTTTCGGACCGGCTCGTCTGGGTCGGAGGCCCTGGAAGCAACACGCACCTGCAGCGGCCGCTGCCGGTTTCGCTCGGGACCAAGCTGTGCCGCTTCCGGCCGGAGGTCATCAAGGCGCTGGATGCAGCGCAGATCGACTGGCGCCCGGTCAGCCAGGACTGCAACATGGAGCCGCTTTATGCGACGGTGAAGGCGGGATTGGCGGTCGCGCCGCTCATCCGCACGTCGGTCCCCGACTACCTGAAGATCCTCGGTGCCGGCTCGGGTCTGCCGCCGTTGCCGGACTTCAGGGTCAACCTCTATCTGCCGGCGGGTGCAACGGAGATCACGCGGGAGCTCGCCCGGTATATCCGGCAGACCATCGAGCTTCGATTTGGGCCGAGCCGAGGCCAGATGCAGCGACGACCGGAAGTTCGGCAGCGTGTGACGGCCACAACTGGCCGCAGGCGAGCTCCGCGCGCCGGCGTCTTGCGGCCTGTCGCGGCCGAGTGACGGCTGGTGCAGGGATGACCCACTGGGAGCGGCTGGCGGGCGGAGCATGATCACGCGACTGGCCGACTTGTGGGTTCGCCGCCGGTGGCGCCCCAACCCTGAGGCGATGGCGCAATGGGCCGACCTCAGGCCTGCTGTTGTCGTCACCGGCGGCTCGGAGGGGATCGGGTTCGAGATCGCCCGCCGGTTTGCCCGCCGCGGCAGCACCGTGGTGCTCGTTGCGCGACGGCCGGACAGACTGGAGGAGGCGGCCGCGGCCATCCGGGGTGAGTTCGGAACCGCCGTTCTGACCATTTCGCTCGACGTGACCCGGCCTGATGCCGCCGAGGTGATCGAGACCGAGCTCAGGGGGCGTGGCTTCTACGTCGATGTGCTGGTGAACAACGCTGGCATGGGCTTGAGCGGCGACTATATAGAGCAACCGGGAGACCGCATCGCGGCACTGGTCGAGCTCAATATCCGCGCCGTTTCACTCCTCATGCGGCATTTCCTGCCGGATATGTGCGTGCGCGGCCGTGGCGGCGTGCTGAACGTCGGATCGCTTGGCGGTTATGCGCCGGGCCCATATCAGGCGGCTTACTATGCGAGCAAAGCCTATGTGATCTCGCTCACGGAAGCCGTCGCGTGGGAGTCGGGCGGGCGCGGTGCACGGATCGCCGTGTTCGCGCCGGGTCCGATACGGACGCGCTTCCATCGGCGCATGGGAGCTGAGCACGCGCTCTATCGCTGGCTCATCCCGGCGCCAGGGCCGTCGACGGCTGCCGGTACTGCGGTGCGTTGGTTCGAGTGGGGACGGACAGTGATCACCCCGGGCGTGCTGGGGCCGTTGCTGGCGATCGCCATGCGCTTGATCCCCCACCCGGTTCTGTTACCGATTGTTGGCTGGCTGCTGAAGCCGAGGGAACTATTGAAGAATGCTGGACTTTAGAACAACGGACCCGGAAGGCGGCGCGATCACCCTGGGGACGGGTCGGAAGCCGGCCGCACCGCCGCAGGAATGCAAAACGGTCCTCGTCATCCTTCACCAGCTCCATTCCAATCCTGGCCACGTCGGACACTGGCTCAGGATGCGCGGCTATACGCTCGACATCCGTCGGCCGCGTTTCGGCGATCCGCTGCCAGAGACGCTGGAGCATCATGCGGGTGCGATCATCTTCGGGGGACCGATGAGCGCCAACGACCCGGATGACTACATCAGGCTCGAGACCGAGTGGATCGGTGTGGCGCTCAAGGAGCGCAAGCCGTTCCTCGGCATCTGCCTCGGGGCGCAGATGCTTGCGCGGCAGCTCGGCGCTCGCGTCTATGAGCACCCCGAGCGGCGCGTCGAGATCGGCTACCACCCGATCCGGCCGACACCGCACGCCCGCAGCTTCGGCGACTGGCCGAGGTGCGTCTACCAATGGCATCGCGAGGGTTTCGACCGGCCACACGGTGCGACCGTCCTGGCGACGGCCGACGGGCCCTTCGAGAACCAGGCCGTCGTCTACGGCGAGACGGCCGTCGGCGTGCAGTTTCACCCGGAGATCACGTACGCCATGGTCAAGCGATGGAGCGGAAGCCATCCGGAACGCCTCACCCTTCCAGGTGCGCAGGACAGGCCGTCGCAGCTTTCCAATCATCTGGCCTATGGGCCCAATGTCCGCCGCTGGCTCGATACCTTCATGCCGCGTTGGCTGGAATCCCATGCCAGGCAGGCGGCTTAGCTTCTGCGATTGACTCCCCCTGCTACCGCGACACTTGCTCGCGACCGGAGCGCGAAGCGTTTGCGATCCCGCAACCTTTTGGGCTTAGATGGAGGTGCGCCGTGAATTCGGTACCGCGTATCCGGCGCGCGGCGCGGTGGCGATCGGAACGCGAGCTCGATCCGAAACACGCTACCGCGCCGTTCAAGTTCAGTCGGTTCGTATCGGGTCAGCCGGTATCAGACGAGCGATTCCGGGCCTTCCAACTCGAGGGCTGCCAGATCAGGCGCGCGGATGTCCCGGTCGTACTGGAGGAAATACTCGTCGAGCTGTGGCGGCTTGACGTTTGTTCCCGCCAGCATGGCGTGCACCTGTCCGCGATGATGGATCTGGTGCACGAAGAGGTGGGAGAGCGTATCGCCCACGGTCTCGTAGTCGATTCCCTTCGGGCCGCGGTCGATGCCGATAATGCGTCTGAGATCATCGGGGGTGAGGCGATCGCAGAAGCCGATCAGCCGTTGATCCGTAGCGATCTGGTCGGTGCGAAGGACGGCGAACTCCTCAATCGGCCGGCGAGACTCGAAATACGCATAGCCAAGCTTTCCGCTTTCCAAGGCATCCAGGTAATAGAGGTCGACACACAGGATGTGGTCGAGCGTCGCCTGGATCGAAGGGAAGAAGCTCGTGCGCGGGGCCCGGAATTCCTCGGGGCTCAGGCGACTACAGGCATCGAGCAATCGCCAGTTCGACCAAGCATTGTTGCGCGCCATGCGCCGGAAATGGGTGACGAGCTCCATGCCGCCTCAACCCTGCACTGCCAACGACGACATGCAACAGGTTCGCGACGCGGGAGGGTCGAGGGACGGACACCTCGACAGTCCCACCTCGGGCGTAGGTCTGCTTGCCGGATGGCCTGCTCGCAGCAAATGCGCTATGCCACTCCGGACATCAGTTCTGGACCGCTCTATCCCATCTACACCATCCGTTTCCGGTCGGCGCCCCGCCGTCGTCGAACTATAGTACAGGTAATTTCAAGCGGCGAGAGAAGTTTTCAGGCGGATGCCGGCGCGGAAAGGCGAAGCCATGGGCTGTTTCTACCGATGTTAGCCAGCAACCGCCATCCATGTGCTTGGTTTCGCGGCTCTGCAAGCCAGCGGTTATCGACGTGACCGACAAGCGAATTCTTCTGATCATCGGCGGCGGGATTGCCGCTTACAAATGCCTCGACCTCATCCGGCGCCTGCGCGAGCGCGGGATGCGGGTGCGGACCGTCATGACCGCTGCCGCACAGCAGTTCGTCACGCCGTTGGCGGTCGGAGCCATTTCGGGCGACCGGGTCTTCTCCGATCTGTTCGATCGCGAGGACGAGCACGATGTCGGACACATAAGGCTCAGCCGGGAGGCGGATTTGATCGTGCTCGCTCCGGCAACGGCAAGCCTGCTGGCGAAGATGGCGGGCGGGCACGCGGATGATCTCGCCACCGCGGTTCTCCTTGCGACAGACAAGCCTGTGCTCGCCGCACCGGCAATGAACCCGCGGATGTGGCTGCACCCGGCGACGCAGCGCAATCTCGCGATGCTGCAGGCCGACGGCATCCATTTCGTCGGCCCGAACACTGGGGAGATGGCGGAGCAGGGGGAGGCGGGTCCCGGCCGCATGGCAGAGCCGCTGGAGATCGTTGCCGCGGTCGAAGCGCTGTTGCGGCGGCCGGCAGCGAAGGGGCCGCTTTCCGGTCGCCACGTGCTCGTCACCAGCGGGCCGACCCACGAGCCGATCGATCCCGTCCGCTACATCGCCAACCGCTCCTCGGGCAAGCAGGGCCATGCCATCGCCCGGGCCGCGGCAGAGCTCGGCGCCCGTGTGACGCTCGTTTCGGGGCCAGTCGCGATTGCCGATCCACCGGGCGTCGACGTCGTTCACGTAGAGACGGCGCGGGAAATGCTGGCAGCTGTCGAGGCTGCGCTGCCCGCCGACATTGCCATTTTCGCCGCTGCGGTGGCGGACTGGCGCGTTGCCAATGCAGCTTCGCAGAAGATCAAGAAGGACAAGTCGGCGGCGGCACCGGCCCTCGAGTTCGTCGAGAACCCCGACGTCTTGAAGACGATCGCCTCGCGGTCTCCGCGGGGGGAGCGACGTCCGGCCCTGGTCATAGGGTTTGCTGCTGAAACCGAGAATGTCGTCGAGCAGGCCAAGAAGAAGCGCAAGGCGAAAGGCTGCGACTGGATCGTGGCCAACGATGTTTCGGCCGAAGGCGGCGCCATGGGCGGTGACCGCAACACCGTGCACTTGATCACAGCCCGGACCGTCGAAAGCTGGCCGGCGATGGACAAGGCCGAGGTGGCCCGCCGCTTGGTCGAGCGCGCCGCGGAGCATCTGGCCCAGACGCAGGTCTCCGTGTGATGCCCCGTGCCCCAGACGACACCATTGAGGTCCGGATCGTGCGGCTGCCCCACGCCGAGGGCCTTCCGCTGCCCGCCTATCAGTCGGACGAAGCGGCTGGCATGGACCTGTTGGCCGCAGTGGAGGAAGACGCCCCCATTGTGCTGGCGCCCGGCGAGAGACAGCTCATCCCGACGGGCCTCGTCATGGAGTTGCCGCGCGGGCTTGAGGGGCAGGTCCGGCCGCGATCGGGTCTCGCCTTGCGCCACGGCATCACGGTGCTGAACAGCCCCGGCACGATCGACAGTGATTACCGCGGCGAGGTGAAGGTCCTGCTCATCAACCTCGGCGGTGCGCCGTGGGAGATCCAGCGCGGCGAGCGGATCGCTCAGCTCGTCTTCCAGCGGGTCGCGCGTGCCGATCTGGTCGAGGTAGCCACGCTGAATGATACACGGCGCGGCGCAGGCGGGTTCGGCTCGACGGGAACGGCTGGGGTGGCTCTGGCGCCTCAACCACGTATACCGATTAAATCAGCCGCTTCGACTCGCGCGAAAAAGTCGCCCGAAAAGCCGCGGGAATAGTCGCAAATCGTCGATTTCGGGCCGGGGTTGACTTTGCGAGCCATCGGGTGTGCGGTCCTCTTGGCCCCTATAACCCGCATCTCGCAAGGAGCGCGTACGATGACGAAACTGACGCCCCAGGAGATCGAGCGCTACAAGCGTCACCTCGTGCTGCGCGAGGTCGGCGGGCAGGGGCAGCAGAAGCTGAAGGACGCGCGCGTGCTGGTCGTAGGCGCCGGGGGCCTCGGCTCGCCGGTCATCATGTACCTCGCAGCGGCCGGCGTCGGCACGATCGGCGTCATCGACGATGACCGCGTCTCGCTCGACAACCTGCAACGTCAGATCGTGCACGAAACGGCACAGGTGGGCACGCCGAAGGTGGAGAGCGCAAAGCTCGCGGTCGAGCGGCTCAATCCGCACGTGACGGTCGAGACGCACAACTGCCGCCTCACGGCGGAGAACGCGATCGACATCATCAGCCGGTACGACATCGTTGCCGATGGCTCGGACAACTTCGCGACGCGCTACCTGACGAGCGACGCGTGCTATCTCGCCAAGCGCACGCTGGTGTTTGCCGCAGTGGGCCCGTTCGACGGCTATGTCACGGTCCTCAAGCCGCATCTGAAGAATGCCGAGGGCGAGCCCTGGCCCAGCTATCGCTGCATTTTCCCCGAGGCGCCGCCGCCGGGGACCGTGGCACCCTGCAGCGAAATCGGCGTGCTGGGCTCGGTCGTCGGCGTCATTGGCACGCTGCAGGCCACGGAAGTTCTCAAGGAGATCCTCGAGATGGGCGATAGCCTTGCCGGACGGCTGCTGATCTACGACGCGCTCTCGGCCCGTTTCGAGATTGTGAAGGTCGCCTGGGATCCGGACAATCCGTTATCGGGGCGTAATCCGACGATCCGGGATCTTTCGATCCATAGTGAGCCCATCGGCGAGGTCTGTGTCGCCTGACAGGGGCCGCCCAAGACATCGGCGGCCCCGCCGGAGAAGAGAAAAAATCAGAAGCGGAAGTTCAAGCCGGCGCGGACGACGTCGAGCTTGTTGTCGAAGGAGAAGCTTCCGTCCGAGGTCAACCCATCCGTGCTGTCGAATTCCATATGGAGATATTCGACTTTGGCCGTCGTCGATTCGCTGAAGGCGAACTCGGCGCCGCCACCGGCGACCCAGCCAGCACGAAGCTCGCTGTCGCTCGCCTTCTCATCTCCGGTTTCGATTGAGACCTCATCGAGGCTCGCGAAGGCGAGACCACCGGTGCCATAAAGCAGCAACGGCCCTATGGGGATGCCGGCCCGGCCTCTCAGGGTGCCCCAAAATGGTCCGAAGCTGGTTCGGTAAAGCGCGCCTCCGACATCTTCATCGTCGGCGCTGATATCCATGACGCCGAGGTCACCTTCAACGCCGACGAGCAGGCTCGAGCCGAGCAGCATGTTGTAGCCGACCGTGGCGCTGGCCAGAAATCCCTCCGGGTCCGTGCTGGCGGAGTTTACGCCTGGATCGAAGGAAGCATCAGAGCTGCCCCAACCGTAGCCGCCGCTCAGACCCCAGTAGAGCCCCTGCCACAGAGGTGGCTTGCTGTCGGGAATGAATGGCTCGTCGAAATTGGCCGGCGGCGGCAATCTTCGGGGCCCGCCCAGATCTGCGGCCAGCGCGGGCAAGGCGGCAAAGCAGGCGCACGCAGCACCCAGCATCAATCGAAAACGCATACTGGCGCTCCTTGCAGCGGGCAGCCGGCGTCGAGAGCCACTGCCCTGCGTACTCAAGCACCTCCCTCGGTGGTTACATCACGCAACCGCCGACGCCTAGTTGTGCGACCGGTGTGACGGCTCCGTGGCGCAATAGAGAAAATATCGTGGAATCAGAGAAATGCAGGGACAGGCTGAAACCATACGGTGACACAGCCGAAACAGGAGCCTGATGAACCGAAACAAATTGCAATACTTCGTTATTCCGGGCGTTGGATATAGCCTTTCGTAAGGTCAGGAAAGCAAGGAGATGGGCCGTACAACGTGTACGGCCCGGGATGCAGCCGCGCTGGTGTGCGGCCGCTCCATGTCATTTTGAACCCGGCATTCCCTCACGAGGGCCGATAGTCAAAGGAGCTGCTTCAGCTCCTCGCGCAGCGCTGGGCCGAGATCATCACGCTCGAGCGCGTATGCGACGTTCGCCGCCAGAAAACCGATCTTCGAGCCGCAGTCGTAGATCTTCCCGTCGAAGCGGACGGCATAGAACGGCTGCTGCTCGGCGAGCTTCAGCATGGAATCGGTGAGCTGAATTTCTCCGCCGGCGCCGCGCTCCTGCTTTTCGAGCAGTCCGAAGATCTCCGGCTGCAGGATATAGCGCCCCGATATGTGCAGATTGGATGGCGCCGTGCCGGGCGGCGGTTTCTCGACCATCGAGGTGATGCGGGAAACCTTGGCCGTGCTGTCCTCCACGCCGACGATGCCGTAGAGATGCGTCTGGTCCTCTGGCACAGCGGCAACGGCGACGTGATTGCCTCCGTGCTCCGCGTAGGCCGCCATCATCTCGGCGAGGCACGGCGGGTCGCCGTGGTGCAGCATGTCGGGCAGCAGGAGCGCGAACGGCTCGTCCCCCACGATCTCGCGCGCGCACCATACGGCGTGTCCAAGTCCCAGCGGTGCCTGCTGGCGCGTGAAGCTCGTCGCGCCGGCCGCGGGCAATTCGCGCTGGAGCTGCTCGAGGTCCTTGGTCTTCCCGCGCTCGGCGAGGGTGCGCTCCAGCTCGTAGGCGCTGTCGAAATGATCCTCGATCACGGCCTTGTTGCGGCCGGTCACGAAGACAAGGTGCTCGATGCCCGCCGCGCGAGCCTCATCGACGACGTGCTGGATCACTGGACGATCGACAACGGGAAGCATCTCTTTCGGTACCGCCTTGGTCGCTGGCAAAAATCGCGTGCCCAGCCCGGCGACCGGGAACACCGCCTTTCGAATGGGTTTTCTGAGGCTTGTCATGCAGTTCTCCAAAGCTGCTGGCCGGCTTACCGAATTTTTTACTTGGCGCGGCATGCTGACCGACGAGACCTTCGAACGCCTTGCCCGCCGATTGGCGCCTCGGGGTTAACTCACGGATGATGTGGCAAGATCAGGGCCTGGACGGGAGAGAATGACTCGACGTGTCAGAGGGGGGGCTGGCTCGAGACTTTTGCCAAAGCGAGCCCCAACCCCGGGTTGCGTCTTACCACGACAGGGCTGTGAAGTCCCGGGCTGTGTTGGCAAGCCGTTTACGCGGCAGGCGCGCCTGCGAGCGCCAGCCCCATTATCGCCGAGAAAACGTGAGATTTTGCGTGGCAAGTGATTTGGCCGTGGGGTCATCGCGCTCCGCGTAGTGTGCGGGTCGGCATCGAGGGAGGTGGGCCGATGGCAAGCGCTGCCGTCCGGCCGGGCACAGCAGGACGATTGAGCGAATGGGTCGATCGGAACGTCCTTCTGGCGTTGGCAGCGCTGTTCGTGGCTCTTGGGGTGCCGGTGTCTGCGGCGGGGGCCGATGAACCATTCAAAGCTTGGCTGGCCGACCTATGGCCCGAGGCGCGGGCTTTCGGTATCTCTCGCCAGACCTTCGATGCAGCTTTCCGGAACGTCGAGCCCGACCTGAGATTGCCCGATCTCGCCATCCCCGGGCGGCAGCAGGCGCCGCGCGGGCAGGCCGAGTTCACCAGGCCGCCGCAGGCCTACATCAACAGTAAGCAACTTGCCCGCCTTGCCGCCGCCGGACGCGCACTCCGCGCCGAGCACGCCGGAACGTTGGAGGAAATCGAGCGCCAATTCGGGGTCGAGGGCGAGGCCGTGCTGGCGATCTGGGGCCGCGAGACCGCTTTCGGCGCGCATCAGCTGCCGCATTACGCCATCCGCGTGCTGGCAACTCAGGCCTATCTCGGCCGCCGCAAGGAGATGTTCCGCAACGAGCTCCTGCATGCGCTGAAGCTGATCGACGACGGCTCTGCCTCGATCGAGCAGATGCGCTCGTCGTGGGCCGGTGCGATCGGCCTGCCGCAGGTGATGCCATCCGAGTTCCATCGGTGGTCCTACGATCTCGACGGGGATGGCCGGAAGGACATCTGGACCTCCATACCCGATGCGCTCGCCACCATCGCCCGCCAGCTCCAGGGCAAGGGCTGGGTATATGGCCAGACGTGGGGCTACGAGGTGCGGCTGCCCCAATCGGTCGATTGCTCACTGGAAGGGCCGGAGAACGCGCGCCCGCTCTCCGCCTGGGCTGCCATGGGGGTCGAGCGCACGTTCGGCCGGCAATTTCCCAAGCACGTGCTTCAGGCGGAAGCTTACCTGATGGCTCCCGGTGGCGCCTACGGGCCGGCCTTCCTGGTGCTCGAGAACTATCGCGTCATTCGCCGCTACAACATGTCCGACCTCTATGCCGTCTTCGTCGGCAATCTGGCGGATCGGATCGCGGGCGGCGGCGACTTCGAAACGCCGTGGCAGAATATCGCGCAACTTCCCGCAAAGGATGTGGAAGAAATCCAGCAGAGGTTGAAGGAGCTTGGCTACGCAATCGGCAAGGTCGACGGCAAGGTGGGATCCTTCACGCGCTGGCAAATCGGCAAATTCCAACACGACAACCGCCTGAAAGTCGATTGCTGGCCGACGAGGGAGCTGCTGCGGCACCTGCGGTCTGCCGTAGCCCCATGAGGGAGGCGAGAGTGTCGGTAACGGTGTCAAAAGTCCTTTCAGGACTGGTGTTGATGATGGCGCTCATGGCTGGCTCTGCAACCGGTGAAACGTCTGAAGCTCAAATCGCTCCAGCCGTCGACTTGCGCCCTTTCCTTGAGCAGGTCAGGCCCGAAGCCTTGAGAGCAGGGGTGAGCGCGGCCACCTTCGACCGGGCGACGCGTGGGCTCGAAGCCGACCCAGAGGTGCTGATGCGGGCTGCTTCCCAGCCCGAGTTCGTCAAGCCGGTTTGGGACTATCTTTCGGGTCTCGTCAGTGACGCACGGGTCGCCGCCGGGCAGCAGCGGCTTGCTGAGTATGGCGACACGCTGGCGGCCATCGAGCGGGCCTATGGCGTGGATCGCCACGTCGTGCTCGCGATCTGGGGGGTGGAATCGAACTTCGGCACCGCCCAAGGCGAGCGCAATGTGATCCGTTCCCTCGCCACGCTGGCCGCGGGCGACGAGCGCCGGTCGGCGTTCTGGCGCCGTGAGTTCATCGCCGCCTTGCGCATCGTGGAGCGGGGAGACATTGCGCCCGAGCGCATGACGGGCTCCTGGGCCGGCGCCATGGGGCACACGCAGTTCATGCCGACGACCTACCATGACCGAGCCGCCGACTTCGACGGGGACGGCCGCCGCGACATCTGGGACAGCGTGCCGGACGGCCTTGCCTCGACGGCCAACTATCTGAAGGCCTTTGGCTGGCGGCTCGAGGACCCCTGGGGCTTCGAGGTTGTCCTGCCGGAAGGATTCGACTACAGCCTGTCGGCACCGGGGCAGGCGAAGCCCGCATCGTTCTGGCGGCGGATCGGGGTCTCGCGTCCCGGCGGCGTGGCCGTCCGCGACACGGTCTCACCGCTCCAGCTCATCCTGCCGGCCGGTGCACAGGGACCTGCATTCCTGGTCACCGGGAACTTCAAAGCCATTCTGCGGTATAACCCGGCGGAGGCCTATGCGCTTGCGGTCGGTCATCTGGCAGACCGGATAGCGGGCGCAGAGCCGATACAAGGTCCGTGGCCCGAGTCGGACAGACCCCTTGCCCGCGCCGAGCGTGAGGAGCTTCAGAAACGATTGGCCGAGCGTGGCCTTGACACCGGGGCGCCGGACGGGATCATCGGGACTCAGTCCCGCGCCGCGATCCGCGCTTTCCAGCGCACCGTCGGCTTGCCCGAGGACGGCTATGCAAGCTTGCGGCTTCTCGACCTGCTACGCCAGACCGGCGGGTCAACGAGGGAGTGAGGAACCAGTGCTCGACGGCTCGGCCAGGCGGCGCGTGACTTCCCTGGTCGCAGGCTTGGTGGCAGGGCTCGCCATTGGCTTCAGCCTGCTGGCGGCCGCGCTCCTGCCCTCAACGGCTCGTGCCCAGAACGAGTGGGGCGCAAGCTACATCACGCCTTTCCCCGAGGATGACGTTTACCGGCTCAAAGTCTTCGGCGATGCGATGGCCGAAGGTGTGTTCGGTGCGCTGACTGAGGCGTTCCGGTCGGACAGCCGCGTGCGCCTGCCGAACAGCTACGACCGGGTCAATGGCTTCATCCGCATGCGTCCCGAGGACTTCGCTCGGTTCGAGGAGTCGATCAAGAAGGAGCCGCTCCATATCGCGGTCATCATGCTGGGCACGTCCGATCGTGTCGCCCTGCGCGCTCCTGACGGCCGGCGGGTCAATGTTGGATCCGACGAGTGGAAGGAGGAGTACGGTCGGCGGGTGGATCGCATAACGCGCGCCCTGAAACGCCGCGGCGCCGCGGTCTACTGGGTCGGGCTGCCGATCGTCAGCCGGTCCGACATGAACGAAGACGTGCGGATGCTGAACTCGGTTTTCCGTGAGCGGGCGCTGCTCAACGGCATCAAGTTCATCGACATCTACGAGGCCTTTGCCGACGAGCTCGGCCAGTACACGCAGTACGGTCCCGACCTCACGGGCAAGCAGCGTCTCCTGCGCAGCGGCGATGGCATCTACTTCACGACCGTTGGTTATCGGAAGGTCGCCTACTTCGTCGAGCGCGAGATCAAGCGCGATCTGATCCAGGCGAAGAACGAGCGAGACATCCCCCTCGCTGGCAGCGAGGCCGAGCAACGCCGCATCTCGCCAAAGGCGCAGGCAGACGAGTGGGCCGGGACCGTGCAGCGGGCGCCACAGGAAGGGGAGAACTCGGCCGCCGCCAAGGCGAGTGCCAGCGCGCCCCAGAATAGCGACTCGGGATCTGGCGCTCTCAAGGCGGAAAACAGCAAGGTCGCGATCAAAATTGCGGGCGCCTCCGGCAAGGAAGAGGCTGTCACCATCGAGATCCTGCGCCCCGCCATCCCGGAGTCCATCGTCGCGCTGGTCTCGCGCCAGCACTCCCAGGGCCATTCGGCACAAATCGGTGACAACATTCCTGAAACGCTGCCTGGCGGCGTGACGGTTCTGAGCTCGATCACACCGGGGCTGGCCGCCGGCTCGCAAGCTCAACGCCGCCGTCTTGCGCCGACCCAGTCGCCGTTCTTCAAGGTGCTGGTGAAGGGTGAGCGGATCCCCCCCAAACCCGGCCGCGCCGACGATTTCACCTGGCCGCCGCCGGATTCTGCGCCGCCACCACGCATCGAGCGCCGATCACAGTCCAGCCCCATTCCGCTTCCCAAAAGGAACCCGCAGGCCGCCGAGGCACAACCCAGTCACGGGTGAAGCTGGTGAGCGGTCGAACTCCGGGTCGCTCCCTTAAAACTCATGGCCGAGCAAGTCATGTCCCGCATCAACGCGGCAGATCGGAGCGGCCCATCAGGGCCTTGTCGATAGCGTGCGCAGCTTGTCGGCCTTCGCGGATGGCCCAGACGACAAGCGACTGGCCGCGACGCATGTCTCCGGCCGCGAACAGCTTCTTGCTG
Organism: Hyphomicrobiaceae bacterium; assembly: GCA_036380915.1. Classification (GTDB taxonomy): domain Bacteria; phylum Pseudomonadota; class Alphaproteobacteria; order Rhizobiales; family Hyphomicrobiaceae; genus ZC4RG25. Next base: position 3,110 of record DASVDU010000218.1, on the reverse strand, counting down.
CCCTTGATCCGGTAGTCGCGTTCGTCCGCGTCAAGGCCCTTGAAACGGCCGCGCGGCACGGGTTCGAGGCCGAGCTCCTTGACCAGCCCGCTCTCGACCGGGCCGGAAAAGCCCATGGCCAGCAGCACCAGGTCGGCCGCCAGCTCCCCCTCGCTGCCGGGAATCGGCTGCAATTTGGCATCGACACGCGTGTAGAGCAGCTTCTCGACCTTTCCGTTGCGGCCCGAAAAGCCGGTGGTCGAAATGGAGTATTCGGTCTTTGCGCCTTCGGCCTGACTGGTCGAGATCCGCAGCTTCACCGGCCAGTAGGGCCAGGAGAGCGCCTTGTTCTCCTTCTCCGGCGGCATCGGCATGATCTCGAGCTGGGTGACCGATTTCGCCCCCTGCCGGATCGACGTGCCGATGCAGTCGGAACCCGTGTCGCCGCCCCCGATGACGATGACGTGCTTGTCCTTGGCCGTGATCTCCTTCACCTCGCCCACGCTCTCGCCCGAAACGCGCCGGTTCTGCTGTGGCAGGAACTCCATGGCGAAATGGATACCGTCGAGCTCGCGGCCGGGTGCATTGGCGAAGAAGTCGAACGGCCGCTCGGAGCCGCCGGTCAGCAGGACGGCATCGTATTCGGCCTCGAGCTGCCTGGCAGAGACATCGGCGCCGACGTGCACACCGCAGTGGAAAACGACGCCTTCGGCCTCCATCTGCTTCAGACGCCGGTCGATGACGTGCTTCTCGAGCTTGAAGTCGGGAATGCCATAGCGAAGCAGGCCGCCGGGCTTTGCGTTCTTCTCGTAGACGTGCACGTCGTGTCCCGCGCGGGCGAGCTGCTGCGCGGCGGCCAGGCCCGCCGGCCCAGACCCGACGATGGCTACCCGCTTGCCGGTCTTGCGCTCGGCCGGCTGCGGCACGATCCAGCCTTCCTGGAAGGCCCGTTCCGCTATCGAATATTCGATCGTCTTTATGGTGACCGGCTTGTCGTCGATGTTGAGCGTGCAGGCCGCCTCGCAGGGCGCGGGGCAGACGCGGCCCGTTATCTCCGGGAAGTTATTCGTCGAGTGCAGGTTGAGTGCGGCTCTCTGCCAGTCGCCCTTATAGACGAGATCGTTCCAGTCGGGGATCTGGTTGTTCACCGGGCAGCCGTTGTGGCAGTAGGGGATTCCGCAGTCCATGCAGCGCGCCGCCTGCGTGCGCACCTCGTTCTCCGGCAACGGCACCACGAACTCGCGCCAGTGCCTTATGCGCTTCTCGACCGGCTCGTAGCTCCGGTCGATGCGCTCGAATTCCAAGAAGCCGGTAATCTTGCCCATTGCTGCTTGCCTTCGTAATGGCGTCGCTTGCTACCCAATTGAGATGTTCCTAGATATACATCTTGATTAATGTATATCTGGAGCTGAGCGATGGAGGTGCGGGTTTCCAAGTGGGGAAATAGCCTGGCTATTCGTCTGCCCGCGAAACTTGCTGCCGCCCTTGGCTTGAAGGAGGGCGACAGGATCGACGTGCGTCCCGCCGGGCACGAGGAACCCCCTATTGTCGAGATCGAACGAAAGCTGACTATCGACGAGCTGTTCGAGCGTGTGAGGAACATGCCCAACAAGCTGCCTGCTAACTACAAGTTCGATCGCAGGGATGCTGTGCGGCCCGGGTATGAAGACCGTGACTAACGCGTTCTTCGACACGAACGTCGTCGCGTATTTCGCATCCGAGGATGCTACGAAGGCCGATATAGCGGCCCGACTGCTTCGGACTGGTGGCGTCGTAAGCGTCCAAGTTCTCAACGAGTTTGCCAGCTTGGCCGTCCGCAAGCGGCGCTGGCCGATCAGCCAAGTCCGGCAGGTGCTCGAGGCCGTGCGAGAAACGTGCCGGGTCGTGCCACTAACGCCTGACACACATGACCTCGGTCTGACGGTTGCCGAACGATATAGGCTCAACATCTATGATGCTTTCGTTGTCGCGGCGGCCCTAATGTCCGACTGCACCGTCCTGTATTCCGAAGACCTGCACGACGGCCTGATTATCGACGGCCTCGCGATCCGCAATCCTTTCGTTGCGCGCTGAGCTGATCACTCCGCCGGAGGCTTGTGCGCTTCGGGCAGGCCGATCTCGAGCACTTCGAGCCCCGTCTTGTCGTTGGCCTGGTGCTCGGCCATCTGGCGCAGCGCCTCGCGGTACTCCACCGGCATCACCTTCTTGAACTTCGGCAGCCAGCTCCGCCAATCGGCGAGGATCATGCGGGCCTTGGCCGAGTTCGTGTAGCGGGCGTGGCGCTCGATAAGCTGGTGCAGGCGCTCGGCGTCCTTCCGGTCCATGTCGGAGAGGATGTCCACCAGCCCATGGCTTTCGAGATCGCCGCCCTGATTGGCGAGGCGGCGCATCACTTCCTCCTCAGCCTCGACCGGGGCAAGGTCGATCATGGCGAGGTTGCAGCGCTGCTCGAAATCTCCGCGCTCGTCGAGCACGTAGGCAATGCCGCCCGACATGCCGGCCGCGAAGTTGCGCCCCGTCGGCCCCAGCACCACGACGACGCCGCCCGTCATGTACTCGCAGCCGTGATCGCCCGTGCCTTCGACGACCGCCACGGCACCAGAGTTTCGTACGGCGAACCGCTCGCCCGCAATGCCGCGGAAGTAGCACTCGCCGCTGATGGCGCCGTAAAGCACCGTGTTGCCGACGATGATCGACTCCTCGGGCTTCACGCCTGCGTTCGGATGCGGCCGGACGATCAGCTTGCCGCCCGAGAGGCCCTTGCCGACGTAGTCGTTCGCCTCGCCGACGAGGTCGAGGGTGACACCACGTGCGAGCCACGCACCGAAGCTCTGGCCGGCCGTTCCCTGCAAGGTCAGCCAGATCGTATCCTCGCGCAGGCCCTCGTGGCCGTAGCGCTTGGCGATCTCGCCTGAGAGCATGGCGCCGACGGCGCGGTCGCGGTTGGTGATCTTGAGCTCGTGCCGGACCGGCTTGCGCGCCTCGAGAGCGGGCTTCGCCAGCTCGATGAGTTTCCGGTCGAGCACCTTGTCGAGGCCGTGATCCTGGCGCTCGCTGTTATAGATTGCGACGCTGCTGTCGACCTCCGGCTTGTGGAACAGCTTCGAGAAATCGAGGCCGCGCGCCTTCCA
>DASVDU010000217.1:0-2857 GCA_036380915.1 Hyphomicrobiaceae bacterium | reverse complement strand
CCTTAAGGGATTTGTTGCACTGCTGATCGGATTGGCCGTCGCGACCATCGGGATCGATCCAGCGGCCGGGCACCCTCGTTTTACGTTCGGCTCCGTCGAGATGCTGCAGGGTATCAGTTTCATCCCGGCTATGATCGGCCTATTCGCCGTCTCGGAGCTGTTGCGCGGTGTCGTCACGATCGGTCAGGCGGGAGATGTGCTGAAGCAGCAGGTCGGCAATGTCTTCCGCGGACTTGGCGGGGTCTGGCGCCGTTACTGGCGCAACTTTTTTCGCAGCTCTCTCATCGGAACAGGGATAGGTGCCCTGCCCGGAGCGGGCGCGGACATCGCCGCTTGGATCGCCTACGCAGTCTCCAAGCGCTTTTCCAGAGAGCCGGAGAAGTTTGGCACGGGGCATCTCGAGGGCATCGTCGATGCAACCTCGGCCAACAATTCAGCGGTGGCTGCAGCCTGGATTCCGGCGCTCGTGTTCGGCATTCCGGGTGACTCGATCACTGCCATCGTGATCGGCGTTCTCTACATGAAGAACATGAACCCGGGCCCGTCCGTGTTCCTGCAGAATCCGCAGCTCATCTATGCCGTGTTCATCATCTTTGTGCTCGCCAATCTAATGATGGTGCCCATCGGTTGGACGGCCATCAAGCTCGCGAAGCAGACTCTGCGCACCCCGCGCAACATTTTGCTGCCCATCATCCTGCTGTTCTGCATCGTCGGCTCTTATGCGATGACGAACTCCCCCTACGGCATCATCATCATGCTGGTGCTTGGTATCTTGGGCTGGATTCTCGAGGAGAACGGCTTCCCGGTCGGCCCGATGATCCTTGGCATGGTGCTGGGTGAGCTCTTCGAGCAGAGCTTCATGACGTCGATGATCAAGGCGGATGGCTCGCTGCTCGGGTTCTTCTCGCGCCCGATCGCGGGAACCCTGGGTGTCCTCACGCTCGCGCTCTGGGCCTACATGCTGCTGCGAAACGTCAGGCTAGGGCGTCAGCCCCAGCCCGAGAAGCAATGAAAGAAAGGGCCAGACCTGCCGGGGTCTGGCCCTGAACACTCAGGGATGGAGTGGAAGATGTCCAATCCCGTCCTCTGGCTCGTCGACGAGCGTGGCGTCGCTCGCGTCGCGCTCAACCGTCCCGAGGTCAATAACGCCTACAACGATGCCATGATCGAGGGCCTGCACGCGGCGATGGACGCACTTGCAGGTGATGCTAAGGTTCGTGCGGTGGTCATCAGCGGCAACGGCCGTCATTTCCAGGCTGGGGCCGATCTGACCTGGCTCAATGCTGTCCGGGCTGGCTCGCCCGAGGAGAACGAGCACGCCTCGCGCCGCACGGCCGAAGCGGTGGACAGGCTGAACAGGCTGCCGGTGCCCACCGTCGCATTGGTCCAGGGCTTCTGCGTCGGCGGCGGCACCGGCCTGATCGCAGCTTGCGATATCGTCATCGCGGCCGAAGACGCTAAATTTGCCATCTCCGAGGTGCGCTGGGGTTTGACGGCCGCCATCATCATTCCGCAGCTCGCGGATGCCATCGGCGCGCGTCAGATCCGCCGCTACGCGCTGACAGCCGAACGCTTCACCGCAGAGGAAGCACGCCGCATCGGGCTCGTACACGAGATCGTCCCAGCGGCCGATCTCGAGGCAGCAGGCGAGCGGATCATCGGGGCTCTGCTCGCCAATGGCCCCGAAGCCATGGCCGAGACCAAGGCCCTCGCACTCGAGCACGCGTCGGGCAAGGTCGACGCCGACATCATGGACGCCCTCGTCGTGAGCCATGCTCTGAAGCGTCAGTCCGATGAAGCCGGCGAAGGCCTCGCCTCGTTCGCGGAGAAACGGCCAGCGCGGTGGTAGCCCCAGCTTGCAATCGGAATAAAGCTCAAAACGGCGCCACCGACCTGATGAAGTCGATGCCATTCCAGAGGTCGGCCTGCACCGCTTCACGAGCAGCTACTGCATCCCTATCCTTGAGTGCAGAAATAATCGCTTCGTGGAGCCCGGGCTTTCGCCGGATGCCTCGCTCCCTGTAGAGGCTCAAGAGCGGGCCGCTCTGTAGCCAAAGGATTTCGATCAGTGGCAAGAGAACCTCTGAGTGGCTGCTCCGATAGACGGTGAAGTGAAAGTCGCAGTTGATAACGACGTACTCCTGCCATCTCGCGCCATCGTGGGCGATTTCGTTCATCTGCGCACAATAGAGTTCTAAGGACTCGAGCTCGGTGCCGGTGATCCGGTGCGCCGCCATTTCGGCCGCCATACCTTCCAATTCGAGCCGCACCCGGCCAAGGTCCTCGTATTTCTCCCGCGTGATCTGAGGAATGCGCACGCCCCGCTTGGGTATGATCTCGACGGCGCGCTCAGCAGCGAGACGCCGCAGCGCTTCCCGCACAGGCATGATGCTTGTCCCAAGCGCCTTCGCGAGCCGGCCGAGGCTGATGGTTTCGCCCGGCGCGTAGACGCCAGCCATGATGGCGCGACGCAGGGCCCGGTAAGCCCGGTCGTGCATCGGGGTTGTATCGATCGGCTGCAGGGCTGGGGATCCGGTCATCAGAGCGACTTGGATTTATCCTTGATCTTCGATCATAGTTACCACAAGATGGGATCGTTGAGCGGAAATAATGACCGCGAAAGCGCCAGCGCAAGGCGCTTCGAATTAGCCTCGGGAGGAGAAAAGCATGACCCTGACACGCAGGTCATTTGCGACGGCAACGGTGGGCTTTGCCACTACGTTCTGCCTGCCCGCCTGGGCCCAAATGGCGGCCCCGAAACGCCAGTTCCTGTCACTGGCCACTTCGAGCGTCGGTGGCACTTGGTACCCGCTTGGCAGCGCGATGGCCAAGGTGATCTCGAAGCACTACCCGCAGC
>DASVDU010000216.1:0-35302 GCA_036380915.1 Hyphomicrobiaceae bacterium | reverse complement strand
ATGTTGGCGGCCGCGCTGGCGATGCCCTGGCTCGGTTTCCTGGTGGCGGCCATCATCAGCTTCGCAGCCCTGCTGCTGATCGCCATGCACGACCCATGGACTCCGTCGCGAATCGTCGTCTATCCCCTCGTCGGGCTGGCCATCGTGATCGGTTTCTACGTCCTCTTCGCCAAGCTTCTCATGGTGCCATTGCCCTCGGGCAGCCTTTTCGTCTGAGCGGCTCAGACCTCATCACCCGAGCGACAGTTGCATACGAGAGTGATGCCGCTCGGTTACCATTGGCGCGCGTGCTGCGAATTGCTGGCTCTGCTGGCACCGGTGACTCTGGCCAGCGCAAGCGATCCTCCCCATAATTTGGGGTGATTCGCCCGTCAGGCACCCCCGTCCACTGCGCCAGGTATCGCGTTCCAATTGGCGCCGCCAGTTCGCATGGAACGCAATGCACGTGGCAGACCCCCAGAGCCGGACAGATGCCACACGCCGGGAGATCCTTGCGCTTCTCCTGGCGAGCCTTGCCTGCATCTTCATTTTGACGCTGGGGCTGGTTGAAACACGGGCGAGCGGTGTCGCTGGCTTCAGCATCCGCCAGCTCCTGTTCGCCGCTCTCGCCACCGGGGCCGCAGGGCTGGGGATCACTATCCTTTGGTACATGCTGCGGCGGGCCCGACTGGCCATCAGGCGTGCCGAGACGGAAGCCGCATCGCTGCGCCGTCATCTGACGACCGCGGAGGCGATCGTAAAGGCCGAGCCGCAGGTGCTCGTGTTCTGGGAGCAGGGCCAGCCATTGAAGGTGGTCTCCCACACGCTGACCTCCGTAGCGGGCCTGCCGGAGAACCAGAAGGAGTTCCTGCGCTTTGGCCAGTGGCTCGATACCGACTCCGCCGAGGCGCTCAAGCAAGGACTTGACGCGCTCTTCGCCGACGGGCGGCCGTTCAACTTGCTGCTCAAGACAGTGGCCGGCGGACATCTCGAGGCAGACGGACGGGCGGCCGGTGCCCGCGCTGTCCTGCGGATGCGCGACGTGGCCGGCTACAAGCGCGACCTGATCAAGATCATCGACCAGCACCGCCAGCTGGCCCGTGACATTCGCTCGAGCCGCGCCCTGCTGAATGCGCTGCCCATGCCGGTCTGGCTCAAGAGCCCCAGCGGCAAAATCGTGTGGGTGAACAAGGCCTACGTCGCCGCCGTCGACGCCGCCGACGAGGCGGAGGTCCGCGAACAGCAGATCGAACTCCTGGAATCGCGGCAACGGGCGGCCCTGGAGCCCCACATTGCCAAGCGGGAAACCGTCATCAAGCGCATGCCGCTCATCGTGGGCGGTGTGGTCAAGCCGCACGATGTGATCACCGTGCCGCTCGAGGACACCATCGCTTCCGCCGCGATCGACGTGGCGGCCCTCGAAACGGCCCAGGGCGAGCTGGACCGGCAGATCGAGGCCTATGACCGGACGCTCGATCGCGTCTCCTCCGCGGTCGCCATCTTCGGTCCGGACCAGCGGCTGAGCTTCTTCAACGTCGCCTACCAGCGCCTTTGGGATCTCGACCGGGAATGGCTGGAATCCAGCCCCAGCGATAGCGAGATCCTGGACCGCCTGCGCGAGACCTCCCGCCTCCCGGCGATCGTCAACTATCGCGACTGGAAAGCGAAGCTGCTGGCCTGTTATCAAACGGCGGCCATGCTCGAGGACTGGTGGCATCTCCCGGACGGGAGGATGTTGCGTGTCGTCGTCGAGCCGCGCCCCGACGGCGGCGTGACGCATCTGTTCGACGACGTGACCGAGCGCTACGCTCTCGAAAGCCGCTACAATGCGCTCATCGGCGTCCAGCGCGAAACACTCGACAACCTGAAAGAGGGCGTCGCCGTTTTCGCCACCAACGGACGGCTCAAACTTTCGAACTCCGCATTCGCCAGCATCTGGAGGCTGCCGCGCCAGGTGCTCGAGGGGGAGCCGCATATCGACGAGATCATTCGCCACGCCTGCGAGCGGTTCGAGAACCGCCGCACCTGGATGCGGATCAGCCGCGCCGTTACGGCCATTTCGGACCATCGCGACAGCGTCGAGGGCCAGATGGTGCGCCCGGACGGCAGCGTCATAGACTTCAGCGCGGTGCCATTGCCCGACGGCGCCACCCTGGTCACCTTCGCCGACGTGACGGCATCGAAGCGCATCGAGCGGGCGCTGGCCGAGCGCAACGAGGCCCTCGTCGAGGCCGACCGCCTCAAGAGCCAGTTCATCAGCCATGTCTCGTACGAGCTGCGCACGCCGCTGACCAACATCATCGGGTTCAGCGAGCTGCTGTCGAGCCCACGGGCCGGCGAGCTCAACCAGAAGCAGCGCGAGTACGTCAGCGACATCTCGAGCTCTTCGAAAACCCTGCTCTCGATCATCGACGACATACTCGACTTCGCCACCCTCGAGGCAGGTGCAGTCGAGTTGAAGCTCGCGCGAGTCGATGTGCGGCACGTCCTCGACTCGGCCATTCTCGGCGTCCGCGAGCGGGCAAGCCGCGCCCGTCTGACGCTCGACATCGCCGTTGCCGACGACGCCGTCGACTTCGTAGCGGACGAGGCCCGCGTCCGGCAGATCATCTACAATCTGCTGTCCAACGCCGTTGGTTTCTCGAAGCCGGGCGATACCGTCAAGGTGACCTGCTGGCGGGAGAACGGCATGGTCGTTTTCTCGGTGGAAGACCAGGGGATCGGCATCCCGAAGGACCTGCAGCATCGCATCTTTGAGCGTTTCGAAAGCCGCAGCTTCGGCTCGAAGCATCGCGGCGTCGGGCTTGGGCTGTCGATCGCCAAGAAACTCGTCGAGCTCCACGGCGGGACCATGCAGCTCGAGTCCGAGCCCGGCCGTGGCACGCGGGTCACTGTGCGGTTCCCGGAGGTCACGGCAAAGCTGACGGTCGCAGAGGCCATGGCAGCTCAGGCTTGACGTTCCGCCCGCGTGCGGCTTTTCCTTCCGCCGCATGACGGCACCCTGGATACATCCGCGCGTGCGCGAGACCGATATCGCTCCTCTGGCAGAGCTGCTCGCGTACGCGCTCAGGCCGGGGGACGTCGTTGCGTTGCGTGGCGATCTCGGCGCAGGCAAGTCGACGCTTGCTCGCGCCATCATCCGGGTGCTGCTGCAGGACGAAGCAGCCGAGGTGCCGAGCCCGACCTTCAGCCTTGTCCAGACCTACGCCACACCGCGTTTTCCGGTCTCCCATTTCGATCTCTACCGACTCGGCAGCGCCGATGAAGCCCGCGAGTTGGGCTTGGAGGAGTGCATCGCAACGGGCGCTGCACTGATCGAGTGGCCAGAGCGCGCCGAAGAACTTCTTCCCGCCGACCGGATCGAGGTTCACCTGGAGGAAGATCCGAGCCTTGATCCATCGGAACGCCGCATAACCATCGAAGGGCTTGGCACCCTTCAGCCGCGGATCGAACGGCTCCGGATCATCGATGAATTCCTGCAGCAGTCCGGGTGGGGCGATGCCCGCCTGCGTTACCTCCAAGGCGACGCGTCCGCCCGCCGCTTCGCGCGCCTCAGCCGCAATGGCGACAGCGCCATTCTGATGGATGCGCCCCGCCAGCCGGATGGACCGCCTATTCGTGATGGCAAGCCTTACAGCCGCATCGCTCATTTGGCGGAGGATTTGCGGCCCTGGGTCGCCGTGACGAGCACATTGAGGTCTGCCGGGCTCTCCGCGCCGCGGGTGATCGCGCAGGATCTCGATGCAGGCCTGCTGCTCGTGGAGGACTTCGGTGATAACGTGTTCAGCCAGATCGCCGGCCAGGAAGGCGTCGATCAGGCGGAGCTGTGGCGCTCAGCCGTCGACGTTCTCGTGCACCTCCGCTCAGTGCCCGTTCCCCGTCACATTCGTTTGAGCGACGGCTCCAGTCATCAGCTCCCGAGATATGATCGGGCGGCCATGCAGATCGAGGTCGAGCTTCTCCTGGATTGGTATTGGCCGGCGCTCTACGGGCAAGCCGCGCCTGACGCGCTGCGGTCCGAATACCTGGCCGCTTGGAACGGCATCTTCGACGATCTGCTGCCGCTCCCGACCGGCCTGGTGCTGCGGGATTACCATTCGCCGAACCTCGTGTGGCTGCCAGACCGGAGTGGCCTCGAGCGTGTTGGCATTCTCGATTGCCAGGACGCGGTCGAAGGGCACCCGGCTTATGATCTCGCTTCGCTGCTACAGGATGCGCGAGTCGATGTTCCGCAGGCTCTCGAACACGAATTGTTCGATCACTACTGCGCCGCCATGGCATCGCAGGATCCGGCGTTCGACCGCGTAACCTTCGCCTTCGCCTATGCAGCCCTCGGCGCACAGCGGAATACGAAGGTCCTTGGCATCTTCACCCGGCTATCGATGCGCGACGGCAAGAATGGCTACCTGCGGCACATCCCGCGCATCTGGGGCTATCTCGAACGCGATCTGGCCCATGCCAGACTTCGCCCGCTCAAGGCGTGGTACGATGCGAACTTCCCTGTGGCGTTCCGCATCCCGCCCGATTGAAACAACGGCAGAACCCCGAGTGTCATGAAATGACGTGGATTCCGAAATCGGCGATGGTGCTGGCAGCAGGATTGGGGAGCCGCATGCGTCCGCTGACGGACCTCGTTCCGAAGCCGCTGGTCCGCCTCCGCCAGAAGCCCCTGATCGACTACGCCCTCGACCGCATCGCCGAAGCAGGAATTTCCCAGGCGGTCGTCAACGTGCATCACTTCGCCGACCAGGTCATCTCTCATCTGAAGACCCGCCAGCGCCCCCGCATCCTGATATCCGACGAGCGGGAGCAGCTTCTGGATACCGGAGGCGGCGTGAAGAAGGCTCTGCCGCAGCTCGGCCAGGAGCCCTTCCTGATCCACAACTCCGACAGCGTCTGGATCGACGGCGTACAGTCCGATCTCGTCAGACTGGCGCAGAGTTTCGATGCCGAGCGGATGGACTGCCTTCTCCTGCTCGCCCTGTCGTCCGCCAGCATCGGTTACGACGGACGCGGAGACTTCCTGATGTCTCCTGATGGCCTGCTGCAGCGCCGGCCGGAGCGAGAGCTGGCGCCGTTCGTCTTCACCGGCGTGTCGATCGCCCATCCGCGGCTGTTCGACGGCGCTCCGGAGGGCGCCTTTTCGCTGAACCAGCTCTGGGATCGCGCGATCCAGCAGCGCCGGCTCTACGGGATCCGCCTCGACGGCACTTGGATGCATGTCGGCACGCCGGCCGCGCTCGCGGAAGCCGAGCAGGCCCTTGGAGGAAGTTATGCCGCCTGAGGGTGGCGCGAGACCAGCCGCACCTGCCCGGAAGGCGGAAGCTGCTGCCGGCCTCTTCACCGTTCCACCGGGCCAACCTTTCCTGCCGGCACTCGCGCGCGCAATTCTGTCGGGCGACCTGCCGCGGCAAGGATGCAATCCACCCGATCCGCTGGATCTGCCGAAAACGACGATCCTGCTGCCGACCCGGCGCGCCGCACGCGCTCTGCAGGAGGCTTTCCGGGTCGCATCCGGAAAGCGAGCGCTCCTGCTGCCGAAAATCCGCCCGATCGCGACAGTCGAGGAGGACCTCACGCTCCTCTCGGAACTCGCCGCACCACCCGCCTCCGGCACAGCATCTACCGACATTCCGCCGGCCATCAGCGAGCTCGAGCGCCGCCTCGTGCTGACCGAGCTCGTTCTCAAATGGTCGGAGACGATGCGGAGCGCGCATCCGACCGAGCACGGCGATATCCTCCCTTACACTGGCGCAGGCGCGCGCACACCTGCCCAGGCCGCGAGCCTCGCTCGAGAACTCGGGCGCCTCATCGACATGGTCGAAACGGAGGGCGCCAGCCTCGATCGCCTGCCGGATCTCGTGCCGGAGCCGTTCTCAGAGCATTGGCAGCAGACCCTCGAGTTCCTCAAGATCGTGCTCGACTGGTGGCCGAAGCATCTGGCCGAGCGCGGCCTCACTTCCCCGATGGACCGGCGCAACCGGCTGATCCTTGCCGAGGCGGAACGGCTGGCCGCCAATCCGCCCACCGCCCCCGTCATCGTTGCTGGCGTCACCGGCAGCATACCGGCGACGGCCGAGCTGATGCAGGTCGTGCTGGGATTGCAGAACGGCGCCATCGTGCTGCCCGGCCTCGATCAGACGCTCGATGAAGCGGGCTGGGGGCGCTTGCGGGAGCATCCGGAGCATCCCCAGCACGGCCTTTCAAAGTTGCTGTCCCGCCTCGGTGTCTCGCGGTCTGCCGTCAAATGCCTGCCCGGCTCTGAGGCGGACGGACCTTCCATGTTGCGCGCCGCCTTCGTGAGCGAAGCCTTGCGGCCGGCCAGCACGACCCACCTGTGGAGCCGGTTCGTCGAGACGACCGATCCCGGCGCCGTCCGCGATGCGTTACGCGGGGTGTCCCTGATCGAAGCGCCGACCGCGCAGGACGAAGCGGAGGTGATCGCGCTGATCCTGCGTGAGGCACTGGAGACGCCTGAGCGAACGGCGGCACTCGTATCGCCTGACCGGATCCTCGCCCGCAGGGTCGTGAACCGGCTCGAAAGCTGGGGCGTCCTGGTCGACGACTCGGCCGGGCGGCCGTTCCGGAAGACTGTGCCTGGCACCTTCCTCGATCTCGTCATCGACGCCTTCGACCGGGATTTCGAGCCGGCCGCCGTGATGGCGCTGCTCAAGCATCCCCTCACATTGCTTGGGCTCTCTGCCCGCGACGCACGCCGCGTCGCTCGCGCGCTGGAGCTCGCTGCCTTCCGGACCGATTACTTCGGACGCGGCCTCGACGGCATCGAGGCGGCGATCGAGCGCGCGGCTCAACAGCCGAGAACCAAGGCACAACGGCAGCTGGGCACCTCAGATTGGCGGGCAGCGCGCGACCTTCTCGCCCGGCTGCGAACCGCCTTCCAGCCGTTGACCGAGCTGAGCGGCCGGCCGGGCAAGCAGGCCCTCGCCGAGTTCGTGCGTGCGCATGTGGCGGTGGCGGAGGCGCTCGCGGCGCCAGCAGATGCCGTGGGAACTGTGGCTTCGCCCCTCTGGAGCGAGGAGGCGGGAGAGGCCGCCGCGGTCCTTCTCGCGGGTCTCATCGATCCCGCTCTCGTCGCGCCGCGCCTCGCCGCTGCGGACTATCCGGATTTCTATCGCAACCTCGTCGCCGACGAGAACGTTCGCAGCGCTTTGCCGGCGCATCCGCGGTTATCGATCTGGGGTCTGCTGGAAGCGCGCCTGCAACACCCCGACGTCGTCGTCATCGGTGGGCTGAATGAAGGCACGTGGCCAAGGATTTCCGACACCGGCCCATGGCTCAACCGGCCGATGCGCGATGAGCTTCGTCTGCCGCAGCCAGAAGCACGGATTGGAGATCAGGCTCACGATTTCGCACAGCTTCTGGGCGCCCGCACCGTCTATCTCACCCGTGCGGAGAAGGTCGACGGCGCCCCGACGGTGCCGTCCCGGTGGCTGCTGCGGATCAAGGCATTGCTCGAAGGCATGGGCCTGAGCGATGCGCTCACACCTGACCGACCGTGGCTCGGCTGGGCCCGGGCCAGGGACCTCGTAGAGCCGATCCCGCGACTACGTCCGCCCTGCCCTTGTCCGCAACTGGCGCTGCGGCCACGGCGGCTTTCGGTGAGTGATGTGGAGCGCTGGATCACCAATCCCTATGCGCTCTTCGCCAAACGCGTGCTGGGGCTTGAGCCGCTGCCTCTCTTGGGCGCCGAGCCGAGCGCCGCCCTGCGCGGCGGCATCGTGCACGAGGCCCTGGGGCGGTTTGCGGCATGCTACCCCGCGGATTTGCCGGACGAACCGGCGCGCGAGCTGATGGCCATCGCCGGCAAGATTCTCACCGAGTACACGGGCAATCCGCGGGTGGCGGCATTCTGGGTTCCGCGGCTCGAGCGGTTCGCGCGCTGGTTTGCGGCCACCGAGCCCAACCGGCGGGCCGGTGTGATCCGCGTACTGGCGGAGGTGTCCGGCTCTCTTGTACTAAGTGGTCCGGCAGGTCCCTTCACGCTCACCGCACGGGCCGATCGCATCGACGTGACCGAAAACGGGCTCGTGATCACCGACTACAAGACCGCCGGCGAAAGCCAGGTGAAGACCCTGGCCAAGCGCGCCGCAGACGGACGGTCGCCGCAGCTGCCGCTGGAGGCCGTCATCGCGCTGGCGGGCGGCTTCGAAGGGCTCGGTCCATCGGCAATCGCAATGCTGCGCTACATCTCCGCTTCGGGCGCGGAGCCTGCCGGTGTCGAGCAATCCATCAACGCTGAGATCGCGTCGCTGATTGACGAGACGCGAGCAGGCCTCGAACGCTTGATCGCCGTCTATGACGACCCCGTGACCCCCTACCGGGCCGTGCGGAGACCGGCCTACGACTACCGTTACGACGACTACAAGCATCTCGCCCGGGTGGCCGAGTGGCTTGGTGCCGAGGCGGAGGGGGGCGGCGATGACTGACGCGGCCATGAAGGCGCTCGAGGAAACGGCGCGCGCCCAGCGCAGCGCGTCCGAGCCCGACACCTCCGCCTGGGTCAGCGCGAATGCGGGCGCCGGCAAGACGCACGTGCTGAAGATGCGCGTGCTGAAGCTGCTGCTCTCCGGCACCGCTCCGGACAAGATCCTCTGTTTGACATTCACCAAGACAGCCGCCGCCGAGATGGCGCAACGCGTCTTTGATGAGCTTTCGCACTGGGCCACGTGCCCGGAGCCCGAATTGCGCAAGACGCTGTCCGGTCTCCTGGGCCGTTCGCCGTCTGCGGAGGAGGTGCGCGGCGCGCGCCAGCTCTTCGCCGAAGCCGTTGACACGCCAGGCGGCCTGAAGGTCCAGACGATCCACGCGTTCTGCGAGCGCCTTCTACAGCGCTTCCCACTCGAAGCCGGCGTCCCGCCGGGGTTCACCATTCTCGACGACGAGATGGCTGGCACTCTGCTGCGCCAGTCGATCGACGCCGTGCTGAGGACGGCGACGTCGCCGGGAAACGAGCAGCTCGGGAAGGCCCTGGAGACTGTCGTCGCTTACGCGGCCGAGGACAGCTTCGAAAAGGTGCTCCAGGACGCGCTTGGCCGCCGCGACTGGCTCGAGGAGATGTCCCGCCTGGGCTTCCGCGACGGCGATCCGCTGCAAGAAGCCAGGCAGATCTATAGCGCGGCCCTTGGCATCACGACGCCGAGCCTCTCGGCTGTCGAACAGCAGCTCGCGACCGTCCTGCCGGAACCGGATCTAAGGCATGCGGCAGCCGTGCTGGCGACGGGATCGAAGACAGACGCCAGGCACGCCGGCATCCTCGAAGCGGCGCTGGCGCGAACCGAGGCGGAGCAGCGGGCGGCGGAATTGCGCCGCTATTTCCTGACGGGCGGAGGCGAGATGCGGGCCAGCCTGATGACGAAGGGCCTGCAATCGTCCCATCCGGACCTCCATGCAACCCTGATCGCGGCGCAGCAGTGCTTTGCCGCGCTCTGCGGGCAGCGGATCGCACACAAGCTGGCCGATGCGACACTCGCTCTCTGGCAGCTGGCGGACGCGGTCCGGCAGCATTATGCGGCGGCCAAGGCCCGCCGTGCGGCTCTCGACTTCGAGGATCTGATCCGGCACACGGCGAGCCTGCTCAAGTCCTCCGACTCTGCCCAATGGGTGCTCTACAAGCTCGACAACGGGCTCGATCACATCCTTGTCGACGAGGCTCAGGACACGAGCCCGTCGCAGTGGTCGATCATCACGGGGCTCGCCCGCGAGTTCTTCTCCGGCCTCGGCGCCCATGAGAAGACGCGCACGCTGTTCGCCGTGGGCGACGAGAAGCAGTCGATCTACAGCTTTCAGGGCGCTGAGCCGAAGCTGTTCGCCGTCACGGGAAAAGTCTTCGAGGACACCGCAGCGCAGGCGGGTCTCAACTGGCGCACGGTCCCGCTGACGCTCTCGTTCCGTTCGACAGAGCCGATACTGGCCAGCGTGGACCGCGTTTTCTCCGATCACACGCGCACACCCGGGCTCACCGCAGCGGCAGAGCCCGTCCGTCATCAGGCGCGCCGCATCGGACAGGCCGGTTTCGTGGAAATCTGGCCGACCGAGGCGTTCGAAACGATCGAGCCGGCGGAGCCCTGGTCACCGCTCGCCGACAAGCCGGCGCAGTCGCCGGTGATCAAGGTCGCCGACCGGATTGCCAACACGATCAGGGACTGGCTGGCGCGCGGCGAGCGGCTCCAATCCGAAGATCGGCCCATCCGGCCCGGCGACATTCTGATCCTCGTCCGCAAGCGTCAGCCGTTCGCCGCGCCCATGGTGGCGGCGCTGAAGGCGCGCGGAATTCCTGTTGCCGGAAGCGACCGCATGCAGCTCACCGAGCAGATCGCGGTTGAGGACATGATCGCGCTCGGCGAGTTCCTGATACTGCCCGAGGACGATCTGGCGCTGGCGGCTATTCTGAAGTCGCCGATGTTCGGCCTCGACGACGACGATCTGCTGACCTTCGCGCCGGGCCGGAGCGGCTCCCTCTGGAACGCGCTTCTCGCCGCAGCGAAGACGAACCCGCGGCTGGAGTTCGCCGCCGACACGCTGCGGCGCTGGCGGGCCGAAGCCGATTACCGGCCGCCTTACGAGTTCTTCGCAGGCATTCTCGACAACGAGGGCATGCGTCAGCGGATGCTCGCGCGGCTCGGGGCCGAGGCGGCGGAGCCGATCGACGAGTTCCTGAATCTCGCGCTCCAGTACGACGACCGCAACCCGCCCTCGCTGCAGGGCTTCGTCACCTGGCTGCGGCGGCTGCACGTCGAGATCAAGCGCGACCAGGACCACGGGCGGGAAGAAGTGCGCGTCATGACCGTGCACGGAGCGAAGGGCCTGGAAGCCCCGATTGTGTTCCTTCCGGACACCTGCTCGTCGCGATCGGGCCGGCCGCACAGTGCGCTCATACCGCTTCCGGGTGTCACCAAACCGATGGGGTTTCCCGATCCCTATGTCTGGCCAGTGAAGGAAACCCGTGATCACCCCGCAGTAGAGGCCGCCAAGGCGGCGATCGAGGCCGCGGAGACCGAGGAGCGCAACCGCTTGCTCTACGTGGCGATGACGCGCGCCCGCGACCGGCTCTACGTCGCCGGTTTCGAGACGAAGAGCGGGCGCGGTAAGGGCTGCTGGTACGACCTGATCGAGGGGGCACTGCGCGACGTCTGCGAAACCGTGGAGACGGAGGACGGCAGGACGGTTCTGCGTTACGCCTGCCCGCAGACAGCGCCGCCAGAAGAACCTCGGAACGAAGCCACCAGACTCGCGAGCCCCGAGCCGCTACCGGATTGGGCAAAGCGCAAGGCGCCGCGTGAGCCGGCCACCACGTTCCCGCTATCGCCATCGCGCTTGGCGCGCCTCGAAACGGACGAGATCGGTGATCCGCTCGTCGCTCGAACCTCTGCGCCCTCGATGGTCAGTCCATCACCGCTTGCTCTTTCCTCGGAATACCGGTTCCTGCGCGGTACGCTCACGCACGCGCTGCTGGAGCATCTGCCATCCTTTCCGGTCGACCGCTGGGCTGATGCCGCCCACAGCTTCATTGCTGTTCGCGGCGAAAGCCTGCCCGAAAACGTCCGTAGTGACATCGTCGAGGAAGTTCTCTCGATCCTCCGTGATCCGCAGTTCGGAAGCTTGTTCGGCCCGGAAAGCCGCGCCGAAGTGCCAATTGCCGCAGCCATTCCCGACCCGGCGGGCCGGCGGCCTGCTGTCAGGATCACGGGACAGATCGACAGGCTCGTCCGGCTACCGGGCGAGGTTTTGCTGCTCGATTACAAGACCAACCGCCCCCCGCCGCAGCAGCCCGAGGAGGTGCCCAAGGCCTATCTGCTGCAGCTTGCGGCCTACCGCCTCGTCGTCGGTCAGGTCTTCCCGGAGCTTCCCGTTAGCGCAGCGATTCTGTGGACGGACGGGGCGCGACTGATGCCAATTCCGCAAGAGCTTCTGGATTTGCACGAGGCCTTGCTCTGGGAGCATGGCAGCCCTCAGCTTGACGCCCGATGACCCCCTCCTTACGTTCCGGACGACACAAAGTGCTTGGCCTCCCGAGTCGCGGGGGGCGCTGCAGGGAGATTCACCGTGACGCAGATGGTATCCGATAGCGACTTCGCCACCGAGGTGCTGAAGTCCCCAGAGCCGGTTGTCGTCGACTTCTTCGCCGAGTGGTGCGGGCCGTGCAAGGCCATGGCTCCGGCGCTCGAGCAGGTCGCGCAGGAAATGAAAGGCAAGGTCAAGGTGGTGAAGGTCGATGTCGACCGGAGCCCTGAAGTGACGCAGCAGTTCCGAATTC
This sequence comes from Hyphomicrobiaceae bacterium, assembly GCA_036380915.1. Classification (GTDB taxonomy): domain Bacteria; phylum Pseudomonadota; class Alphaproteobacteria; order Rhizobiales; family Hyphomicrobiaceae; genus ZC4RG25. Next base: position 23,049 of record DASVDU010000216.1, on the reverse strand, counting down.
AGGCCATGCCCACCCTCATGCTCTTCAAGGACGGCAAGGTCGCCAATCAGCACGTCGGCGCGCTGGTGCAGAAAAAGCGTCTTGAGGATTGGATCAATCAGTCGCTCGAGGGCTGAGGTTTTGCCTTATCTGGTACATAAAGGGCCTTCGCTTGGCGGAGGCCTTTTTTGTTGCCGTTTGGCCTGAGCACCCGGGATCAGTGGGAGGACAGTCATGCACGTTGTATGCCTCGGCGCCGGTGGCATCGGTGGCTATTTCGGAGGCCGGCTGGTGGAGGCCTCGGCGGCCAACGTCACCTTTCTCGTGCGGCCTGGCCGCAAGGCGCAGCTCCAAAAGGATGGGCTCAGGGTCGAGAGCGTGCACGGTGATTTCACCGTGCCCGTCGATGCGCGGCTCGCCGAAGAGATACGCTCCCCCGCCGACTACGTGCTGCTGACCTGCAAGGCCTACGACCTCGATAGCGCAATCGAGGCCATCAGACCGGCCGTCGGGCCGAATACCGCGATCCTTCCGCTGCTCAACGGCATGTCCCATATGGACCGGCTCAACGAGGTCTTCGGAAGGGAGCGCGTTCTCGGCGGCATGGCACAGATTGCCATCACATTGCAGCCGGACGGGCTCGTGAAGCACCTCAACGACTGGAACACGATCACATTCGGAGAACAAAACGCCGCCTCGAGCCCACGGGTGGAGGCGCTCAAGGCAGCGTTCGACAAGACCAGCGGGAAGGCGAACGCCGTCGCCGTTCCCGACATCATCCAGAAGATGTGGGAAAAGCTCGTCATGCTGTCGACGCTCGCCAGCATGACGACGCTGATGCGGGCCAACGTCGGCGAGATTGCGCGCACGCCGGACGGCAGCGGCCTGACGCTGGCGTTTCTCGATCGGAATGCGCAGATCGCCGCCGCGGAAGGCCACCCCATGCCCGAGGAATTCATCGAACGGTTCGGTAAGGTCTTCACCGACACCGGCTCACAGATGGCCGCCTCGATGCTGCGCGACATCGAGCGGAAAGGTCCCGTCGAATCGGATCACATCGTCGGCTTCATGCTGGAGAAGGCCCGCGCTCACGGCATCGACGACACGCTGCATCGCATCAGCTTCACGCATCTGAAGGCCTACGAGCAACGCCGGGCAGCGGACCGACTCTAGACGAAGCTCTGCAATGGCGGCAGGGTGCGGTGCGGGAACAGTCAGGCAGCGCGCTGCTACTGCTGACTGCTGAGGTTGGCTGAGCGGTGCGAGCCGCGGCGGCGTTGCTCCCGCCATTCTATGAAGTCGCGGCGCTCTTGCGGCGTCATGTTCTCCGCCAGCTCCGTCATGAGCTGGGTGTAGGACTGGCGAATTCGAACCTCCGCGTCCATCAGGCGCTGATGCGTCGCGACGAGAGCCTGCTTATCCAGAGGGTCGGCCGCGAAGAGCCGGGCTGCTTCACGCCGCGTCTCTCTGATTTCCTGGCGCAATGGCCGCAATACCGGCTGGAAGCGCTCCCGGATGCCTTGCAAAAATTCGGATCTCTGCGGAGGCAGGGTCTCGAGATAGGCCGAAAGCCGCCCGCGCGAGCCATTGAGGCTGTGAAAATGCCAAGCGGCCGAGGCAACCACCCCAGCCACAAGCAGGTTGAGACCCAGGGATACGATGAGCACGGCCCACAGCCAGCGCGGGACCCGGCGTGCGGATGCCGCCCCTGAACCCTCAGGCTCGCTCATAGGAATTCCTCTTCATCAGCAGCAGGATCATAGATCAGCACAAGGTCGGAGCTCTCGTTGTCAGGGGCGACACCGACAAGGCTCGCCACAGACTCGACGGCGGTGCTGACCGGCGGCGACGATCCGAGATAGATGCCGGCGAGCAACGAGGCCGCCAGCGCCGAGGCGACTTTCCAGCGCATCGGCGTGACCGGCGGCCGTCGCGCCTGGCGGCGCGCCGTGAGGTCGATCACAGGAGCGGCCGTCCGCTGTTCTCTCCCTTCGGCCTTCGCGAGCGCGGCAATCCGCTCAGTGAGGTCCGCCATGCGGCGCGCATCCGGCAGGGGCGCCCGGTCGAGCAAATCGTCGAGCGCGCGCGCCTCGGCCAGCAGCTCGCGCGCGCGTGCGTTCTCCTTGAGCAGGAGATCGAAGCGTCGGCGGGCGGCATCCGGCCAACGCTCGATGCGAGAGCCGTGGATTTCGAGGTGCTCCTCGAGGGCTGTCAAATCTGCCGAATTCTTATCACCTGCCATTTCCGCCTCCGCGACTGCCCTCAGGCCTCCGAGAGGAGCTGCCGCCAATCATTCTTCAACGTCGCCTTCAGTGTCCGGCGGGCCCGGCCCAGAAGGGACTCGACCGCCTCGACCGACACGCCCATCACCTCTCCGATCTCGAGATGGCTCATGCCCTCGTAGTGGAACAGTGTCAGCGCAAGGCGCTGCCGTTCCGGCAAGTTCTTCAGCGCTTCGTCGACGCGAGCCGACAGGTCCTGCTGGGTCAGCTCGCGAAACTGGTTCGTCTCCGCCGGCATGTCCGGGACCTCGTCAGTCACATCGGTGCGTTGCGACGAGCGGATCCGGTCGATGCACAGGTTCGAAACCACTCGCCTGAGCCACGGCCGGACTCCCGCAGGACCGACCTCCAGGTCAGATGCCGTCCGCCAGAGGCGCAGCAGCGCCTCTTGCGCCACGTCCTCGGCCTCCGCATCGTCCTGGAGCATGCGCCTTGCGATGCCCAGGGCTGCGGGGAGGTGCCGGTCCACCAGCTCGCGGAAAGCGGCGGCATCGCCGCGTCCCGCGCGCGCGAGGAGTGAGGCGTCAGTGGTCGTGGAGTCCCCGGCTGGCCCGCCAACAGACCCGGCCGAAGATCCCCCCTGCTCACCCCACTTTCCTCGCACCGTCCCTCCCCGTACGTCATCGGGTGCGCCCGTTCTGGTGTCCCGATTCCGAAGCTCGCTGGAGTTCGCGACCAGGTTCGGGAGCGAACTTCGCAATCAAGAGGGACACGAGGGTCATAGACCCGCGCGTGTGACTCAGATCGAGAAATTCGCTTGAGACACATGTCGCGACCGCCTGCGAATTTCTCGATCATCACACTAGCGCAGAATGCCCCGCCCGCGCATCATCGGCGGCAGGTCTTCCTCGCTGATCCTGCCATCCTTGTTGATGTCCCGCATCGCGAAGCGATCGCGCGCGGGCTTCTCGAACTCCTCTCGGGTGACGCGGCCGTCGTTGTCCTGATCGAACCGAGAGATCATCCTGTTCACCCGGCGCGTCACACGGGGCTTGATCGCGGTCTCGACCTCGCTGGCTTCGAGCGTGCCGTTCGCATTGAGGTCCATCTTCTCGAAGCGCGAAGCCATCCTATCCCCACGCCAGCGGCTGTGATGCCAGCGATGGTGATGGTGACCGTGTCCATGCCAGCCGTAACGGTGGCCGCGCCGGGCGCGATCACTGCGATCGTCGTCCTTGCCGTCCTCGGCACGCTCGGCCCGCCGCTCGCTACGGTACTTTTTGCTGCTGAACTCCTCCTTGCTGATCAGGCCGTCACCATCGCGGTCGCGCCGGTGAAACATCGCCTGGGTCCAGTACTGGGTGTTGAGGTTCACCTCGGCCTCGATCTCCTGTGCGTCGATCACGCCGTCGCCGTTGGTGTCGATACGGGCAAATACGGGGCTGCGAGCAGCCAGGGCTTCCTCGATCGTAATGACGCCGTCGCCGTCGGCATCGAGGGCCTTCAATCCCCCGCCCCGGCCGAAGCCAAATCCATGCCCGCCCATGTGCGCGAACATGGCGCCCGTGCCCGGCCCATGACCAAAGCGAGCGCGCTTCTCGCCGACGCCAGCCACGGCGGCAGCTCCGCCCGCGGCGATCAACACGCCCGCGATCAAGATCATCGTCTTCTTTTTCATACTCTCATCTCCAAGAGGTCGGGATCTCGTCCCCGGCAATCCAGGAACGAGATATCCACTGCGAACCCGTCGCGTCCGGTTCAGGAGACGATTTGATCGAACAGGCTCGCCGTCTCGGCGAGCATCAGCCGCAGATCGGCCTCGAGGCGCTCGAAGCTCGGCGCGTGCGCCGCGCGGGCCAGCAGGTCCTTGAGTCCTTGGGAGGCCTCGTTGGCCCGGAATGGACCGTCGACACACAGACGGACGATCTGCGTCAGGTCGTTGATGAGCTGGGCTGCCGGAATCAGGATCGTGCCTGCGCCACCTGGGATCAGGCCCTTGCCATCGAGCTTCTGCAGGGCCCGAACGGTGTTCTGGTCGAGAACATCGGGATGCTCGGCCGCATGAATGAGCTGCAGGTACTGGGCCATGAACTCGAGATCCACGAGCCCGCCGCGCACCTGCTTCAGATCCCAGATTTCGTCCGTGCCCTTCTCGGCGGCGATGCGCTGGCGCATATCGTGCACATCGGCTGCGATCTTCGCGCGGTCTCGGGGCTGGACGAGGGCATCGCGGATGGCCTGCTCCACCTTGGCCCGCAGCTCCGGCGCCCCCGCGACGACACGTGCGCGGGTCAGCGCCATGTGCTCCCAGGTCCAGGCTTGGTGCGCCTGATACTCGATGAAGCTTGAAAGCTGCGTGGCGACCGGGCCTTGCTGGCCGGAAGGACGCAGACGCATGTCGACCTGATAAAGCTGTCCTTCGGCCGTCGGCGAGGAAAGCGCACTTATCAGCCGCTGGGTCAGGCGGGCGTAGTACTGGCTGGGCGCCAGCGGTCGGCTGCCGTCCGACTGCACCGCATCCGGCGCGAAATCGTAAACGAGTATGAGGTCGAGGTCGGAGGCGGCCGTCATTTCCCGGCCGCCAAGCTTTCCCATGGCCACGACCGCCGCCTGGCCGCCGGAAACCCGCCCGTGCAACCTGGCGAAGTCCCGCTCCACCGCCTTGAGCAGCGCCCGGATGAGGTGGTCGGCGAGCAGCGCGTAGGCTCCGCCGGCCTGGGACGGGACGATGATGCCGGAAAGTACTCGCACCCCGATCAGGAACATCTGCTCGTTGCCGATGATCCGGGCGCGGTCCAGGATCTCCTGATAGTCGTCCGTGCTCTCGATCTCGTCGCGGATCAGCGCATCGAGCTCCTCTGGAGTTGGAAGATTACCGATGATGCGCGGGTCCAGCACGGCATCGAGCACCCGCCGGCGGCGGCTCAGGATGCGCGCCAGCCGCGGCGCCGAGCCCATGATGTCTGCCACCAGCCGCAGCAGGTTGGGATTGGCCCTGAGCAGCGAAAACAGCTGCACACCGGCCGGCAGTTGGGCCAGGAATCGGTCGAAGCTGGCCAGCGCGCTGTCCGGGTTGGCCGTTTGCGCCAGCGCCTCAATCAGCACCGCTTGCACTTCCGTCAGCCGCTCGCGCGCTTGGGCCGTGCGCACGGCGGCATAGCGGCCGTGGTGCCAGCCGCGCACGGTGTCGATCACCTGATGCGGCTGCGAGTAGCCCATCCTGGCCAGGGCCTCCACCGTCTGCGGGTCGTCCGCCGAGCCCGCGAACACCATATTGGCGCCGCCGCGGGTCAGCTCCGGCATGTCCTCGAACAGAGCCGCGTAGTGCCGCTGCACCGCCTCCAGATGCGCGACCAGCTCTTTCGAGAACGCGTCCGTGGATGGATAGCCTGCGAACCGGGCGAACGAGGCGAGCGCTTCAGGTGCATTGGGCAGCGAATGCGTCTGCTCGTCAGCCACCATCTGCAGGCGGTGCTCGATGCCGCGCAGATAGGTGTAGCTGCGCGCCAGGTCGTCACGAACCCCGGGCTTGATCCAGCCGCGCTCCGCCAGGCGATCGAGGGTGACGAGCGTTTGCGGCGTCCTGAGATCGGGCTGCCGACCTCCGGCGATGAGTTGCTGCGTCTGTACGAAGAACTCGATCTCCCGGATGCCGCCGCGGCCGAGCTTGATGTTGTGCCCGGCCACGCCGATCTTGCCGAAGCCCCGGTGCGCGTGGATCTGGCGCTTCATGGCGTGGATGTCGGCGATGGCGGCGAAGTCGAGATACTTGCGCCAGATGAACGGCGACAGCTCCGAAAGCAGCGCTCTGCCCGCTGCGATGTCCCCCGCCACCGGCCGCGCCTTGATCATGGCGGCGCGCTCCCAGTTCTGGCCGAAGCTCTCGTAGTAGGTCAGCGCCGCGTCCGTCGACAGCGCGACCTGGGTCGCTCCGGGGTCGGGTCGCAGCCTGAGGTCCGTTCGGAAGACGTAGCCGTCGCCGGTGCGCTCCTGCAGGATACGCACCAGCTCGCGTGTCATGCGCACGAAGAAGGTTTGCGGCTCGAGGTCGGCGCGGAGCTTCAGGCGCTGCTTGTCGAAAAAGACGATGAGGTCGATGTCGCTGGAATAATTGAGCTCTTGGGCACCGTACTTGCCCATGCCGAGCACGATGTAGCCGGAGTCCCGGTCCGGGGCGGCATGGTCCGGCGCCGCCCAGGTCCCATTGGCGACTGCCCGCCGGAACAGGAAGCGAACGGCGTGCTCGACGGCCGCATCCGCGGCAAGTGTGAGCGTGCGGGTGACATCCGCCAGGTCCCAGACGCCGCCCAAATCAGCAAGCGCCGTCAGCAGCGCGACCTCGTTCTTGAAGATGCGCAGGGCGGCCATCAGCTCCGTGACTGACTGCGCTGCCGTCGCCTGTCGAGCCACGCTTTCGAGCAGATCAGCGCGGCTTTCCTCCGGAGCGCGCGAGAGGACCCGGACGAGCCTTGCCGGATCGCGGCGCATCAGACCTGAAAGGTATGGCGAGCCGGCGAGAACGCCGCCCAGGAGTTGCCGGGCCTGCTCGGTCATGCTGGAACCGGCGGCGCGCGAAGCGTCCGCCATCTCCGCCTCAAGCTCGCGAACGGCTTCCGCGATGTGCGGGTCCTCCGCGCCGAATGGGGCCTGTCGCAAACGGTCTTGAAGAGAAGCTGGCGCGCTTGCCAGTGTGCTCATTGGGCAATCCTCGTCTGGCTGACCGCCACCTTCGTCTCGGGTCTCTCCAGCATCGCCGGGATCGGCCAGGAAAGCACGACCCGCAATCCCGGCTTGTTGTCCTCCAGCTTCACTTGGCCCTCATGCAGCCGCGCCACCGCCGCCACGAGGCTCAAGCCGAGCCCTGTCCCCGGCCGCGTGCGGCTCGCCTCGAGCCGGACGAAGCGTTTCAGCGCGCGCTCCCGGTCGAGGGCAGGAATGCCCGGGCCGTGATCGGCCACGACGATCTCGACGCCGCCCTCGGTCCGGGAGAGGCGGACCTCGATGTCGCTCGCGGAGCCCCCATTCGGCGAATCGGGAGCCGGTCCGCCGTACTTGATGGCGTTGTCGAGCAAATTGGCAACCGCCTGGCCGATGAGCTGTCGGTTTGCTCTCACAAGGATTTCTCCTTGTTCGGCCTCGAACGCGAGCTTCCGCCGGTTTTCTTCAGCGTGCGGCTCATAGAGCTCGACCAGATCACGCACCAGTGCTGTCAAGTCGAAGATCTCCTTGCTCTCGTCGACGGCGCCGGCCTCGAGCCGCGCAATCAGCAGGAGTGCGTTGAACGTCTTGATGATCTCATCGGCCTCGTCGATCGTCCGCTCCAGGCCCTCCTGGTAATCCTCCGCCGAACGGGCCTCCCGTAACGCCGCTTCGGCGCGGTTGCGCAGGCGATTGAGCGGTGTCTTGAGATCATGGGCGATGTTGTCGGAGACCTCTTTCAGGCCCGCCATGAGCTGTTCGATGCGGTCCAGCATGGCGTTGAGATTGCGCGACAGCTCGTCCAGCTCGTCTCCGGTGCCGCTGGTCGCGATCCGGCGGGAAAGGTCGCCGCGCATGATGGACCGAGCCGTCGTGGTGATCTTCGCGATCCGCCGCAGGATCAGGCGGCTCGCGGCCAGGCCCCCGCCGAGCCCCAGCAACACCAGAAGTCCGAAGCCAGCCAGAAAAAGCGACCGCACCCGGCCGATGAACTGGCGCTGCTCCTCCACGTCGCGGGCGACGAGCAGCCGCTGGCCTCGCTCCAAGGCGACGGGAATGCCGATCGCAACACGCTCCCGCGATTGCTCCCCTGTCGTTGCTGCGTAGCGGAACAACCCGCCTGACTGGTCGCGCAGCTCGGGCGGCCACCGGTTGAGATTGCCGGCGAGTTTATGGCCCTGCGGATCGGCGAGGAAGTAGAGGCCTCCTTCCGACAAGCGGCTGCGCTCGGCAATGATGTCCGGAGCCGCAGCCGGGCCGCGCTGCCTGACGGCATCCTGCACACTTTCGGCTTCCGTGCGCAGCGTGGCGAAGATCTGGCGGATGAGGAGCTGGTTCGTCTGCCAGAGGATCACCCCGGCAATCACCGCCGCGACGGTCACGAAAACGGCCACGTACGCGGCCATCAGCCGGAAAGCCGTCGTCCGGGTGAAATGCGGCAGCAGCGGGTTAGCTCTTGCCAGCACGGATCATGTATCCCGCGCCACGGATCGTATGCAGCAGGGACTCCTCGAAGTTCTTGTCGATCTTCGCTCTGAGCCTGGAGATGTGGACGTCGATGACATTGGTCTGCGGATCGAAATGATAATCCCAGACGTGCTCGAGCAGCATGGTGCGCGTCACGACCTGACCGGCATGGCGCATCAGGTATTCGAGCAAGCGGAACTCCCGCGGCTGCAACGTAATCGGCTCTCCGGCCCGGGTCACGCGATGAGAGAGCCGGTCGAGCACCAGGTCGCCGACGACGTAGCGGGTCTGCTCCTGCTGCGGATCGCTGCGCCGGGACAGCGCCTCGATGCGCGCCAGCAGCTCGGAGAAGGCATACGGCTTCGTGAGATAGTCGTCCCCGCCGGCCCGCAGACCCTTGACCTTGTCGTCGACCTCCCCCAGTGCGGAGAGGATCAGAACCGGCGTGCGGTCGCCCTCGTCCCGCAGCAGACGAACCACCGACAGCCCGTCGAGCTTCGGCAGCATGCGGTCCACGATCAGCACATCGAACTTGCCCTCGCGCGCGGCCTCGAGCCCTTCCTCACCGTCGTGGGTGACGACGGCGGCATGCCCGCTCTCCTTCAGCGCCTTCTGGAGGAAGTGCGCCGCTTCTCGATCGTCTTCGATTACCAGCACGCGCATCTGGAGCCTGCCTTCGCGATCGGATCCAGAGAAACGGAACGAGGCGGCCTTGTCCAGAAATCCCGGACGGGGCCGCCTCGCTCAAGTCACGTCAGGCTGGTTGACTTCAGCCCTTCATCTGGACGGCAACGACGCGTTTCTGGTCACCAGAGCGGACGGTCAGCAGTACGGCCTTGCGGTTGAGCTCTTTGGCCTCCTTCACGGCCTCCTCGACGTCGGCCGGCGACTTCACTTCGCGGCTGTTCACCTCGAGGATCACATCGCCGGACTTCAGCCCCTTGGCCGCTGCATCGGAGTCCGAATCGACATCGGTGATCTGGACGCCTTCGATTTTGCCGCCCTTCCGGGCCGGGGCCGGGCCGAGCGTCAGGCCGAGGGCGTTCATCTCCGACCCTGCCGGTCCACCCTGCTCGAGCCGCGCGATCTCCTCCTTGCTGTCGGGGAAGGTGCCGAGCGTCACCTTGACGTTCATCTCCTTGTTGTTGCGAAGGATCTTGATGTCCACCGGCGTATTTGGCGCGAACTCGGCGATCTTGCGCGCCAGCTCACGGCTGTCGCTGATCGGGTCGCCGTTCACGGCCAGGATCGCATCCTGGCTCTTGAGGCCAGCTTGATCTGCCGGGCCATTCGGCGTCACGTCGTTGACGAGTGCACCCTTCGGCTCCTTGAGGCCCAGTCCTGCGGCGATGTCCTCGTTGATGGACTGGATACGCACGCCAAGCCAGCCGCGGCGGACGGTCCCCCGCTCCTTGAGCTGCGTCACGACCTCGCTTGCCGTCTCGGCAGGCACCGCGAAGGCGATGCCGACGTTGCCGCCAGACGGGCTGTAGATCGCCGTGTTGACGCCGACGACCTCGCCGTTGAGGTTGAATGTCGGGCCTCCCGAGTTGCCGCGGTTCACGGCCGCGTCGATCTGCATGAAGTCATACGGGCCCGAGCCGATGTCACGCGCGAGCGCCGAGACGATACCCGCCGTCACCGTGCCACCGAGGCCGAACGGGTTGCCGACAGCGAGCACCCAGTCACCGACGCGGGGCGGTTTCGACGCGAACTTCACGTATGGGAATTGCTTGCCGTTCCCCACCTTTATTTTGAGAAGGGCGAGATCCGTGCGCGGGTCGGTGCCGACGATGTCGGCCTCGTATTTCTCCTGCTCCTCGAAGGAGACGGTGACCTTGGTGGCACCGTCGACCACGTGGTTGTTCGTCACCACGTAGCCGTCGGGCGAGATGAGGAAGCCGGACCCGGTTGCCTGCCGCTGACGTGGCATCGGACGCGGCATCGGCATGCGGAATTCGCGCGGCAGGTTCTTGAAGAAGTCGTGCAGCGGGTGATCCTCGGGCAGGTTTGGGAAACCGTCGGGCAGGTTTTTGTCGTCGTCATTGCGCGCAACCCGCGCTTCCCCTTCGATGACATTGATGCTGACTACCGCCGGCTTCACGCGCTCCACGATATCGGCGAAGGAGAGCGGAGCCCGTCCGAGCGTCTCAACGCCCGAGCCTTGCGGGTTGAACTGCGCCCGCACAGGAATTGACGGTGACACGGTCACCAGGGCAAGCGCGCTGACACCGGCGAGCGCCGCCACAAGCGGCCCCTTCGTGCGACGCGGCATCCGAATGCGCGTTGCACGGACTTTGTCGTTCTCGGTCGACATATGAGGCTCCTCTTTTCCAAGTCGCTGATGGGACTTGCCCGCAAATGTAGGTCACCGCGCCTTACAGCGGCGTTTCTGGAGGATTAAATATCGGTAAGGTTGGCTCGTTTTCGCCGGCAGAACGACGGGCGTCAGCGGTTTTCGCGCCCGGCGGAGCCCGCATCGGGGCTCTCGGCGGCCAGCAGCGAGCGCAGCTTCTCTTCTTCCTCGGCCGTCAAAGACTGGCTCACCTCGGCCGGTGCGGTGCGGCCTCTGCCCGACATGTAGCGAAAGAGGAGCACTCCCGCACCTACGAGGATGATCGGCGGCGCGAGCCACAGGAGGAGCGTGTGCGCGTTGAACGGCGGCCTGAGCAGGACGAAGGCGCCGTAGCGGTCGACCAGAAACTGCTTCACCTGCTCGTCGCTGTCTCCGGCCGCTAGACGCTCCCGCAGCAGAATGCGGAGATCGCGTGCCAGCGGCGCATTCGAATCGTCGATCGACTGGTTCTGACACACCACGCACCGCAGCTCGGCCGACAGTGCGCGCGCCCGGGCCTCGAGAGCCGGGTCGGCGAGCATCTCGTCCGGCTCCACGGCGAGCGAGGCGGCCGCGCCGAGAAACAGAAACGGGAAAACGAGGAGCCACAGGACGGCCCGGCACGGACGCGCCATCATCATCTCACTCCGCAGGAACAGCTGCGGCGCGTACGCGGCGCGCCCGCCTCGGCGCACCGACGCGCAGGCGGCGATCCGAAAGCGACAACAGGCCGCCCAGGAACATCACGACGGCGCCGGTCCAGATGAACCGGACGAGCGGGTTGAAATAGAGCCGCACCGCATATCCGCCAGAGGAGTCCGTTTGTTGATCTCCCAGCACGACATAAAGGTCCCCGCGCCACGAGACGTGGATGCCGGCTTCGCTCGTCGGCTGCGGGGGCGCGTCGTACATCCGCTTCGATGGCGTGAGATTGGTCACGACACGGCCGCCGCGCTCCACCTCGAACAATCCGACTTCCTCGCGATAGTTCGGCCCGCGCTGCGGCGCTGCTCCTTTGAAGGTCAGCGTGTAGCCCGCAATTTCCACCTGGTCCCCTGGCTTCATCACCAGAATGCGCTCGCTCTGGTAGGCGCTGGTGGCGATGATACCCACCACCATCATGCCAACTCCGAAGTGCGCAACGGACATCCCGAAGCCGGCGCGCGGCAGGCCCGTGAGACGCCGCCAGCTTTCCGCCAATGGCACCTGCCCCAGCTTGATCCGCGAGGCGCACTCGCTCAAGGCACCCGCCATCACCCAAACGCCGAGAGCAATGCCCAACGGCGCCAGCCATGGGCCAGGATAGGCGACGGCATAAGCCACAATGATCGCGAGCAAAGTAACGGCTGCCGCTGCCCAAAGCCGCTGCGTGGCCGCCGTCAGGTCACCGCGTTTCCATGCCAGATAGGGGCCGAACGGCAGCGCCACCAGCAATGGCAGCATCAGCGGCCCGAAGGTCGCGTCGAAAAAGGGTGCCCCTACGGAGATTTTGTCGCCGGTAAACGCTTCGAGGGCGAGCGGATAGAGCGTGCCGATGAAGACGGTGGCGCAGGCCGTCGTCAGCAGCAGGTTGTTGAGCACCAGGCTTCCTTCGCGGCTGATCGGCGCGAACAAGCCGCCTTGCCGCAGCTCCCCGACCCGCAGGGCGAACAGCGCGAGCGCCCCGCCGATGAAGATGACGAGAATGCCCAATATGAACACGCCCCGCGCCGGATCGACGGCGAACGCGTGCACCGAGGTCAGCACGCCCGAACGCACGAGGAACGTGCCCATCAGGCTCAGCGAGAAGGTCAGGATGGCCAGCAGTATCGTCCAGACCTTGAGCGCCTCGCGCTTCTCCATCACGACGGCCGAGTGCAGCAGCGCGGTGCCGGCGAGCCATGGCATGAAGGAGGCGTTCTCGACCGGGTCCCAGAACCACCAGCCGCCCCAGCCGAGCTCGTAGTAGGCCCACCACGACCCCATGGAGATGCCGAGCGTCAGCATCATCCAGGCAGCGAGAGTCCATGGCCGCACCCAGCGGGCCCAGGCGGCGTCGATCCGGCCTTCGATCAGGGCGGCGATGGCAAATGCGAAGGCGATGGAGAAGCCGACGTAGCCCGCATAAAGGAACGGCGGATGGAAGGCGAGCGCCGGGTCCTGCAGGATGGGATTGAGGCCGAGCCCCTCCACGGGCGCAGGGACGAGGCGCTTGAACGGGTTCGACGTCAGCACGATGAACAAAATGAACGTGACGGCGATCGCACCGTGCACGCCGAGCACGTTGGCTCTCAGAGTTTCCGGAAGTTTGCCGCCGAAGACTGCAACCGCGGCGCCGAACAGGGAGAGCGTCAGGATCCACAGCAGCATCGAGCCTTCGTGGTTCCCCCAGAGACCCGAGATCCGGTAGATCAGCGGCTTGGCGGAATGGGAGTTGAGATAGACGTTCTCGACCGAGAAATCGGACCACACGTAAGCATACATCAGCGCTAGGAAGGCGATGGCGACCAGCAGCAACTGCGCGAGAGCCGCGGGCGGGCCGACAGCCATCAGGCGTTCGTCGCGAATGTGGGCGCCCCAAAGCGGCATCGTCGCCTGGATGAGGGCGACAGCCAGTGCCAGGATGAGCGCAAAATGTCCGATCTCAACGATCAATGGTGCGGTCCGTCCTCAGTTCGTGGCCGGCTGTTGTTTGCCCATGTGCTGCCAGACACCCTTGTCTTTCAGCGCACCTGCCACCTCCGGCGGCATATAGTTCTCGTCGTGCTTGGCGAGCACCGTATCAGCATGGAACTTGCCGCTAGGATCGAGCCGGCCTTCGGTCACCACGCCCTGCCCTTCACGGAAAAGGTCCGGAAGAACGCCACGGTAGACGACACTTATGGTCTTAACCGTGTCCGTGACAGCGAACTCGACTGCAGCGCCCTCCCCGCGGCGCACCGATCCTTCTGCAACGAGACCGCCCAGCCTGAACCGCTGGCCGGCCTCGATACCCTTCTCTGCAACTTCGCTTGGCGTATGGAAGAAGACGATCGAATCGCGCAAAGCGAAGAGGACGAGGATGCTCGCAAGCCCGAGCAGGCCCACGCAGGCAAGGATCAGAATGGCGCGCCTTTGCTTCCGCGTCATCGACGCCTCACTTGCTCCTCATGAGTCGAGGCCCAGCTTGCGCGCCAGATCGTTGAGCGCAGCGAGCGAGGTCTCATCCCCGGCGAAGGCCTTGCGTGCTTTTGCCAGCGCGTCGTTGGCCTTGTCCTTCTGTCCGAGCACGGCATAGGCGCGCATGAGGCGCTGCCAGCCGGCCAGGTCCTGACTTTCGGTTTCGAGGCGTTGGGCGAGTCCTTCGACCATCTGCTCGATCATCGCGGCCCGCTCGCCGGGCGCGAGCTTCCCGGCTGCCGCGATATCCTGCTCGGTCGGACCACGCTCCGCTTCATCCCTAGGATCGCCAGCGCGCCTCTGCGTCAGCATGGCGATACGCTGCTCGACGGGAGCGCGCCAGTCCGCATCCGCCGGGGCATCCGCGACGAGCTTGCGATAGTCCGCGAGCGCACCGCCGATATCGCCATCCTGCTCTTTGGCGAGCGCGAGCCAGAACCGGGGCTCCGGCCGCGACGGCTCAAGCTCGGCAAGCCGCTGGAAGGCCCGCCTCGCATCCTCGGTCACGATGCCGTTCTTCGCGAAGACCTGCGCCTCGCCCAAGCCGGCGAGCCGCTTTGGCGATTCACCCAGAAGCCTGATGGCGTTCCGATAGGCCTGCACGGCCTCGTCGAACCGGCCCTGCCGGAAATAAACAGGGGCGATCACATCCCACCCCTGCCCGTCTTCGGGGTGCGCTCTCAGTCGCTCCTCGACCTTGGCGACGAGAGTCTCGATCGTCGCCTTGTCTGCCGACGCGGCAACCCGCTCGGCGTGAGGACGTCCCGGCAGGCCCGGCGAGCCATAGGCCAGGTAGAGGGCCAGAGACACCGCCGGCACCAGAATAACGGCCGTGATGAACGCCATTCTGGCGCCCGTCAGCCCTCGCTCCCCAGATCCTCCCTGCGCGGGCTCGCCGGACTCGGCTCGTGCCAGCAGCCGGCGCGAAATCTCGATGCGGGCGGCTTCCGCCTCCGCATCGGACAGCAGACCGCGCGCGCGATCGGCCTCGACTTCGCTCAGTTGATCGCGGTAGACAGCGAGGTCGGAAGCCCTATCGCGCTCAAGCGCCGAAGGTCCAGCGACAGGCACCGTCAGCGGCCGCGTCACGAAATAGAGCACCGCGGCCGTCAGAACAGCGCAGAGCACCCAAAATAGCATCAGCGCGCCCAGGTTTTTTCCTACGAAGGGGAATAGGCCCCTACCCCCAGGCTGGCAAGGGCCGCGCGGCTGCCCCGATGTCGCGGAGCAGCGTTTTGAGCTCAGGCCGGATCTGTCCCGCCGTCAGGCGGATCGAGCTCAGCCGACGTTCTGCCAGGTTCCGTCGGGATTGCGGCACGCTGTTCCCCGCATGGTCTCCGGCCGCCCGTTGATATAGATCGTGTGTGTAAAGTCCCGGCAGTCGGCGGTGCCGCGGCGATAACGCTCACCCGGAATGACTTCGCCATAGCGGCCGCTCTCGGGATTCCGCCAGCGCCTACGCTCACCCGAGCGCCCTCTTTCCAGCGCCTCGAACTCTGCTTCCTGGGCGAGCATCTGGTCCTGACGGTCGAGCGCCCGCCCGATCTCGCTGCCGACGATGCCGCCGACCACGGCGCCGGCGACGGTCGCCAGCACGCGGCCCGAGCCTTTGCCGACCTGATTCCCGAGAATGCCGCCAGCGATGGCACCGACAGCCAGCCCCGTATCGGCCTTTGTCGGACCATCCGGCCCGCAGCCCATCAGCAGAGCTGGCGCGAGCAGAGCTGCAGCGGCCGCCTTGAACCTCATATCCCGCCCCCTATCACCGTGTGTTAGGTCGTAAGCCGTCCGTTGTCGGCTGGTCGGCAGTTACGTGGTCGATTCAGGCGAAAGTGCGACTGCGCTGAGATGTAGGCGCAATGATTGCGCGGACCGTTGCAGGCCGGTCACGAGTTGCTGATCTCACGCCGTCTTTTCGAACAGCTCCCGCCCTATGAGCATCCGGCGGATTTCGCTGGTCCCGGCGCCGATCTCATAGAGCTTGGCATCCCGTAGCAGCCGGCCCGTCGGGTAATCATTGATGTAGCCGTTGCCACCGAGGAGCTGGATGGCATCGAGCGCCACCTGAGTGGCCTTCTCGGCAGCGAGCAGGATGGCGCCCGCCGCGTCCTCGCGGGTGGTCTCTCCACGGTCGCAGGCCCTCGCCACCGCGTACACGTACGCCCGGCAGGAGTTCAGCGTGACGTACATGTCCGCGATCTTGCCCTGCACGAGCTGGAACGTGCCGATCGGTGCGCCGAACTGCTTGCGTTCGTGCACGTAAGGAATCACCACGTCCATGCACGCCTGCATGATGCCGAGCGGTCCGGCGGCAAGCACCGCGCGCTCGTAATCGAGCCCGCTCATCAGCACGTTGACGCCCTTGTTGACGGTGCCGAGCACGTTCTCTTCCGGCACCTCGCAGTCTTCGAAGACGAGCTCGCCGGTGTTCGAGCCGCGCATCCCGAGCTTGTCGAGCTTCTGGGCGACGCGGAAGCCTTTGAAATTCTTCTCGACGATAAAGGCGGTGATCCCCCGCGGGCCGGCGTCCGGATCGGTCTTGGCATAGACGATGATGACATCGCCCCCCGGACCGTTGGTGATCCACATCTTGGTGCCGTTCAGGATGTAGCGGCCGCCCTTCTTCTCGGCCCGAAGCTTCATCGAGACGACATCCGAGCCGGCGCCGGGCTCGGACATGGCGAGCCCGCCAACATGCTCGCCCGAGATCAGCTTGGGCAGGTAGCGCCGCTTCTGCTCAGGCGTACCATTGCGGCGGATCTGGTTCACACAGAGATTGGAGTGCGCGCCGTAGGACAGGCCCACCGCAGCCGACCCGCGGCTCACCTCCTCCATGGCGACGACATGCTCGAGATATCCGAGCCCGACGCCGCCGAACTCCTCCTCCACCGTGATGCCATGCAGCCCGAGCGCGCCCATCTTCGGCCAGAGGTGGCGCGGGAACTCGTCGGTGCGATCGATTTCGGCCGCGATGGGAGCAATTTCGTCGGACGTGAACGTGCGCACCGTCTCGCGCAGCTGGTCGGCGGTATCGCCGAGGTCGAAGTTGAAGGACGGCAGGGCATTCGGGATCATGGCAGCTCCGGGCGACTTGGCGGTCACGTTGCATCGGGACTTGTCGAATTGGGCCCGGGCACTCCCCTTCCGCCATCGCCTTCCTGGCGCCTCGCCGCAAGCACACGGATTGCCTGCGGACGCGCATCATGCCCCGCCTCCGCGGTCATGACGGTCGGGGAGTCGCAGCCATTGCCCAACTCGACGATCGGGCGGACTATAGAATGTCAGCCGAAGCTTGTCAGGGAGCCGCGATGAGCCAGACGGAGCACCATTCATCGGCAGACCGGCCGAGCCCGTTCCCGTGGCCACCGGTCCTGCTCGTCCTGACCGTGGTAGCGGCCTGGGTCCTCCAACTGCTGGTCCCACTCTCCTGGCCCGGAATGGACGATACGGCTTCCCACATCGCCGGTTTGGCCATTGGGGTGGCGGGCATAGCGCTGATGGCCTGGTCGATCATCACGCTTCGCCGCGCCCGCACGACGGTCATGCCGACGGAAGCCGCCTCGACACTGGTGACCGACGGGCCGTTCCGCTTTCGCCGCAACCCAATCTATCTTGCCGACATGCTCATTCTGCTCGGCATCGCCGAGTTGATGCGCAACATATGGCTGGTGCTGCTGACCCCGGTGTTCGGGATTCTCGTCACCTGGCTGGCTATCATCCCGGAAGAGCGGCACCTGGAAGCGCGCTTCGGGGATGCGTATCGGGCTTACAAGGCGCGCACACGGCGGCTGATCTGATCTTCAGTCCTGCAGCCCTTCGAGGCACATCATCGTGAGCAGCAGTGTCGCCACGTGCGTCTCGCGGCCGTCACGCTCACCGTACACATCGGACTGACAGATGCTGAGCGTGCGGCCCGGCTTCAACACCCGCCCACGCGCGATGAGCCGGCGGCCTTGCGCCGGCCGTAGCAGGTTGATCTTGAACTCCGTCGTCAGCACACCTGTCCCTTTCGGATAAAGGGAAAGCGCTGCATAGCCTGCCGCCGTATCGGCGATCGCCGCAGTCGCCCCTGCATGGAAATAGCCGTGCTGCTGGGTGAGGTTCTCCCGGCTCGGAAGGGCGAGATCCACCTCACCCGGAGCGATCCGCAGAATCTCGGCTCCGAGAAAGCGCATAAATCTCTGTCTCGCAAAGCTCGAGCGTACACGCGCCTCGTAATCAGGATCGAGGGGCTCGAATGTGCTCATGAAACCATCTCTCTCTGCCAACCTGAACCAGCGCCGAAACATGACACGGGAGGCCAGCGCCTGGCCAGCCTCGACACGGTTCTCGCGGATTTGGACGAAGCAGGCAGGCTTACACACGCAGGCTTTCCGCGCACAGCCATTGCAATCAGCGCCCCTCGTAATCACCTGATCGTTTCGGGGGAGAGCGTTTCTTCACGGATTCGCTCGAATTTGGTACCATTCGCGTTGTAGGTGGAGGTACGACGATGGTGACCACGTCTCAGGCTGCCGTTATGGCCTTGGCGCTGACCGCGGGAGCAGTCGTACTGGGCACGCTCGATGCGTCGGCGCAGACCAGCCGTCGCGACGGCATCAGTGAGCTGCTGGCGCGCGAGGGGCAGCCTGATGGGCAGCCAAACGCGGCGCAAACCCAGGCAGCCGAGAGGGATGCACGCGAAGGAGAGGCCACCTACGAGCAGGCGCGCAAGCTGATGCGTGCCCTCGACGCCGTGCTGGAGGATGCCGCCCGCAACCGCACCGAGGCGCGCAAGCTCCCCTCCAGGAGCGAATTCGTCGTCACTCCACTGTGGACGGAAACCCGCGAGGACCGCGAGCGCAAGATCCGCGACTTGCTCGATGCCGCGCTCGGGATCGTCACTGACGTGCCCGTGGTGGACATTCAGCGCCGGGTCGAGACACTACGCAAGAACATCCGTGACCTCGAGGACCGCATCGTCAAGCTGAAGGAGAAGCAGCTCGTCGCGCCAGAGGACTCGCTGCTGCCGGGTGTACTGACTGATACCGTCGACAGCCTCGGTCGCGAGATCGAGGAGGCAAAGCGCAGGATCGAGGAAAACCGCAAGGCCATCGAGGCTGCAAAGACCGAGATTCACCAGGCGCTCGCCGCTTCAGGCGTCGAGCTGTCAGCGGACCAGGTCGATCTGCTGCTCGACAGCGTGCTGGCCGGTGACCTCGTGCGGCTGACGGCGGTTTTCAATTCCGCCAAGCTGATCGATCGTCAGCTTGCGAAGCTGCTCTCCGCGTCCGGTGACAACATGAACGCGGCCCGCAAGTATTTCGCCATGCACGCCGCGCTGTTCGCCATGCTCGTCCACGCCCAGGACACGCTGATCGCCAAGATCGACGACAATTATCTGCCGAAGCTCGACGAGATCGCGAAGGACATCGAGGTGGCGCGGCGCAAGACGATGGAGTTGCTCAAGGCCGAAAATCGCCCCGACCAGCGGCGCGCGCTCGAAGCCAACCGCGAAAGCCAGAAACTGGCGGCCGAAGCGGCCAAGGGTTACCGGCGTTATCTGTTGCAGCAGCGCCAGCAGATCAGCGAGGCCCGCCGGCGCGCCGCGCACGACCTGCGCATCGCGGACAATACCTACGAGACCGTCGAAGCGAGCTTCCAGCTCCGCAATCTGATGCGCGACAGCTCGGCCTCGTTCGAGGCGATCCAGAAGCTCGAGGCCCCGACGTTCGAGCAGATCTTCCGCAATGAGGAGCTGCGCAAGGAGTTCGAGAACCTGACCCGCAGGCTCGACGCACCGAGCAGTTGATCCGCCAATGACGCCCGGCAGTGCCCGGGTCAGGTCAGCGGCGGACCGACGACCTCGATGCCGTGCTCCGCGCAAATGCGGACGAGCTCTGCGACGGCCTCCTCGCTCGGCGGGCCTGAGCGCTCTGGCAGTCCCGGACCGGTCGGCACTCGGCCCATTCTTCTGACGAACTGCTCGAAATCCCGGCCGCCGCTGATGGTGAGGAACCGCGCCCCGTCGCTGGAAACCACCCTGTAGGTGTGGCTGCCCCCCTTGGGGGCGCGCAAAGTCTGGCCGGGGCCGAGCCTCTTCATCTCTCCATCGGTCACGATGTCGAGCGTGCCGCTGATGACGTGAAAGCTCTCGTCCTCACGTAGGTGCCGATGCAGCGGTGGCGAATCGCCGAACGGCGCCTCGTGCTCGATGATCGTGATCCCGTGGGATT
This sequence comes from Hyphomicrobiaceae bacterium, assembly GCA_036380915.1. Lineage (GTDB taxonomy): Bacteria > Pseudomonadota > Alphaproteobacteria > Rhizobiales > Hyphomicrobiaceae > ZC4RG25. The sequence continues at coordinate 2,995 of DASVDU010000216.1, read as the reverse complement.
CGTCATCGCACGAAACCAAAATCCTGACCTGGGTGTCGAGCAACCATAGCCTGTCAGTCTGCTGCATCGTCGCTCCTGTTCGCTATATCTTCACCGCCGATACTGGATGAACGGCGACTTCGTCGCGAGCTGATCGTAAAGTGCCCGCGCGCGGTAGTTGAATTCCTGCGTCGCCCAATATGTTCTCGTGCACTGGCGCGCGTCGGCCTCCTTGTAGACGGCCTCGATCAGCGCCCGTCCGATGCCCTTAGTGCGTTCGGACGGATCGACAAACAGGTCTTCGAGATAGCAGTACCAGGTGGGAGACCAGGTCGACCGGTGGAACAGAACGTGCGCCAGTCCGACCGGCACGTCGTCCTCCTTCGTCGCGACCAGGCCGATGTGGAAGCCGGGCTCACCGGCGATGAGGCGCTGCCACGTGAGCTCTATCACCTCTTCGGGGATCGTCGCCTTGTAGAAGGCGAGGTAGCCCTTGAACAGCTCCAGCCAAAATGGCTTGTCGCGGGTCTCGACCCGCCTGACCTTGACTCCCACTCTTCCAGACTCCCGACTGTCGCGACCCACGATCCCGAGAAACATTCCCAAAGTGCCATATCGGAAAGTCAGGTGCCAGCGCGCTGGCCATGGTTCTGCCCTCTTGCGCGAACACCTTTACCTGAACACGGAGCATTATAGTCGCGCGATTCGGGCGTGAGGCTCCGATGGCCGCAAGCCTCAACCGAAAATAGCCTTCCGGGGCTCACGCTCCAGGGAAGTGACGAGCAGAGGTGGGCCGGCCCGCTGCGCCGGCCCGGGCAGAAGGGGAAAGGGAATCGAGCATGGCTGACGAGTATGACGGTCAGGGGCCTCGTGCGCCCGGCAAGTTCTTTGGCTCGCTGCGGGAGGCTCTGAGCGCCGCAGCCAAAGATGACACCGGGCGGCAGGCGCCCATAGCATTGGGTCAATCCACGCCGGCCGATCCCGAGCCACCCACGCAGGAGCCTGCCGCAACACTGTCCGCGGTCGAGCCGCCGGAGCCGACACAGATCATGCGGACCGCCAGGCCGCTACCGAGCGCGGCCGAGGCGGCGCGAGCAGCGCGCGGCGGCACACCCAACATCCCGCCCGTCGACAGGCATGTGGAGTTCGACGTTCCACCCACGACCCGGGTCGTGAAGCCGGAGCCGATGGCCCATCCTGAGCCGCCCGCGCGCACTCAGCTCGTGCGTGGCCGTCAGCCCGTGAAGCGCGGCCGATTCTATCAGGACCCCGTGGTCGGTTGGCTGGTCGTCGTCGGTGGCCCAGGTCTCGGCGCCTATCGGCCGATCTACGAAGGCAACAACACCGTCGGCCGCTCGCCCAGCCAGCGCATCCCGATCGATTTCGGCGACGAAGCGATATCCTCCGAGGAGCAGGCCTACATTCGCTACGATTCGGCGGACCGCTCCTTCCTGTTCGTGCCCAATCTTGCTAAGACGAACGTGGTTTCGGTGAACGAGAAGCGGCCGACGTCAGCCGTCCCGCTTGTCGCGATGGACGTTATCACCATGGGCCGGACGCAGCTCGTCTTCGTTCCTTTCTGCGGACCCGAGTTCGACTGGTCGGAGCTCCCGGACATCAAGGATTGATGCTCATCTTCCAGTCAGCCTGCCAAGCCAGCCAGGGTGCACGCCGGTATCAGGAGGATACTGCGCTGAGCTGGCCGGAGGAGGCATCGGCTGGCGAGGGTGCGGAACAGCTTGTGGCCGTCCTGGCCGATGGCATGGGTGGCCACGTGGGTGGCGCGCTCGCGAGCCGTCTGGTCTGCGAAACATTCATTGCGACCGTCACGACAGCCGGCGGCGCCAGCCGTGAGCGACTGGCAGCGGGGCTCCACGCCGCCAATGCCGCCATTGCCGACCAGATCGCCGTGAACCCCGTCCTGCGCGGCATGGGCTCCACGCTGGTCGGGGCGCTGTTCGGCCCAGATGGCCTCGAATGGGTGAGCGTCGGCGACAGCCCGCTTTACCTTTACCGAGACGGAGAGATCGCGCTTCTCAACGAGGACCACTCGCTCGCGCCCGTGCTCGATCAGTTGGCCGCCGAAGGCCGGCTGAGCCTCACGGAAGCGCGCAACGACCCGCGCCGCCATCTGCTGCGCTCGGCGGTGACCGGTGAGGACCTGGATCTCGTGGACCTTTCGCGCCAGCCGCTACCGCTCCAGGCCGGCGACTGCGTGCTGCTCGCCAGCGATGGCGTCCACACGCTCGAGGCGGATGAGATTGCCCGGGTGGTCAGGGCCTATCTCGACGAAGGCCCGCGAGCCGTGGCCGAAGCGCTCGTGCGCACCGTCGAAGAGGTCCGCGACCCCCACCAGGACAACATCACCGTGCTCGTGGTGAAACCGATCGAGAGGGCCTGACACGCCGCCCGGCCGTACGGCAGGATGGTCGCTTGAAAGACGCCGAGTGCATTGCGTTCCTTCAATGGGCTCTGCCGCAGATCAACCTGCGCTGGGCAGGATTTCGCAAGGTCCGCCGTCAGGTCTGCAAGCGCATCGCGCGGCGCCTGGACCAACTGGGGCTCGCTGATCTCGATGCGTATCGTGCTCGTCTCGCCATTGATCCGGCGGAGTGGTCCGCGCTCGACGCCATGTGCCGGGTCACCATTTCGCGCTTCTACCGCGACAGGGGCGTCTTTCAGACCTTGGCCCATGCCGTTTTGCCCAATCTTGCCGATGAAGCGCGCGCGCAGGGCCGGGATGTCGCCTGCTGGTCGGCCGGGTGCGCGTCGGGCGAGGAGGTCTACACGCTCAAGATCATCTGGGATGCACAGGTTTCGCCGCACCACGAAGGCGCCGGCCTGACCGTGATTGGAACCGACGTTGACGATGCCGTTCTCGAGCGCGCCCGTGTCGGCTGTTATCAGAGAGGCACGCTGAGGGAAATGCCGAGCGAGCTCATCGCGCGCTGCTTCGATGTTCGAGGCGACCGGCTCTGTGTGAAGGAGCGGCACCGGCGCGGCGTTACATTCCTCA
>DASVDU010000215.1:0-17388 GCA_036380915.1 Hyphomicrobiaceae bacterium | reverse complement strand
CCGAGGATGCGGCCCTCCTCGAGGCCGGCATCGACTTCGACCTCTCGCCCACCGCCACACTCGGCATCTCCTACCAGGGCCAGTTCGCCTCGAACACATCCCAGAACGCCGTCAAGGCAACACTCAATGTCAGGTTCTAGGGAATTCGCAGCCTCGATGAAGACGCCTCGTCCACCGGCTGGTGCCATGCCCAGCCCCCGCTCCCGCCTCCTTCAATCGAGAGGACCGATGAAGAAAGCCGCACTTGTCCTTCGCCTTTTCGTTTCGTCAATCTGCCTGATGCCCCTCGATGCAGCCCTCGCCCAGGAAGGAGTTGAAATGCAAAGCCCTACATCGCTCTCAGAAACCTATGAGGCGTGGACGGTGCGGTGCGTAAACCAACAGCAGGGCGAGAAAACCCAGCGGGTCTGCCAGATGGCGCAGACCCTTCTCCAGCAGGGATCGCAGCAGCGGGTCCTGACCTTTGCGCTGCGCAGGCGCGATGATACCGCAAGGGCGACCCTGGTCTTCCCCTTCGGCCTTCTGCTTTCGGAAGGGTTCCGTGTCGAGATTGCCGAGGAGGAAGTTCTGCGCGGCACCTACCGCACCTGCCTGCCCACCGGCTGCATCGCGGAAGTGGAGGTTCCTGCAGAGACGATCGAGAAGCTGGAAGCCGCCGAGACGGCAAGCGTCCTGATGACGGCCACCACCGGCCAACAGATCAGGGCTGACATCTCGCTCAAGGGCTTCAAGGCCGCCTACCAGCGCCTTGTGGCGCTGGCCGCCTGATCGGCAGCGTGAACAGATCTGAGCCATGACCAGCGGCAAACTGGCCTCAGGCAGGTAACAGCCCGTCTGCTCTAGGCGACGGCGCACTGCCGACGAGATCGAGCATTAGAACGATCAGGCGCACGGTAGCCCGCCGTCATGCGGCAAGATTGGTCAAACCACATTAGCGAGAGCTGCTAAGCTAACAGCTCGAAAGTATAGCTGCGGCCATGTAGTCGGCTGGGAGGAGCTACTTCGTGCGATCCGCGGTCTCGTTGGATTTCGATTCGGTCATGAGACCAATCGGATCGACGATGGTTGCTCGACAAATTACATCTTCTGTTGGGGCATCAATTGTCAATTACCGGGGGAGTTAGATCATGAGCATTGAGCCGCCAGAGGTGACGGCCTTTTACGACAGGCCGACAGGTTCCATCCAGTATGTCGTTGCCGACCCGATTACAAGGAGGTGCGCCATTATCGACCCTGTGCTCGATTTCGATGAGAGATCGGGGCGGGTTTCAACCGCCAATGCCGACCTGCTTCTGGATTTCATCGAGCGACAGCAGCTGACGCTCGAATGGATTCTCGACACGCATCCGCATGCTGATCATTTCTCGGCCGCCGCATATCTGAAGAAGAAGACCGGGATTGCCACGGCGATCGGAAAACACGTGGTCGATGTGCAGGAACTCTGGAAGGCGATTTACAATTGGCCGGACTTTCGGGCCGATGGTTCGCAATGGGATGTCTTGTTCGACGACGGCGACACGTTCTGGATCGGCATGATGCCGGTGAAGGTGCTGTTCTCACCGGGCCATACGCTCGCCTCCGTCACCTATGTGGTGGGAGATTGTGCGTTTGTTCATGATACGATCTTCATGCCCGACAGCGGGACGGCACGTTGCGACTTTCCAGGCGGCGATGCGGCCGTGCTGTGGAACTCGATCCAGAAAATCCTCGCCCTTCCGGATGACACGCGCATCTTTGTCGGTCACGATTATTGCCCCGGCGGTCGTGATCCAAAATGGGAAAGCTCGGTTGCTGAGCAAAAGGCAGAGAACATCCACATCTCCCACTACCGCACGAAGGCGGAGTTTGTGGCGATGCGAGAAGCTCGCGACCGCACCTTGCCCATGCCCCGGCTGATCCTTCATGCGCTGCAAGTCAACATCAATGGCGGACAACTGCCGCTGCCCGAGGCAAACGGAAGACGATATCTGAAAATCCCGCTTGACAGCTTGTGACAGCCGGCGAGAGCCAGCCGGCCTGCACATGCCGGCTCTCGCCTTGGACGATACGCAGGCGGTTGGATCGGGCCCGTTGTTATTGTTGTTGTCGTCGCTGATCGAGCGAGGCTTCGCATAAACTGCGACTCTGTCGCGCCCTCCTTCTTCGCCCGGTAGAGCGCCTGCTCTGCCTGTTCTAAAAGTTTGAACAGGGGCACACTCGCCCCCGGCAGGTCGCGATCGGATACTCCTCGTTGGGCGTACGCGCGAAATACTTCTGTTTCGACTCTGAGAGGTCGCGGCGGATGCGGTCCGCTACAGCGAGAGGTTCGGTGAGGCTGGCGCATTAGCCACCGGAGTGCTCAGGAAAGCGCCGGCGAACCGAAGTCCGAGCGAAGCCCGACCATACGCCGAGTCCACGACAATCATGACGCCACGAGCAATCGAGACGACTTGCCAAGCCAGCAATAGCGATGTGAGGTCGAGCTGCATTGCAGCCCATATCTAGAGTTGCGGCGATTTCCAGCAAGTGAATGGAAAACTTAGAACCAAAACCTACCCGAATAGTTTTTAGAAAAATCTAATAAAGTTAGTATCTTGAAAGCTGCTGTCACAACATACTTGACATCCGTCGCAGAAAGAATTTTCAAACGCAGAATGTGAAGACTTAAAGCTGTGTACCGCTGAACGACTTCATCAGTCGGTCAAGCGATTTTGTTGTCGCCGCAGGCTTTTGTGATCTGCTTCGGCCAAATAGACGTATCGCAGACGGTCCGAAACGATGCGAGGCATCTTATCATAGGGGGCCAAAATCAATGGATGCGCGGATACTCGCTGCGCTCAAATACGTTGAACAAAATATTAACGAACAAATAGAACTTGAAGAGATGGCTGCAAGGGTTGGTCTAAGCAAGTTCTATTTTGAGCGCCTTTTCCAAACCGAGGTAGGCGAATCCTTCTATGCCTATTTCAAACGCGTAAAAATGCACAACGCCGCATGCCGCCTGAAATGGACGAATCAATCAATATACGAAATCGCCATCGGTTATGGGTATAGCAGCAATGCAGCCTTTACCAGGGCGTTCCGAGCGTTTTTTGGCGTTTCTCCTACGGAATACCGGTCGAGCGACGAGTGGGATCCGAAAATCTTTTATAAAGACCGGTTCGACGGCTTATCATTTGACGATCCCCCCAAGGTCCAGGTTCGCGACATCGGCTCCTATCGCTGCCTGTTCAGACGCTATTACGGACCGTATGAAACGGTTCAGGATAGCTGGCGGGATTTTATTGAACGGCTGCCGGATGCCTTGCAAGGCACTGAGCCGGGCAGAGCCCGGTTTCTCGGGCGCGTCTATGACGATCCGCGTGTGACACCCCCGAACGAAATCCGCTATGACTGCTGCTATGTTTTCGCGGACGCCGAGGATGCCCGGCTTCAGCTTGACGAGGTGAAGGATTGCCTCGTGACGACCGATGCGGGGCTTTATGCCGTCGTCGACAACAACCGAGAGCCTCGTCCACGCCCGGAGGTCTATGCCTATATCCTCGACAAATGGATGCCGAGGACGAACTACCAATATTCCGATGTCCCGGCGCTGGAGTTCTTCACCAAGTCTCCAGTCGAGGCGAACAGCACCTGGGCGCCGGCTTGCACCATGCTGGTGCCGCTCGAGTGAGATTGCATACACCCTCCACAGCACACCAGGGCAACAACGGTAAAAGACCTCCAGCGAAAGCTGCTAAGGCATTCGCGCATCGTTCGTCGACCTGTCGGCGGACGAAATTTTGATTGTTTCAATGGCGCGGGTTTACCTCGTGCCGCAACCGAGGAGAACTCAATGAGCCTTCGCATTAACGACACTGCCCCCGATTTCACAGCCGAAACCACGGAAGGGACGATCCGTTTTCATGATTGGATCGGGGACGGCTGGGCCGTCCTGTTCTCGCACCCCAAGGACTTCACCCCGATCTGCACCACCGAACTCGGAACCATGGCCGGCTTGAAAGGCGAGTTCGATAAGCGCAATGCCAAGATCATCGGCATTTCGGTCGACCCGGTGGAAAGCCACGACAAATGGAAGGGTGACATCGAGAAGGCCACGGGCCACACGGTCAACTATCCCATGATCGGCGACAAGGATCTTAAGGTCGCCAAGCTCTACGACATGCTCCCGGCCTCTGCAGGTGACAGTTCGGAAGGCCGGACGCCGGCAGATAACCAGACCGTGCGTTCCGTGTTCGTCATCGGTCCCGACAAGAAGATCAAGCTGATCCTCACCTATCCGATGACGACCGGCCGGAATTTCCAGGAGATCCTGCGCGCCCTCGATTCCCTTCAGCTTACCGCGAAGTTTCCCGTCTCGACGCCGGCCGACTGGCAACCGGGCGAGGATATCGTGATCGCGGGCTCGGTATCGGACGAGGACGCGGTGAAGTACTTTGGCGCCTTCGAGGCCGTCCTGCCTTATCTGCGCAAGGCCAAGCAGCCCAGCGACTGAAAAGGCGGGTCGGCCTGCGCTCAATTCCCTGGAGGAGGCCCACCCCATAGTTCTCCAGGGAGAGGCGCTCGTTGGACCGCCGTCCCAACGAGCGTCAATGTTGCCTTGAACCCGCGATGACTGAACGGCGTCCAGACAGCGAACAATTGGGTTGCAGCAAGACCTCTACGCTGCTTCTTGCACGGATATCCTGCACGTTACAGGCACGGCCGTCGAGACAACAGGCAGGTCAGCCTGGGGGGAATCAGCGCTGGGATAAAATTTAGGCAGTCCGGTCCCAGCGATGAGCCACATTGTCTACGGACTGCCGGCTCGGCCCCGCTGATTCTGCGAAAGCGATTTCATGCTTCGACATTGGCCGCAGCCAAATGACAGCCGTTTGATCGCCGGTGGTCGTCGCGGACCGTGACTACGGCAGCCGCGCCATCATCGATCTGGTCGCCGCCCGCGGGGGGAAGCACACACATTCCCGCCCAGCGGCGGGTCAAAATCCAGCGCTCCGTCTCCCCAAACCTCTACCGCCAGCGCAATCTCGTCGAGTGCTTCTTCTGCAAGCTCAAGCAGTTCCGGCGTATCGCAACCCGCTTCGACAAGCTCGCCAGGAATTTCCTCACCGCCGTCGCCCTCGCCTCAACCAGAATCTGGCTCTGTGCCATTGAGTCCACAGCCAAGAGCGACCGCCTGGACGCGCTGATTGCTCACGTCATCATCTACAGCATCACATTGGCCGTGGGCGCCGGCGTGATCTTTGGAGTAGCGAAACCGGGCGCGCTGGTGTCGTTTGTCATCGCCAACGCACTGCTCCACATGGCTGTCGATTTCACGACCTCGAGGATCGCTGCCCACTTTTGGCAGCGGACAATGGCGCGCATTTTTTATTGTCCTTGGCGCTGACCAGCTCTTGCACCAGATCTGCCTCGCATTGACCTTGTCGATGCTGATCAAGCAAACTTGAGACCTGGTTAGACGCCCCGGATTGGCGCGCCTGCGCAGCCGGTGCGCCACGCCGAGGCCTTCGCCTTCGCCGACGACCTCGACGTGAGCGCCGGGGAGTAATCCTCGATGGAGCGCCGGGCTTCGATAGAGCTGCGGGCGAAAGGCCGCCGCCTGGAGGGGTATACGGCGCTCTATGGCGTCGATACCCGCATCTCCGACTTCACCGAAGTGATTCTGCCCGGCGCCTTCACGGAAACCTTGCGCCAGGGCCGGGATATCCTGGCCTTGGCTGATCACGATCCGAAAGCGGTTCTGGCGCACGAAAAGCGGCACGCTCCGCCTCTCCGAAGACAGCAAGGGTCTCGCTTTCACCTCGACGTGCCGAACACGACCGCTGGCCGTGACGTCCTCGAATTGGCCGAGCGGGGCGACATCGGCGGCATGTCCTTCGGCTTCACCGTCGGCTGACAGTCGCGAGACGCCAACCTCGGCGGCGATCTGCTTGCCTGTCCAACGTTGGCGGCGCAGCCGTTCGATCTCCGCGATCACTGGCTCAGGCGTGGGCCGGCGCAACCGGTGGGGCCACGAAGAGCAATCCTGCAAGCCGGCCAATCCTTCGCGGCGATAGCCGCTAACCCACTTGCGGACCGTCCGCGGGCAGACGCCTGCGGCTTCGGCAACGGCCTGCGGCGTCTGCCCACTCTCCGACCTGCCTCACAATTCGCTCTCGACCGTGCGGCGTCAGGCGGGCATTCTTATGAATGTTCATCCGGTCCCCCTGGAATCACTGAAGCTTCGACAACCTCAGCTTTCCCGGTCCGGGCCGGATGGACAACCTGATGACACCTCACAGCTGGGCAGGGCAGTGAAATCTTAATACCCGTCGCTAGAAAGCTCTAGCGTCTCCAGGGCCGACAACACGCGGAAGCGCCACTTTGTCTGATTCACGCAGCATCTCAGTCATCAGGCCAGAAGGCTAGGATCGCGTAAGCCTTCCCGAACGCCATCCAGCGGCAGGCTATCCGTTGACCATCAGATAATTGCCGCGCCCAAGTCCGCAGGCAAAGTTTGCCTAACGGGCATAAACCTAGCCCGCATAGGCTAGCCCTCCGGCCTCGCCCGGTGGACCGGGCCTTTCACACGCCAACAAGGTTCATTCGAGGAGTCATTGAGAAGCTGGGAGCGACCGATCCGACTCCGAGCCGAAACTGCCCGAATGAACATGCATGAGAATTCGCGCCCGACGCCGTTGGGTCGATCCCCTCTCGTGAACCGCGTCGAGACGAGTGCCATGCGATGCTGGCCGCCACTCCAGCCGCATAGCGACTCACAAATCCAGCAAGATCGGAGTCCGTCCCGATTCCACCATGGCGTGAACCGCGCTAGCCAAGCTCGGCCACGCGACATCCGATCAATTCAGCGTGCATCGGTGGCGCACGCTGATACTCACAGGATGTCCTGGATATATGTGGCGCGCAGGTAGAATTCCTTCGGCTGCGTGATGTGGGCCCGGATGATCTCGCCCAAGCCCTTTCCGTCCCCGCGGGCGATGGCATCAATCATGGCAAAATGCTCGGTGATGGCAATTTCGCGGAGTTCGTCGTTCGGAAAGGCGCGGGTACGTATCGGATGGGTCGCGAAGGTGTAATGCATTATGGCGTCCGCAAGCAGCTTATTGCCCGCTGCGCGATACATCGTCTCGTGGAACTGGTTGTTCAGTGCAAAGACCTCGCCAAACCTCTGCGCGCGCGAAGCGTCGCGATGCCTGGTGGCGATTTCAGTCAACTGATCCACCAGCGGCTGGTCAGCGGGCTTGTTGAAGCGCGCCGCAGCCCGAAGCTCCAGGCACTCCCGGATCTCGTAAAGCTCCTCGATCTCGACGATGGAGTAGTCGCGGACCTGCACGCCCTTGTTGGGCTGGCGTACCACCAGCCCCATGCGCTCCAGCTCGTCAAATGCCCTGCGCACGGCGTGCCGCGTTGCGCCGGTGCGCGCCATGATCTCGTCTTCAACCAGTCGCTCCCGCGGCCGTAACTGGCCCGCGATGATTTGCCGCTGCAGCTCCCGGCAAACGGCATCCCAGCTCTTCGTCTGATCCGACCGGACTTTTGCGAGAGAATTCAATGCTCAGCTCCTCACGATCCGCGTCGAAAGAGTAACGCAACCCACAGCCGCACACAATCATCGTTGACATTATCGATAATCCTGCCGATGATACAGACGACGAAGGAGGGGGCATTGTACCGGATCGGTTGTGGCGCCGGATTTTCGGGTGATCGGATTGACGCCCCCCAGGCGGTCGTGGCTGCGATAGCAGCCGGCGGCGGCGGAGCCATCATCTTCGAGACCCTTGGCGAGCGAACGCTTGCCTTGGGCCACATTGCCCGGCGCCAGGACCCGTCCAAGGGCTATGAGCCTCGGCTCAAAGACCTCCTCGAGCCGATCCTTCATGTGTGCATCAGCGCGGGCATCACGATCGTCGGCAACTTCGGCCAGGCAAATCCCCCGGCGGCTGCCGCACTCATCCAGCAGATTGCCGACCGCCTTGCTCTTGGGACGCTGCGCATCGCCATCGTTTCCGGCGACGACTTGACCGACAAGGTCGATCTTGCGGTCACCGAACGATGGGAAGGTGACCGCCGCTTGCCGCCGATCGACGGCGAGATCATTGCCATAAACGCCTACATCGGCGCCTTGCCGATCGCCGAGGCGATCAAGGTGGGCGCACAGGTTGTCGTGACCGGGCGCGTTGCCGACCCCGCCCTGGCCCTCGGGCCGCTCCTCGCACATTTCGGCTGGGACTGGACCGACCTCGACCGCCTTGCAGCCGGCACCCTTGTTGGACACCTGCTCGAATGCGGTTCGCAGGTGACGGGCGGCTTCTTCGCCGATCCCGGATTCAAGGACGTGCCCGACATGGCCGATATCGGCTTTCCGATTGCGGAGGTGGAGGCCGACGGCAGCTTCGTGATCACCAAGCCGGAGGGAACAGGCGGCGTTGTTGATCTCCGGACGGTCAAGGAACAGCTGCTTTATGAGATTCACGATCCGGCTGCGTATCTCACGCCCGATGTCACTCTGGACATTACCGGCGTGCAGCTCGCACAAGTCGGGAAGGATCGGGTGCGCGTCACCGGGGCGCGCGGCCGCCCGGCGCCCAACACCCTCAAAGCGACAATCGGCTACTATGGTGACTGGTTGGGAGAAGCCGAGATATCGTACGCCGGCCCTAACGCCTTGGCTCGTGCGCATCTCGCCGTCGAGACAATCACCGCGCGCCTCGCCCGCAGGGGGCTAACGTTACGACATCGCGCCGACATCATCGGTGCGGTCAGCGCCTTTGACAACGAGGGCGGGCATCTCTCCCTTGGCTACACCGATGCCGGCTCAGGTGACTATCGGGTTCGATTTGCATTTGGCTCTGCCTGCAAACGGGACGTCGAGCACGCCGTCCAGGAAGTGAATGCCCTCTACTGCTGCGGTCCTGCCGGCGGAGGAGGCGTGCGCCAAAGCGTGAGGCCAAGAGTACGCACGGTCTCCCATCTCGTTCCGCGCCATTTAGTGCGTCCAGCCTTTCACTTCTTCGGTGAGGAATCGTGAGCGGGATGACGCGGATCGTGAAGCTGCATGAAATCGCCCACGGGCGTTCCGGCGATAAGGGTAACCGGCTCAATGTCTCCATCATCGCCTATGAAGAGCGGCATTGGCCGATACTGCTTAAGCAGGTGACCGCCGAACGTGTAGCCAATCTCTTCGCTTACCGCGGTGTTACGGAGGTGCGGCGCTACGAGCTGCCTCACCTGCAGGCGCTGAATTTCGTGATCGAGGATGCTCTCGAAGGGGGCGTCAATTCGAGCCTTGCGATCGACACGCATGGCAAGTGCCTGAGCTACCACGTGCTCGGGATGGAAGTCCTGGTGGAGGACGAGATGGCAGAGGGCGCATCGCCCAACGCCGACGCGCAAGGAGTAACTTGAGAGGACAAAGGAGGAGAAAATGTTACGAAAGATCACTACGCGCAGTCTGCTGTTATTCGGGGTGTCGCTTGCCGCCCTTTCGGCGCAATCATCCATGGCCCAGGAATTCCAGCGTGGCGGCACCTTGCGCGTCGGCATCTCGCAGATGGCACCGTCGCCGGATCCTGTGGTGACGACCTTCGGCGTCAACTGGATGACCGCAACCGTCGCCTGCGAGGGCCTGTTCGGGACAGACGAGACCTGGACGCCCCAGCCGGTCCTTGCCGAAAGCTACGAATACAGTGACGACGGGAAGACGCTGACCGTTACCCTGCGCAAGGGTCTCGAGTTCCATTCGGGCGCGGCACTAACATCGGCGGATGTTGTCACTTCGCTGAACCGCTTCCGCGAAGCCGCCGGCATCGGCGCAGCCCTCAAGAACATTGTGACGGAAATCGCCGCGCCGGACGACCACACGGTGGTGTTCCACCTGGCGAGTCCCTCCCCGATCGTTCCGGGCCTACTGTCCGGTGCTCAGGCATCAATCATGTCGAGGGCTTCGCTCGAGGGCGCCTCACCGACCGAGGCGACACGCGGCCTCGATTGCACCGGCCCCTATGTGCTGACCGAGTACAAGCCTGATCAGGGTGCTATCCTCACGCGCTGGGAGGACTACCAGTCCCTGAGCACTCCATCCTCGGCCTTCACGGGTGCCAAGCACGCTTATGCGGATCAAATCCACCTCCGTCTGATGCCGGAAGCGTCGGTCCGCCGCGACAGCCTGATCACCGGCGAAATCGACATCGCCCTGGAGCTGCCGACGGACTTCTACGACGCCTTGCAGAACGACCCGAACACGGAAGCCGTGGTGGTGCCCAACAACCAGTCACTGACGGTCGTGTTCAACACCAAGGAAGGTGTTGCGTCTGACGTAAATCTGCGTCGAGCCATCTACTACGCGCTCGACATGGAATCGATCATGCTCGCCTCGGTAGGCAATCCGAACTTCTTTACGCTCGATCCTAGCTGGATCCCGGACCCCAATTCGTTCTGGTACACCACGGCCGGCGTTCCCGAGGGCTTCGGAAAGCCCCAGCCTGAAAAGGTGAAGGAATATCTCGCCGCTTCAAACTACAAGGGTGAGCCGATCCGCTGGCTGGTCGCCTCCGAGCAGTATCAGAAGCACTATCTGCCGGCGGTCACCGCAGCCCAGCAGCTCGAAGAGTACGGCATCAATGTCGAGATCGTCGAGTCGCCGATGGCCAACTACATCCAGGCCCGCGCCGATCCCGCCCAGATGGATGCGTTCTCGAGCTTCTTGCCCACCTACGTCGATCCGACTTCCATCGCGTACCTGAATGCCACCTACCCCGGCTTCTGGACCGACCCGGAGAAGATGGATCTAATGAACAAGCTGGCCACGACCATCGACGTTAACGAACGCAAGGCGATTTTTGAGAAGGTCCATGCGCTGGCCTACGACCAGTTCCCCTGGATCAAGTACGGCACCGAGGCGAACATGTATGGCATCCGCAAGGGGGTCGGTAATCCGGCTCGCGTGCCCTCGCGCGGCTACGACTTCTACAACGTTGCTCCGCCGTCCAAGAACTGATCGATGAGCACGACGCAGGCGACACACAATGAGCGCCTGACCGATGGTGGCGAAGAACCCTTCGCCACCACCACCAAGTCGGTCTGGCAGAGGCTGCTGGCCAACCGGACGGCGATTGTCTCCATCGCCATCCTGGTCATAATCTCACTTGCAGCGATCCTGGCGCCCGTCATGGCTCCGGGCAATCCTCTGAGGGTGAGCCCTGCCAACCGTTTCATCCCGCCCAGCGCCGAGCACATCTTCGGCACCGACCATCTGGGACGGGACATGTTCAAGATGGTTGTCCATGGTGCCCGCACCTCGCTCCTGGTCGGGCTCGCCGTTACGGTCATCTCCATGTCCGTGGCCGTCGTTCTGGGCGCCATATCCGGTTTCTATCGCCAGGTTGACGTAGTGCTGATGCGGCTGGTCGATGGCCTCATGGCCTTCCCGGGCATCGTATTGGCTACTGCGGCGGCCGGCATCATGGGCCCGTCCACGAGGACCGTCATCATCTCGCTGTCGATCGTCCTCATTGCCCCGTCGCTGCGTGTCGTGCGCGGGCAGGTGCTGGTCGTGCGTGAGTTGCAGATGATCGAGGCCGCCCGAGCGGTCGGCGTTCCGACCCTGCGCCTCTTTACCCGCTATATCCTTCCCGCCGTCAGCTCGCCCATTCTCGTCCAGGCTTCATTCATCTTCTCGGCTGCCGTTCTGGGCGAAGCCGGCCTGAGCTTCATTGGCGTGGGCATCGGCCCCAAGGAACTTAGCTGGGGCAACGCTCTCACAGAAGCCAGAAACTACATCTCCCAGGCCCCATGGATCGTCCTTTTCCCCGGCCTCGCGCTAATGCTCACCATTCTGGCGCTCAACCTGCTGGGCGACAGCCTGCGCGATATCCTCGACCCCCGTCTGACACGGAGACGCTGACATGCTGCGCTATCTCCTCAAACGGTTCCTGCTGATTCTGCCCACGATCTTCGTTCCGCTGATCATCGTCTTCCTGCTCCTGCGTCTTTCGCCGGGTGACCCGGCGGGCATGATGCTGGGAGACCAGGCAACGCCCGAGCAGATCGAAGCCCTGCGTACGCAGCTCGGCCTCAACGAGCCGATCTGGGTTCAGTTCGCGATCTGGCTCAAGGGCATCCTGACCCTTGACCTGGGCAACTCGATCTTCTTCCGCGAGCCGGTGATGGAGGTCATCCCGCGCTATGTCAGCGTCACCGTGCTCCTGACAATCGTTGCGCTGATCCTGGCCGTCGCAATCGGCATCACGATGGGGCTGATTTCAGCCATGCATCGCAACAAGCCGATCGATCGGGGCGTAGTCGCCATGGCGGTGCTGGGTATTTCCCTGCCAGAGTTCTGGTTTGCCCTGCTGCTGATCTTCGTCTTCGCTGTCACGCTGCGCTGGTTTCCCGTCGCGGGTTACAATCCGCCGAGTGCCGGCCTCATCGCTTTCGGAGCCACGATCCTTCTGCCTGCCATCGCCTTGGGTGTGCGCCAGTCGGCATTGATGACGCGCATGATGCGATCCTCCATGCTCGACGTCCTCAACGAGCCCTACATCACGACAGCCCGGGCCCAGGGCCTGCCCGAACGCAAGGTCATCGGCTCTTACGCCATGAGAACCGCCGCCATACCGGTCGTAACCGTGGCAGGTCTGGCGGCCGGATACATGCTGGGCGGTGCGGTGGCGATCGAGATCATCTTTGCCCTTCCCGGCCTCGGCCGCATGCTCGTCGAGGCCGTCAGCCGGCGTGACTACCCGCTGGTCGAGGGTGGGGTTCTCACTATTTCCCTAATCCTGGCCGTGCTGAACCTCGTGATCGACGTCATCTACGCCATCCTCGATCCGCGAATTCGCTATCAATGACGGTACGCACCGCTTCAGACTCGACGCCCACGGCGCAACCGGCCAGCGCCAGGGAGCTGGTGCTTGAGGTCAGGGATCTCAGCGTCTCGCTTCGGAATGCCGACGGCCTGTTGCCGATCGTCACGGACGTCTCGTTCTCGATCGCAAAGGGTGAGGCTGTTGCGCTCGCTGGCGAGAGCGGCTGCGGCAAGTCGATCACTGCCAGCGCCATCATGGGGATTGCGCCGGACAATGCCGAGATCAGCGGGACCATCATCCTAAACGGAGCTGCCATATCGGGCCTCCCGCATAGGGAGCGGCGCAAGCTCTGCGGCCGCCATATGGGCTTTATCTTCCAAGAGCCAATGACCGCGCTCCACCCCACGCTCACCGTCGGCCGCCAGATGACCGACACGCTAAGGCACAATCTCGGCCTTAGCCATGCTGCCGCCACCGATCGCGCCGCCGAGCTGCTTGATCGAGTGGGTATCCCGCGAGCGCGAGAAATATTGAAGGGCTACGTGCATGAGCTTTCCGGCGGCATGCGCCAGCGTGTCATGATCGCGCTCGCCATTTCATGCGGTCCATCTCTGGTCATCGCCGACGAACCGACGACCGCCCTCGATGTCACCATTCAGGCCCAGGTGCTGGACCTTTTGGATGAGATGCGGCGCGAGTTCGAGCTGGCCAT
The DNA here is from genome assembly GCA_036380915.1 of Hyphomicrobiaceae bacterium. GTDB lineage: Bacteria > Pseudomonadota > Alphaproteobacteria > Rhizobiales > Hyphomicrobiaceae > ZC4RG25. Next base: position 3,888 of record DASVDU010000215.1, on the reverse strand, counting down.
GCTGTTCATCACCCATGACCTGGAATTGGTGGGCGATTTCTGCGACCGCGCCGTGGTCATGTATGCCGGTGATGTGGTGGAACGCGGACGCGCCGCAGACATCGTGCGCAGCCCGGCCCACCCTTATGCGCGTGGCCTCATAGATGCCATGCCGAGGCATGGCGACCAACGCGCCCGCCTCACCCCCATTCCCGGCACAGTGCCTCCTGTAGGCCACTGGCCTCAGGGATGCCGCTTCGCCCCGCGCTGTAGCCGCGCCGGTAAGAAATGCACGGTTCGGCCACCCCTTGCGGTCCACATCCGTTCCGACGTCCGCTGCTGGTACCCACTGAAGGTCGGCCAATGACCGACGACACCATTCTGAGCGTCTCCGGCCTCTCCAAGAACTTCAAGGCGGTGAAGGCAGTCCGGGATGTCAGCTTTTCCATCCGGCGCGGAAAGACGTTCGGACTTGTTGGCGAGTCCGGCTCGGGCAAGTCGACGACGGCACGTCTTGTTCTCAGGCTCATAGAGCCCACCAGCGGCTCCATCCGTTTCCGCGGCAGGGAACTCGCCAATTTCTCCCCAGCCGAGCTGCGCGCGGAGCGGCGTCACATGCAGATGATCTTCCAGGACCCTTACGGCTCGCTCAATCCGCGCATGAGCGTGCGCGAAACGCTCATCGAGCCGCAGCTGGTTCATGGCATCGGCACGCCTGCGGAACGGATACAGACGGCCGAGCTCCTGCTCGCCGAAGTCAGCTTGCCGCGGGCGGCGCTTGACCGCCACCCTCACGAGTTCTCCGGCGGTCAGCGGCAGCGCATCGCAATTGCGCGGGCGCTAGCTACCAATCCCGAACTTATCGTCGCCGACGAACCCGTGAGCGCCCTCGACGTGTCCGTGCAGGCGCAGGTCCTCAATCTCATGCGCGACCTGCAGGACCGACATAGAACGACGATGCTGTTTATCTCGCATGACCTGCGCGTCGTCCAGTTCATGTGCGACGAGATCGCCGTGATGTATCTCGGAGAGGTCGTCGAACAGGGGCCACGCGACCGGATCTACTACAGCGCGGCGCATCCTTATACCCAGGCGCTTCTGGCGTCCGCGACGGGCAAGCGCGACGGAAAGCGCGCCAGGCTGAAGGGCGAAATTCCCTCTGCCCATGCGGTTCCGAGCGGCTGTGCCTTCCGCACACGCTGTCCCCATGCGTTCGAACGCTGTGCGCTCGAAAAGCCGGCAATCCGAGACCTCGGGTTGGGCCAGAAGGCGGCCTGCCATCTGCTCGACGGACAGGCAGTGTCATGACGTCCGCAATCGAAATCACCAGCGGCGATGCCGCCTATCGCGGCATTCGCACGGCTCAAGGCGACCGGTTCCTCGGCATCCGCTATGCAGAGCCGCCTGTCGGAAACCTGCGGTTCAAGCCGCCGGTGCCGGTCAGGAAAAAAGGGCTGATCGACGCCACGCGGCCCGGGTTTTCTCCTCCGCAGGTGCGTCGCCCCCTGCCCGCCTGGGCGCCTCAAGGAGAAGGCTTGGAGACCGGCGAGGACTGCCTCAACCTCAACGTCTTTACGCCTGCAGCCGACGGCGCGCGCCGCCCGGTGATCGTCCACGCATTTGGCGGCGGTTTCCAGACCGGCTCAGCCTTTGGGACATTCCACGACGAGGCGGGCTTCACTGCCAGGGGCAATGTGGTTCTGGTGCGCCCCAACATGCGCGTCGGCGCCTTGGGCTTCCTTCATCTGGGCGAGGCCTTTGGCGCCGACTTCGCGGCAGCCAACCGCGGCATGCTCGACTTCGTCGCGGCTCTCCAATGGGTGCATGACAACATCACTGCCTTCGGCGGCGACCCCGACAACGTGACCCTTGTCGGCATGTCCTCGGGCGCCTTCACCATCTCAGCCCTGTTCGGGGTCGATGGCATCGACCACCTCTATTGCCGCGTCTGGGTGATGAGCGGACCGACGAGCCGCATAATCGCGGCAGATACAGCAGCTGTCATTGCCGCGGACTTTCTGGAGCGCGCAGACATCGAGCCGGGTGATGTACGGGCGCTGGAGGCCCTGCCGGTCGAGAGAATACTCGAACTGCAGGAGCAAGTTCTTGCCACCCACCTCGGCGAACGAAACGCGCCGGGCGGGCGCACCTTAGGCATCGTCCTTGACGGTGTTAGTCTCCAGCGCCATCCATTGGACGGCTTGGCTTCCGGAAGCTTCGCGAGCCATCAGATCGTCGCCGGCTGGACGCGCGACGAGGCAAGGATGTGGTACGCAGCCGGGATCATGCCGGAGGTGCCGACGCGCGAAGCTCTCCTTGCTTCCATCGCCCGGTTTCACCCCGACGACGCCGAGGAGAGGCTTAGCGCGCTTGAGGCCGAGTTGCCGGGCCTGAGCTTCACCCAATACGAGGAGATCTTCCTTTCGCGGGCCATATATCGTGACCCGTCGCTCCGCATGGTGGAGACGCACATTGCCGCTGGCGGGCGGGCCTATGCCTATCAGTTCGAATGGGTACCTCCATTTGAAGGCGGGCGTCTCGGCGCGGCGCACGGTTTCGACGAGCCCTTTGTTTTCAACAGTCTGGACAGGGTGCCCCTAACTGTTGGAGTCCCCGGCGCCAAGCAGCTCGCGGAGGAGATGTCGCGTGCGCTGATCGGCTTCGCGTCCACGGGCGGGATCTCGGGCTGGGAGGCGCCCTGGCATGTGTTCCGCTGAGGAGAGCAATACCCCTTAAGGCTCAGCTTGCGACGTTCCTCGCGGCTCCAACGATCCAGCGACGGCCTGTCCGATAGCGAGAGTGCCCATGACGACGATCTCGCGCCGACCCGACGAAAAGAATTCCTGCGGCTTGCCCTGAGGACGACGATGGCGGCAGTTCCCAGACTGGCCGGGCTCGCGTGATTGCCAACTTCGTTCCGCCGCGCCGTCTGTGCTAGGACCAAAGCGGCCGAAGCTGGTACCTCATTGTACCCCGGGCTGTGAGAAATCCGGTAGCGCCGAATTCGAACCCCGGCTTAGGCTCAGCGATCGTTGGATCCTTGACGCCCGTCCGGGATCTAGATACGCACATATACAGGTCCACGCGTGAGAGAGTTCAGTTTTTATGGACTTTCAATAATGACCTAGCGGCCTTTAGAGGTTCGGGTCCCTCCTCCGCTACCGTTGTTTGAAAGCCCATAAAAATCAGGCAGTTAGCAACGGACGGAGGTTCGGACGACTGTGAGGCATCTCACGCAGATATACGCGGAGATGCCATGGCGCTGCCTGCCTACATGTCCGGCGTGAGGGACGCTACTACCTGCAGGTGCGATTCGCCCGGTTTCTTCATCCGGGCCGTGCAGCGTTGGAAAACCTCGACTGCTTTCCCCTGCCTACATAGCGGGCACGCAACGGTCTCCATCCCTCAGCGTCCTGACGGTCAGCGCGAGCGGGGCGCTGAACGTTGCGACTCCGCCCGCCGAGCCTCGCTTCATGCAGCCCCTCAGCGGACCCTACTGGCAGGTCGGTCGGGAAGGCGGGGCGCTGCCGCTTCGCTCTCGCTCTCTCTGGTCGGCGGCGCGCCGGCCGGGAGGCGCGCCAGTCTGCTGCTCCTTGACAGCGACCCGCAGCGCCTCGCCGACAAGTCTGATAGTTGACCCTCTCCCGCAAACTAGCCGATACGACGGCACGCATCCGGACGGGCCTGCAGCGCCAAATGTCAGAGGGTTTTCGATTCGGCGGACTCCGGCCCGGTCACTGGACCGCCGGCCGGATGTTTTGATTCACCCTGAACAAGTTGGTCGGATCGTATTTCTTCTTGAGCATGGCAAGGCGAGTGTAGTTTTCGCCATAGGTCGCCCTCACACGCGCCTCGCCCTCGTCGTCCATCATGAAATTGGAATATCCTCCGCCGGGGTTGAAGCGATGC
>DASVDU010000214.1:0-3033 GCA_036380915.1 Hyphomicrobiaceae bacterium | reverse complement strand
GCCGCCGAGCTCGCCGGCGCCATTGCTGCTTCTCCGCATCTCAGCTTTGCCGGCCTGCAAGCCTATTACGGAGCGGCCCAGCATTTCCGGACGGAGAAGGAGCGCACGGCAGCAATTGCCAGTGCGGCCGAGCGCGTGCAGGACACGCTCGCCGAGTTGAAGAAATATGACCTGACCTGCCGCATCATCGGCGGCGCCGGCACCGGTACGTTCGAGCACGAAGCCGCGAGCGGCATCTGGAACGAGTTACAGCCGGGCTCCTACATTTTCATGGACGCGGATTACGCCCGCAATCAAAAGGCGGACGGCAGCCGTTTCGATACGTTCGAGCACGCCCTCTTCGTGTTGGCGACGGTCATGAGCACCCCGGCGCCGGAGCGTGCCGTCGTGGATGCGGGGCACAAGGCGCTGAGCAACGACTCAGGCTTTCCGGAAATCCCGTCACTCCCCGGCGCGAAATACCATCGGCCATCGGACGAGCACGGCGTCCTCGATCTCACCGCATGTGACCGCCGTCCACAGCTCGGCGACAAGGTGCTGCTGATCCCCGGCCACTGCGACCCGACGGTCAACCTGCACGATTGGTACGTCGGCGTCCGCGGCTTGCATACGCCAGATGCCCATGTCGAGGCAGTCTGGCCGGTGGCGGCCCGGGGGGCGATCTTCTGACCCAAATAGGCACGAGGCGCCTCTTGCAGCTCGTCCGCCAAGGCTTACATGACGGCCGTGACCAATCGCCAGGAGACCGCGATGACCCCAGACGAGAAGCAGCTCATTTCCGGTCTGTTCGACCGCATGCGCTCGTTCGGCCAGCCGCAGAAGGATCCGGAAGCCGAGGCTCTGATCAGAGACTCGGTGCAGCAGATCCCGGATGCAGCCTACATGCTCGTGCAATCGGTGCTCGTTCAGGAGCATGCCCTGCAACAGGCCGACCAGCGCATTCGTGAGCTCGAGGCGAAGGTCAACGAGCTCGAGCGGCAAGCGGCCGAAGCACCGGCGCAAACCGGTGGCTTCCTTGGCGGTCTGTTCGGTGGCGGCGCCCGTCCCGCAGCCCCGGCCCAGCGCGCAACAGGCGGAAGCGTGCCCAGTGCGGGCAGCCGGCTCGGCGCAGGCCCGTCCGGCAGAAGCGGACCCATCGGCGCTCCGACCCGCCCTCTCGGCCAGCAGCCCCAGGGGCAGCAGGCGGGCGGCGGATTCCTGCAGTCCGCGATGGCGACTGCGGCGGGCGTGGCAGGCGGCATGCTGCTCGCCAACACCATTTCGAGCATGCTCGGCGGCGGCTCATCGGCACAGGCATCGACCGCCTCGTCCGGTAATGAGGCCGCCCATCAACCGGAGCACAACCACGCTCAGGACGCGGCGGCCGATAATAGCGCGAACGATGCCGACGCCGATTTCCAGGATGCCGACTACGAGCCGGATGCCGGCGACTGGGGCGGCGGCGATTGGGGCGACTTCGAAATCTAAAAATCGACAACTCTCAGGTTGAGATGATCAGATGCGGGCTCTTCTCGGGGAGCCCGCAATTTTTTGTGTGCCAACGCTTCGCCGCGGACCGCGAGGGATGCTGGCCAAAGGCTGTGGCTCCGCACTAGGATGCGCCCGGTATGAACCTGGGGGAAATGCAAATGCGCCGTCTCGAAGACAAGGTCGCGCTGGTCGTCGGCGCGGGCTCGGTGGGGCCAGGGTGGGGCAACGGCCGCGCAATTTCCGTCCTGTTCGCGCGCGAGGGCGCGAAGGTCTTCGGCGCCGACAAGAATCCGGATGCAGCCGCAGAGACACAGCGCCTCATCGCGGAAGAAGGCGGCTCCGCGACGGTCGGGGAGGTCGACGTCACCGATCCCGGCTCCATTGCAGCCATGGTCGATGCCTGCATCCAGACCTACGGCCGGATCGACGTGCTGGTGAACAACGTCGGCGGGTCCGCCCCCGGCGATGTCGTCAGCATGCCGCTCGAGGTCTGGGACCGGCAGTTCGACACCAACATCCGCTACGTCTTTCTCACCTGCAAGCACGTCATCCCGCGCATGGTGGCTCAGGGTGGCGGCGCCATCGTCAATCTCGCCTCCATCGCGGCGCTGGCCCATTTCGGACCCGAGGTGGTCGCCTACTCGGCGGCAAAGGCCGGGCTCATCCATTTCACCCGCGTGACCGCCGTGCGCTACGCACGCGACCACGTCCGCTGCAACATCGTCGTGCCAGGTCTGATGGATACGCCGCTTGTGGAGCAACGGCTCGCGGGCGAGCGCGGTGGCGGCGACGTCGAGGCGCTGCGGCGGCGGCGCAACGCGCAGCCACCGATGGGGCGCATGGGCACGGCCTGGGATGTCGCACACGCAGCCCTCTTCCTTGCCTCCGACGAGGCGCGTTACATCACCGGCGCGGAGCTGGTGGTCGACGGCGGGCTCGCCGCAACGGTGCGGCTCGCGGGCGACGCGCAATAGCTCCTTAAATCGATCGAGCGTGAGAAAGGCGGACCAGGGAATGAGTGATCAAGACATTGCGCCCGAGATGAAGATCATGCCGAAAGTGGGCAGCTCACCGGACGATCGCATGCCGCCGCTTTCTCCCGAGCAGTTGACGGACGAACAGCGCGCGGTTGCGGAAGAGTTCAAGGAGAAGCGCGGGTTCGAGATCGGTGGCCCGTTTCTGACGCTCATCCGCAGCCCGGAGATCTTCAAGGCCGCCGACCATCTTGGCCGGTATCTACGCTTCGGCAGCCCGATACCATCCAAGCTGAAGGAGCTCGCAATCCTCATCACGGCCCGGCGCTGGACGCAGCAGTACGAATGGTACACGCACCGCCAGGTCGCGATGCATGCAGGGCTCGCACCCGAGATCGCCGATGCCATTGCGGAAGGGCGCCGTCCGGACAACCTCGCGGAAGACGAGGACGCGGTTTATCGATTCTGCACCGAGGTGCACGCCAACGGTGCCGTCAGTGATGCGACCTACGGACGTGTTGTGGCGCTCTTCGGCGAGCAGGGCGTGATCGACCTTTGCGCGATCTGCGGCCACTACTCCACGCTCGCG
>DASVDU010000213.1:0-11675 GCA_036380915.1 Hyphomicrobiaceae bacterium | reverse complement strand
ATGTCGTGGTCAATGCCGGCTGGCAGGGCCTCTACGACTCGTCCGAAAGCTGCACCCTGAAGATCGCCCGCGAGGTCGCGTAATGGCTTCCCCCTACGAGCTGTTCGGCACGGATGCGAAGGCCGAGAAGGACGGCATCATCCTTGATTACGGCGCGTTCTGGCTTCGCATCGCGCGGGCGGGGGGCGCGAACAAGAAGTTCGCGCGCGTCCTGGACGCGAAGCTCCAGCCCTATCGCCGGCAGTTGCAGGCCGGCACGATGGAGGACGAGCTTGCAAACAGGCTGATGGCCGAAGCGTATGCCGAGGCCGTCATTCTGGCATGGGGATCGAAAGAGCACGGCGACGGCAAGATGATCGGGCGCGACGGCGAGGCTATCGAGTTCAGCCGGGAGAACGTGATCCGGCTGCTCCTCGATCTCCCCGACCTGTTCGCGGACATCCAGAACCAGGCCGGGCGGGTCGCAAACTTCCGCGCCGCACAGATCGAGGATGCGGCGGGAAACTGACGGCCCGGCTGCGGTGGGAACGCGAGTTCGGCAGCCGGGCTGAATGGTTCGAGGCTCTTGCGGCGGAAGGGGAGCGTATCCCCGCCCTGGAGCGCCGCCCGTCCCTGGACGGCCTCCGCTGGTATTGGGACGCCTTCCACGATCTGCACACGTGCCGGCCCTATTCATTCGGCGGACCGCTGGAGATCCCGTGGTCGGCAATCGACCAATGGGCACGGCGGCACGGCATCGAGAGCGACGAGTTCGACGCGCTGGTCGCGGTGATCCGGGCGATGGATCGGGCGTGGCTGGAGATGCAGGCGAGGCACGACGACAAGGCGGAATCTGACAATGGCAGACACGACAAGAGTCGTCCGCATCGTCGTTGACGCGAGCGGAGCGCAGCAGGGCTCCAGCCAGGTCACGAGCGCGCTTGAGCGGATCGACCGGCAGCGGCAGCGCACGCAATCCGGCCTTCAGGCTCTCGCTGCCGCGAACGCCTCCGCCAGTGCTCGCATGATCGCCGGCATGTCGGCCGTGAACAACGCCAGCCTCCGCATGATCGAGGGTATGTCGCGGGCCGGGCAGGCGGCCAACTTGCTCGATCGGCAGATCGGCGTGGCCGCGAACACGAACCGCCGGTTCGGCTCCGCCATTCAGCAGGCGGGCTTCCAGGTCGGCGACTTCGCGGTCCAGATCGCGTCGGGCACCAATCCGCTGCGCGCGTTCGTGCAGCAGGGTACCCAGCTCATTTCGATGTTCGGCCCCTGGGGCGCGATCATTGGCGCGGCCGGTGCCGTGGTCGGCGCGCTGGCCATGTCCTTCCTGGACCTTGAGGGCGCGACCGACGCGGCGACGTCGGCGCAGGAGCGCCACAACGAGCTGATGGAGCGCGCCAAGCAGCTCACCGAGGAGCTGACAGCCTCAACGGTCAACCTCAGCAACGCGCGGCGGATCGAGGGACAGAACCGGCTCGCGCTGATGCGCCAGGAGCTGCGCGACCTGGAGCGGCTGGAGGAGGAGCGGCGGCGCGCCGAGCGCGGGCAGTTCGGCTCATACGGCGACGAGATCGCCGGGCAGGAGGTGTCCGTCGTCACGGAGGGGCGGCCGTCCAACGCGCGGATCGACCAGCTCAAGCGCGAGATCCGCGATCTCGAGGTGCTGCTGTGGGGCGACCAGATCAGCCGCGGCACGGTGCCTGGAATGCAGCGCACCGTGAAGGCGACCAAGGATCTCGGCGATGCGGCCGACCGGGCATCGCCCAAGGTGCGGACGCTGGGCGACATCCTCGCCGATCTCAATCAGAAGGCGATCGCGAACGAGGCCAGGGAGTATGCCGACGCGGTCCGCCTGATAGAGCGCACCGTCGAGTCCGGGCTCACCGATCAGCAGCGCTACCAGAAGCAGATCGATGACCTGAACCGCGCCTTGGAAAAGGCGGCGGAGCGCGGCTACACGCTGTCGATCGAAGCGCAACAGGCGCTCAACCGCGCCATGCGCGAGGCCAATCCTGCAGTGCAGGCGGCGAACCGAGCCTACGAGGAGCAGCGGCGCGAGCGCGAGCGGCTGGCGGAGCAGGAAGCTGAGTTGATGCGCCGGCCGTTCGAGAACGCGCTCGAAGGCATCCAGGACAGTTTCACCGATTTCTTCCAGTCGGTGTTCGACGGCGGGATCGATTCGTTCCGCGATCTCGCCAGCGGGATCAAATCCATCTTCACCCGGCTCGCCGCGGAGATCGCGGCGCTTCTGGTGTTCCGCCCTGTGGTGGCTGGCATCCTGGGCGGCGTCGGCCTGGGCGGCATCGCGGGCGGGATGGGCCTCATGCCCACGTCCGGCGGCGGGCTGCCCGGTGGCGTGGGTATCGGGACCGGCTCGATCATCGACGCCGCCGGCGGCATCGGCCGGGCGCTGGCCGGCGGGTTCAGCGGGCTCAATGCCTGGCTGTTCGGCCTGCCGGCCGTAGGCGGCTCGCATCCGATCGCCGCGACCGCAGGGCTGCTCGGGTCCGGCGGCACGTTTCTCGGCAGCACGTTCCTGGCTGAGGCGTTTTTGCCCGGCCTGGGCGCGCTGCTGCCGGGCTTGATCAGCGGCAACGTCAAGCAGGCTGGCCTCGGGCTCGGCGGTGCGCTGCTGGGCACTGCCATTGGCGGGCCTATCGGCGGTGCCATTGGCGGGATTTTGGGCAACCTCGTCGGCGACCTGTTCGGCGGCAAGAAAGGGATTCCGCAGGTCACGCAAAATCTGCTGTTCCAGGGCGGGCAGTTGGTTCCGGGTGCGCCGTGGTCGGCCAACAACGGCGGCTCGATGGTCGCCGGCACGCGGACGCTCGGCCAGAGCGTGGCCGATGCGGTCAACCAGATCGTGGCGGATCTCGGCGGCTCGATTTTGGAGGGCGCGACCGGCGGCTACGTCAAGGTCAAGCAGACGGGTAAGGGCACGCGCTATTTCGCCGGGCTCGGTTCCTATGGCTCGGGGATCTCGCTCGGCGCTGGAGACGACCCGCAGGCAATCGCCGGGCTGGTGATCTCCGGCATTCTCCAGGAGGCCGCACGCGCCGGAAACCTGACGGGCGTCTCCGATAGCGTCCTGACCGTCCTCAACCAGGGCAAGGTCACGAAGGGCAGCGTTCGCAGCCTCGAACAGCTAAACGAGGACATCGCGTTCGCCCAATTGTACGACCAGCTCACCGGCATCGCGAAGCCCGTGACGCAGGCCGAGCAGGCCATCAAGGAACTGAACAAGCAGTTCGCGGACGCCAAGCGTCGTGCCGAAGATCTGGGCCTCGCGGTCGGGCCTCTGGTCGAGGCGCAGGCCAAGGCTATCGAGAAGCTCACGACAGACTTCAACGCCTCGATCCAGGACCAGATTCTCGCGATCACCAATCCGACCGCGCTGGCGTTGAAACAACTGGAGGAAGCTCAGAGGGCTCGGCTCGAAGAAGCCAAGAAGCTCGGCGCCGATCTGGTCGAGGTCGAGCGCCTGTCGGCCCTGGAGCGCAAGCGCGTTCTGGAGACCAGCGGCCTTCGCTCGTTCTTCGATGAGATCACGTTCGGCGGGCTCTCCGGTGCCTCGCCCGGTGCATCGCTTGAGGGCGCGCGCGCGGCATTCGAGGCGGCGGCGGCATCCGGCGATATTGCCGGCATTCAGACCTACGGTCGCGCCTATCTGGAGACCGCCCGCGCGTTCCATGCCTCTGGTGCTGGCTTCCAGGATGCGCTGGCTCGCGTTCAGAACGTGGTCGGAAGCCATCTGGCGGCGAACAGCAACATGTCCGTGGTCTCTGCCGTAAACGACGTGGGCTCGCTCATCGCCGCATCCAACAACCTCCTTGCCCAGCTCCGGGCCGAGATGTCCGCGTTGCGCGAGGAAAACCGCGAGCTGCGCGAGCAGATGCTTGCGCTAGCCTCTTGATCCTACCGACACAGGAACACCCATGACTATCAGTATCCACGACGACGTGCTCGATAAAGGTCCAAACGAGATCAAGACGAACGCGACCACCGTCACGATCTGCGCTGGCGCACCGACCACGCTGTCGGATGCGACGACGAATCTTGGGACCGGCACGGGGAAGAAGCTGGCCGATGTGACGGTGGATTCGAGCGACTGGTCCATTGCAGACGGCTCGCCGGACGGGCGTACTCTGACATTCACGCAACAGACCGGCGTCACGGTCGATGTGAGCGGAGACGCGGACCATCTGGCCGTAGTCGATGCGTCCCGCCTGCTCCTGGTCATCCCTCTCTCCGCGACGGTGGCCGTCACGTCCGGCAACACCATGACGATCAACTCGTTCACCTATCGCATTCCCGATCCAGTCGCAGCGTGAGCCGCTGAGCCATGGCGGTCCATTTCGTAACGCCGAAGAGCCTCACGCTCTCCGGCACCGGGTCCTATTTCGATGTCGATCTGTCGGACGACGTGCCGTCCGGCGCGACGGGTGTTTTGCTCCGGGCCAAAAACTCCAGCTCCAGCAACCTGTCATACGGCCTGAGGAAGAACGGATCGAGCGACGATCTTTATGGCCTCCTGCGGCGTAATGACCCGCCCAATCCCGCCCATGTCTGGGAGTTCGTCGGCGTCGATTCATCTAGGATATTTGAAGTCAAGCGAGAGGGGACGGGGATCGGCCTCGACCTGATCGGCTGGTTCGACGCTGGCACGGTAATGCTGACCGATGCCGTTGAGTTGTCGCTGTCCACGGTCAATGCCTATGAGACCGTGGACCTGTCAGACACGCTGCCGGCTGGTGCCGTTGCCGCGATCCTGCTGTTCGGCTTCACGGGGAACACAAATGTCTATGCGCGGGCGACAGGCGCCACCCACTCCTACCCCGGCCGCAAGTCGGGACGGATGCCGTTCCTGACTGGCGTCGATTCCAGCCGGCGCTGTGACATCTACCGCAGCTCGTCGTCGGACAGGGTATGGCTGCTGGGCTATCTCATGGACGGCTATACCGTCCATGCCACGCCTGAGGACGACACGCCAACTTCAACGTTCACCTGGGAGGACAAGAGCCTGCCGTCCGGCGCCATCGGCGCATGCTGGTGGGGATACAACACGCTCGGCGACTTGCCGGCGATGGGCGTGCGGGAGGACGGCTCGTCCTATAACGCCTACGGCAATCTCTGCTACACCGCCGCGACGCTGATTTCCAAGGCCGCTTCGGAAGTCGTCGAGATCAATCGGACATATACGTCCGATAGGGTGTATCGCCTGGGGTATTTCACGGCGGGCGCGGATGACCATGTGGTCCAGCCCGTCTCGATTGAAAGCGCACCGGAATTCAGCGCCGCATCGATTACGCCGGCCGGAAATCACACCGTCTCGCCGATCTCGATTGTTTCCGCGTCGGAGTTTACCGCGCCCTCTCTCGGGTTTTCCGTCGACCAGCGTCCCGAACAAATCCTGCTCATCGCGCATCCGTTCGATGCCACTGAATCGGTGACCCTTGACGGCCCGCCAGTTCCCACGGGCGAGGGTGTGTTTGACGATGCAGAGTTCACGGCCGATGGCGCGGAGGTCTCGGTCTATTGGGGCGACGGGCGCGGCGCATCGTTCGTGTCGGGATCGAGCGACACGCCCGCCAATCAGCCGTTCCTGCCGCGCCTCCAGTCCGCCTATCAGTTCTCCGTGGAGGCGTTCTCCGGCGCGCTTTCTGGCGGTGCACGGCCGAGCGGAGCGGCTACGGAATCGAGCGGCGCTGTCGAGGTTCTTAACACCGATGGCGGCATTGACGACGTTCTGGATTACGCCTGGGACGGCCGATCCGTTGAACTCTATCGGGTTCGCTCCGGCGCGGCGCTCGCCGATGCGCGGCTGTGCCTGCGGGGGACCATAGAACGGCTCACATGGTCGGATGGCAAGATCGTCCTCGGTCTGCGGGACCGTCACGCGCTGTTCCAGCGCCCGCTGATCACCGCGACCTATGGCGGGACCGGCGGCGCGGACGGCGATGCGAATGTGATCGGCGTTCCTAAGCGACAGGGCTACGGCCCGGTGATCAATGCCGAGGGCGTGCTGATCAACTCCGCCCTGTTGATCTGGCAGATTCACGACGGCCGGATATTCGCGGTCGACGCGGTTCGCGACAAGGGCGTGACACTCACGTTCTCGGCCGATTACGACGACTATGACGAGCTGGCCGCAGCGACCATCCCCGCTCGGCAATATGCGACCTGCCTTGCCGAAGGCATGATCCGGTTGGGCGCAAGCCCGGACGGCCGCGTGACATGCGATTTCCGAGGCGATGCGGCCGGCGGCGTTTACGTCGACACGGCTGCCGATATTTTCCGCCGGATCGTGACGACGCGCATCACCGGGGCGAACATCGCCGATCCGGACGGGCTCGACACCGCATCGTTCGATGCACTCAACGCAGCGCAGCCTGCCGCGATCCAGTATTACACGGCCGGCGAAAACCCGACCGTCGCGGATGTCCTGGCGCAGATCATGACGACGGTCGGCGGCTGGTACACGTTCACGCGAGAGGGTCTGTTGCAGGTCAAGCGGCTGGAAGCGCCGTCCAGCCCGTCATTCACGCTCGACCGGACCAACATCTCATCGTCCGACCGCTTCTCTGCGGTGCGCGAGCCGCCGTCATGGCGCGAGCGCGTCGAGTGGGGACGGCCATGGGTGATCCAGAGCGGCGACGACCTGGCGGGCGAGGTCACGGCCGAGGACAGGGACCGGTGGTCGCGACGGCATTATGCCGAATGGCGCGATTCATCCGTGCGCGGCGCGCATCGTCTGGCACGCACCGTCGAGACGCCATCGTTGTTCGCCTATGAGCTCGATGCACAGACCGAGGCGGAGCGGCTGGGCGCGCTGTGGGGGGTGGCCCGCGACGTGATCACGGTCCGGCCCTCCGGTCAGATATTCCTGCGCTGGGTCGGCGATGTCGGGTCCATCGATCTCGAAGACGCAGACGGCAATGCTCGATACGGCCTGCCGAAGAACGCCGTCGTCGTCGCCCTGTACGAGAACGCGCGCAACGGCGAAACCCGTCTGGTGATGGTGGGTTAAGTGGCGAAAAATCTGTTCTGGCTCGATCCCACGGCGAGCGACAGCGCGACCGTGACGGGGCTCGGCACGCTCGCGTCGTCCATGCCGGCGCACAACGTGCTGAATCTCGCGCCCGGCTCGCGCGCTCGATGGACCTCGACCACGGGCGCGGCGATCAAGCTCGACCTGGGTACATCCGCATCGTGGGACACCATCGCGATCATCGGGCATAACGCGGGCGCATCCGACACATATCGCGTCAGGGCGGACGATACCGAGGCGGACGTTTCCGGCGGCTCAGCCGCGCTCGACGTGTCGTCGCGCTCGTTCTGGCCCGCATCCGGCAAGCCGGCCGGGCGCGATGTCTATCACTCCTTCTACAGGCACTCGTCGGTCCTGACCTATCGCTATGTCCGGATCGACTTCACCATTGCCTCGCAGCCCTTCGATGTCCGCCGCATCATGATCGGCGAGGCAGAGCAGCCGACCTGCAATTACGAGTACGGGTCCGGCGACGGCTACACACCAACCGGCATCGTGGAACGCAGCATTGGCGGACACACCTGGGGCCTGTACGGACGACCGCTCAATGTCAAGCAGCTGCATCTGGTCGCCCGATCCAAGTCGGAGCTTTACGGCGCGCTCCACAAGATGCTGCGCAACCGCTCCGTGGAGCGCGACATGTTCATCTGCCTGGACGAGGACGAGGACGACTATCTCGCAGACATGATGCTGTGGGGGCATATCGAGAACCCCGGAATTCCCGCCGTTCAGGCATTCGACTTCTGGCGATACAGCCTCAATTTTGTGGAGCAGGCTCCGTGACGGCATTGCTGTATGATCGCGTTTGGGAAACCACGACCACGACGGGAACGGGTTCCTATACCCTGGATGGCGCTAAATCGGCCGCGTACCGCGCGTTTGGCGACGTGCTGGCCGATAATGATTACGTCGAATACTTTGTCCGCGATTCCGATGCGTCAAATTGGGAACGCGTCTGGGGGCAGTACGACGCGGGCAACAACACGCTCACGCGCAATCTGATCGAGTCGTCCACAGGATCGCTCATCGATTGGGGCTCCGGCACCAAGGAAGTCTACATCGCGCCGCCGGCCAAGGGCCTGAACGATGAGGGCGGAATCTACGTCGGCGAGAGCCGGCCCGCCTGGATGCTGGCGAATCGGCTGTGGCTCAAGCCCTCGACATCGACGCTCTACTGGTACGACGGTACCGGCGACCGTGAGATGGGCCTCGTTTCAGGCGGCAGCTTCATCGCAAAGACCCCAACGACCGCGCGCGGCGACATCATCAGGCGCGGCGCGACCATCGACGAACGGCTGGCCATCGGCTCAGCTGGCCAAGTTCTCACGTCAGACGGGACCGATCCTGTATGGTCAAATCTCTATACGGCCGGGACATGGACTCCCGTTCTCACGTTCCAGACACCTGGCAATCTCAGCGTTGCCTACTCCACTCAAGTCGGAACCTATGTGAAGGTCGGCAGTCTGGTCACGGCCACGGTCAACATACAGACCTCTTCTTTCACCCATACGACGGCGAGCGGCATCCTGCAGGTCACTGGCCTGCCCTTCACGTCCAAGAACGTGTCCAACCAATTCGCACTCGGGTCATGTGCATGGCAGGGCATCACCAAGGCGAGCTACACCGACGTGGTCTGCCGCATCATCAACAACGTGACCTATATCGACTTCATGATTTCCGGCGCCGGCCAGAGCACGGTGCAAGTCGTGGCGGGCGACGTGCCGAGCGGCGGCACGGTACGGGTCCAGACTACCATCTGCTATGAGGCGGCCTGATGCGTGCGATTCTCGCGGCGCTCGCCCTGCTGCTCTTTCCGGCGTCGGCTCTCGCCGGCTGGCAGGAAGTCGATGTCATCGGTGTGCGCACCGATAATTCAAAAGCGCCAACGGTCATCTTCATCAATACCTATACCGGGACGGGTCCGGCGCCTGGCGTCTGGCATCAGATCGACGTGACGGCGCTTGGCGTGCCGGCAGATGCGAAGGCGGCGTTCCTCTCCGGCATCCTCATCATCAGCCATGGCACGACGCCGCAGAGCTGCGATCTGCAGGTTGCCCTGAGAGCGCCGGGCGACCCCATGTCGGCCGGGAACGTCATCGGCCAGACGCTTGAGACCGCAGTGGGCGGCGGCCAGCGGTCGAACATGTCCTCCTGGGTGCCTCTCGTCGGCGGCAAGTTCGAGTTCCAATGGAACCGCAACACCTATGGCCCATGGCCGTCCGAGTGCTCTTATGGCATCAACCTCAGCCTGCAAGCCTACGGGCGGGCGGTTGACATCGGGGGAGGCCCGAGCTCCACGACCGTCGACGACGTTCTGCATCGTCTGGCCGAGATTCTGGCCCAGCAATACCAGTAATCAATGGAGGCGGCCCGACGCTGGGATCAGCAACGCCGGGCCGGAGCATGAACCCGCTCGGGTAAGGAGCAAGCCCATGCCTGCGACGAGGCTAAAAGCCGTGTGTGTGCGATTGATTAACGCAGGCGTGGTCCTGGCGGCTCTTGCGGTCCCCTGGCCTGCCTCCGGTCAATCGCTGACCTGCATTCCTAGGGATCTGGTCCTGAAGAACCTCGCGGACAATTTCCAGGAGGCTCCCGTCGGGGTCGGTCTGGCGAGCAACGGCGTCCTTCTGGAGCTTCTGACGAGCCCTGACGGCAGCACATGG
The DNA here is from genome assembly GCA_036380915.1 of Hyphomicrobiaceae bacterium. GTDB lineage: Bacteria > Pseudomonadota > Alphaproteobacteria > Rhizobiales > Hyphomicrobiaceae > ZC4RG25. Next base: position 1,979 of record DASVDU010000213.1, on the reverse strand, counting down.
ACGGTCATCCTCTCGGCGCCGAACGGCATGAGCTGCCCGCTCGCAGCGGGACGGGACTGGCAGGATCTTGTGGCCCCTGAGCGGGGGGACCCTGCATGAGCGACCATCCGCTGACGGAAGAACAGATCGACGCGATCGCGGAGCGGGCCGCGCAGAAGGCTCTCCAGATCGTCTATGCCGAGGTCGGGAAGTCCGTCCTGCGGAAAGCCGCATGGCTGGCCGGCGCGGTGGTGATCGGTCTAGCCATGTGGCTCGCCGGGAAGGGGCAGTTTCCAGGGACGGGGGGTTGATATGCCGCGCGGCGCGCTCTCACGCTGCTGAGGATGAAATGATGGATGCGCCCGCTCCTGTTCCTTCTCTGCCTCATGCTGAACAGGACGACATGGCTGATCGGGTGGTTTTCGTACCGGACGAGGGATTGGCAATCTGGAACGGGCGAGAGGTCGAGCTTACCCGGCAGGAGGCCCAACTGTTCGGATTGCTCGTCAGGATGCAACCGCACGTGACGAGCACGATGCGCCTGGCGGCCATGATCTGGCCGGCGCAGCTCCCGGTCATGCCAGAGAACCATGTGCGCGTCGTGGCCTGCCGCATCCGAACGAAGCTCGCCGGCTTCCCCATCTCTCTCGTGGCGCGCAGGGGCTACGGGTATAGGCTGGCCGGGAAGGTTGAGATCGCGCCGGAGTGAGAAGGGCCGCCCCGAAGGACGGCCCCCAGCAATTCGTTCGGGTAGCTACCCCTAGCCGCTGAGCGGCGGCGAACGACGGCGCGTTGCTGACCCCACGAATTTACCCCCGCGGCTCCGCCGCGTCAACCCAGGAGATCGACGCGATCGCGGAGCGGGCGGCCCAGAAGGCTCTCCAGATCGTCTATGCCGAGGTCGGGAAGTCCGTCCTGCGGAAAGCCGCATGGCTGGCCGGCGCGGTGGTGATCGGTCTTGCCATGTGGCTCGCCGGGAAGGGGCATTTCCCCGGGGCGGGCAGCTAGGCGAGAAAGGGCCGCCCTACATGAGCGGCCCTGTCCTGCCGGGCGAACCGGCGGGGATGATGGCCCGCCAGCCGGAGCTGAGCGGGGGGCCTGCGGTCTCCCGACAGGCGAGTAATTTGCTACGGGCCGATTTCTCGGCTGGTCTTGGCGAGGTTGCCTCCGGGCGACTGATCAGGACCGCCAGATCATGAGGCTTCGCACTTAAGCCGCGTTACAACCGCCTTCGACCTACGCGGATCGCACGTCCATCCGTGCCGCCGCAGCAAGACAACAATCCTACCCCAGCGGGACTCCCCGCACAACAACCCAGGTGAGACATGGAACTACTAGACGTGGCGGGGCTGTCAATCCTCGCCTCGATCGTCCGCGTGCTCCTGGCGCTCGGCACGATCTATCTCGCCCTCACCGCGCTCGACCGGCTCAACGGCTTCCCCTTCACCCGCGCTCAGGAGGTCATGAATGCGGACCCGCGCGCTGTGGCTCATTATCGCGGCCTGCGCTTTCTGGCTGCCTGCATCCTCGCCGGCCTCATCTTCTCCTAGATTCCCGGATCGGTACGACACCGAGATCGAGCGGGCGGCGGAGCGGTGGCTGCCCGGCATGCCGTGGCGCCTGCTCAAGAGCCAGTATTGGCAGGAGAGCCGGCTGGACCCGTCCGCCGTCTCGCCGGCGGGGGCGCGGGGAATCGCGCAATTCATGGGGCCTACGTGGGCGGAGGTTTCCCGCGCGATGGGCTGGGGTCTCGTCTCGCCGCATGACGTGCGCTACGCGATCGAGGCAGGAGCCTATTACGACTCCCGGCTCTATCGCCAGTGGCGCGCGCCCCGGCCTGAGACGGACCGGATCTCGCTGATGCTCGCCAGCTACAATGCGGGCCTCGGCTCGATCCTGAATGCCCAGCGGCGCTGCAACGGCGCGCCGCTCTACGCCGAGATCATCGCCTGCCTGCCGCAGGTGACGGGCAGGCATTCATCCGAGACGATCGGTTACGT
>DASVDU010000212.1:0-6366 GCA_036380915.1 Hyphomicrobiaceae bacterium | reverse complement strand
TGTCCTCCGGGTTCATTTCGATGAACGGGTAAGGGAAGCGATCCATCACGAATTCGTTGTCCTGGTCGAGGTAAGCGTTCTGCCAGACGAGGTTCGTGCGACCATTGTTGATGAGGTATTTGAATTTTGCCTTCTGCTCCTTCTTGCCGGGAGCCTGCAAGCCACGCCACTTGGCCTCCATGAAGCTCGCTTTGCCATCCTTGGTGTCGAACTTGCCATCGGCATACAGGCGCTTCGTACCGACGATCTTGCCGCCCTCAAACCCAACTGCAGGTTCCTGAAAACCGTTGGTGCCCATGGCGCGCAGCCGCTCGTAGGTGACGTGCTCACCGCCTTTGGCAACCTTGTGGTAGCCGTCCATGAAGGCGTCTTCTTCCGTTTTCCAGTCGAAGCCCTTGAACTGATCGGCATATTTGTCATCGCCGATTTCGCGCAGAACACGTTCCATGTGGTTGGCGATGCGGGCAGCGATGAGGCAGTCTGGCATGGCTTCTCCCGGCGGGTCCATGTAGCGCTCGGTGATGCGCATGCGTCTTTCACCGTTCATAGAGGTGAGATTCATCTCACCCGATGTGGCGGCAGGCAGCCAAACGTGGCAGGCCTCGCCAATCTTGGTCGGCACGATGTCGACGTCGACAGCGAAGAGGCCGCCTGCTTTGATGGCTTCGACGATAGCAGCGACTTGCGCGGCACGGTCGCCCGCCGGCACCGCATTCATGGCATCCTTCACCATGTCGGTGCGCTTCTTGTAGACCTGCTTGAACTGGTGAGCATTGAGCGTGGTCTTGTAGTGATCGCAGCCCCAGATGTGGTGCACGCCGCCCTTGCCCTCTATCAGTAGCTTGTCGACGTAGGCTGCCGGACGTCCGACGTGGGCATCGGAAGGACGCGCATAGCCTTCCTGGTGGCCGCCCATACGAACGCAACCGCCGCCCGGCCGGCCGATGTTGCCGGTGGCAAGCGCCACGTTCACGAGGGCCGCGTTGGTGCGATAATTGTCGTTGCCCCAGATCAACCCCTTCTCGTAGGCGAACATCGTCCGGCGACGCTTTCCGTTCTTCGGCGCCGCGATCCACTGCGCTGCCTTCTCAATGTCGGCTTCTGGAACGCCGCAGATTTTCGCTGCTTCCGCCAGCGTCGTCTTGTTGGCGGCGAGGGCCTTGTCGAAATCTTTGGTAGAGGCAGCGATGAAATCCTTGTCCTGCCAGCCCTTCTCAGCAATGTAGGTCAGCCAAGCATTGAAGAGCACCATGTCCGTGCCGGGCTCGATCGGAAGGTGCAGCACGTTCTCCTTGCCGGCCTCGGCCTCGCAAGCTGCGATCGTCGCAGTTCGCCGTGGGTCGACAATGATGATCTTGCCTGAGGCATGCTCCTCGTCGGGCAACTGCTCGCGCTTCTTGTCGAGGCTGGTGCCGCGCAGGTTCGGGATCCAGTGGTTGAGGAAGTAGTTGGTTTGCGTCTCCAGCGGATTGCAGCCCACCGCCACGATTGTGTCGCAGAGCTCCGCGTCCTCGTAGCAGTTGTTGAGCTCACCTACTCCCATATCGCGGGTGGCGTGCACCTCGGAATTGTAGGCTGGGCGATTGTGAATGCGGATATTCTTCACCTTCATCGCGCCGAAGTAGAGCTTGCCGGTGCCCCAGGTGTTCTCGTACCCACCGCCGGCGCCACCGTGATCGAAGGCAGAGACGAATAGCCCGTCCTCGCCTTGGTCCTTTATGACGGCGACCGTCACACGGGCGACGAGATCGAGCGCATCCTCCCATGAGGTCGGTTGCATCTGGCCGTAGCGCCAGACCATCGGGTGCGTGAGGCGCTGCTGCTGGGTTGCGCGGGCGCGTGAGTAGCTCATCTCCGCCATGCGGGCGCCGCGTGCCGAAGCGAGCCCCGAGTTCACGACGCAGCCCTTGTCCGGTTTGATGACGAGGTGAACGTCTTTTCCGTCCTGCTGCACGATATTGTACATCGAGGGCGCATACCACGCCTCGGTCTCGGCCTGCTGCTGCTTTGATAGGTCCACGCCGAACGCATTCTGGCTGGGCTCCGTGCCGCCCTGCTTGTTCACGGGCCACGTGTAGGCGTGGTAGCCGCAGCCCACGATGCAATAATGGCAGACCACGGTATGCTTCTTAGCGTCTGCGGGAATGATCGGCAGACGGTCGATGTGGCGCTTGAATGCCATGGATCAGTTCCTCCCTCAGAGCACGTTCGACAGGCGGCCATAGATGAGCTCGTCCACGCCTTCAGCGTAGATGTCGCCCTTGTCATCGACCCGGAGTGCGAACTGCGGCAGGTTCTGCGTCGCTTGGCCCATAATCTGGAGCCCGCCCTTCTCGCAGTCGAACAGCGAGTAGTGGCCAGGGCAGCTCAGCGTCTTGTCCTCAGCGACGTAAACTAGCGGAAAGCCCTTGTGTGGGCACAGAGTCGAGAAGGCGACGATGTCGCGATCGGGGCCGACGCCGCCGTCGACCGGAGTGCCAAGCTTAAGGAGAACACCCGGGCTGTCCTCGTCGGGATAGCTGATGTGCAGCGGCTCGTTGACTTCAAGTTCGCTGATGTTGGCCAGCCGGTTCGAAGGATACTGGACGCGGGCCGGCAGCGGCTTTGCCTTGCTCGTAGATGGAACGACCGCCGATGCGACGGCCCCTACTGTCGCCACGGCGCCGCCGCGCAGGAACTGGCGACGCCCGACGTCGACCAGCTTGTTGCAGCCTTTCATTGGATCGCTCTCCCTATCGCTTCAGAGACAGGGAAAGCATCGCAAGCGATGTGCCAATGTTGGTGGCGCGCAGAATGCGTGAAGTTTCAATAGCTTGCGGTTGGCGGACTCGTGTAAACCGTTCGGATATCCCAACGCGATTGATTGCCACGTTCGGAAACCTGAACATCACTCCTCTTCGTCGCCAGACCCGATACCCAACCGACGCATTTTTTCCCAGAGTGTCGTCCGTGATATGCCGAGGAGTTCCGCCGCTCGCGTCACGCGACCGGCGGACTCCCGAAGGGCGCGCTGGATTTGACGCCTTTCAGCGACTTCGCGCGCTTCGCTGAGAGTTGCCAGCGGCGCAACAGTTTCGCCGTCGCGACCTGTTGCTTGCTCCGGGAAGAGGTCGGTCGGCATGATCCATTGCCCGTAGGACAATGCTAAGGCCCGCTCCACTCTGTTACGCAGCTCCCGGACGTTTCCCGGCCATGAGTGCTCCAGGGCAGCATCAATGGTCAGCGATGCAAACCCGCGTACATCGGAGTTCAGTTCTGCGCTGAATTGATCGAAGAACAGCTCCATCAGGGTCGGAATATCTTCCGGTCGCTGGCGCAGCGCCGGAATTTCTATAGAAACGGTGTTGATGCGATGCAGAAGATCGAGGCGGAAGCGCCCATCACGCACCGCCGCGTTTAGATCGCAGTTTGTCGCGCATACAAGCCGCGCCTTGAATGGGATCTTCCTTTCCCCACCCACGCGCGTGAAAGCCCGTTCTTCGATGAGTCGCAGAAGCTTGGCCTGTAGTGGAAGCGGCAGCTCCGCGATTTCATCGAGAAACAACATGCCTCCGCCAGCGCGCTCGGCGTAGCCCTTGTGCTGTGCGTGTGCTCCCGTAAAGGCGCCTCGCTCATGTCCGAACAGCTCGCTTTCCATGAGATCCGTAGGCAATGCTGCGCAATTGACAGCAATTATCGGCCTATCGGCGCGCGGCGAGATGCCGTGGAGAAACCGCGCACACACCTCTTTGCCCACACCTGTCTCACCGGTGAGCAGGACGGGGCTCGTCAGCGGTGCGACGCGGCGCAGCATCTGCTCAACGCGCTTCATGGCTTCGGAAGCGCCGAGCGTTCCCTCGGGCCGCACCTGTGACCATGCCCGGATCAGACTTCGCGCTCGGTCCATGAACGTCTCTAGATCGAACGGCTTTGCGACGTAGTCGCCAGCACCGGCGCGCATAAGCCGGACCGCCTCGTCGATATCACCAAAGGCCGTCATGAACAGGAAGGGCGGCGCGCTCCGCGTTTGTGCGATTTCGCTGAATAGCCGATCACCTGTAGTATCGGGCAGGCGGATATCGCACACGACAAGATCAGGACTTGTTGCCTTGAGACCCCTGATCGCCTCAGAGCCGGATTGCCACCAATCGACATAGGCCCCTTCGAGCGTGAGGCTCTGCACGAGACTTTCGCCCATGATGGGGTCGTCCTCAATGAGGCCTATTACGCGGCCCTCAAGCGACATGACTGAGCTCCTGTGTCTTAGCGAAAGGCTTTTTCCGCTCGGGGATCTTCAACCGGACCGACGTGCCTCCGCAAGCGCGGGTGGTTGCTTCAAGCTGGCCGCCAACTTCATGGGCAAAGCGCTTCACCATCCAGAGCCCTAATCCGCTGCGTGGAGCCACCGGGGCTGGCTGTGAAAGCGGGGCGTTGATGTAGTCCAGAATGACGCGTGGCATTCCAGGACCTTGGTCACGAACTTCAAGCTCGATTCCGTCCTGCGTTGCCGTAGCTTCAAACGACACTGTTCGATTGGGCTCTGTTGCGGCGCAGGCGTTGAGAAGCAGATTTAGTGCCGCATCCCGTACGCCACCAACGGGTACAAAAATCTCCCGGTCCATAGCATTCCGCCACTCAAGCTGCAGGTTCTTGCGCTTGATCTCTGGCTGCAGTAGCAGGGCAAGGTCATCGACGTCGGTCGCCGTTAACGGTCGTTCGTCCTGCCGATGCCGATAGGTCGCTAGGCTTGATCGAACAATGTCCCGGATGCCGAGGAGGCCTTTTTCGATAAGCCGAATCGAAGTCTCTCGTACCGCGGCGCGATCGCCGTGGCGTTTGAGGGAATCGACGGCATTCAGCATCCCGCCGATGGGATTATTGATCTCATGGGCCATTCCGGAAGCCAGTCGTCCTAGAGCGGCAAGTCGCTCCTCCTCGGCCAGACTTTTTAGCAGTCGTTCGCGCTCGGCCACGGCTTGGACAAGCGAATTGTAACGGCGGAAAAGCTGACCGAATTCGCTTTCCGGCCGGCCGATGAGCTCGACCGGAACGGGCGTAACGCTACCTGCCGCGCCGGATCGCATGCTCTCTGACAGTACGCGAATGGGGCGCATCATGCGGCGGACCGTGATGTAGCCGATGATGGCGAACAGCAGTGTGAGCGTCGTGTTCGAGGCAATCAGTGTTGCCAGGACCTCCCGCCGTTCTTCGATTAGAGTCCCGATGCGCATCTCGGCGTAAATCGCACCGACAACCCTGTGCTGATGGACGAGCTCGCGCTTTACGTGGAAAACGCCATGGTCCTCATAGGTGGCGCTATCTGAAGCTCCGTTGAGTCTGGAGCGAACCGGATCCGGAAGTTCGGTCTGCAGCGGGAAGGCTCGCGGTTGGCTCGATGCGATGACGCGTCCGACAGGATCGGTGACAGTCGTCCAAGCGATATCCAGACCCTCGTAGCGCTGCGCTGCGCGGTCTAGCGCATCGTAGACCTCCCAGATGTCCTCACGCAGTACATGCGGAATGACGGCGGATGAGATCCCGTCGAGGTAGGCGTCGGAGAGCTCAGTGAGGTGTCTGTTCTGCGTGTCGATCAGTCTGGTCAGCACGCGATCGGTGACGACAGCACTCACCGTCACCATCATCAACGCAGCGAGCACCGGCACACGTAGCGCCAGGGGCCACTGCAGAGGATTGAGCCTCGTGAACTTTGGCCGTCGAACGCCCATCAGCCGAGGCTCCGTACTAAGGCGAGCTTCGCTGCGATGCCATCGAACACCGATGGCTTGGCATCACTGAACCCGTCGAGCCGCAGCTCCTTCAGAACCTCCGTACCCAACGGATCGCTGTTCATGTCCAACAGCGCACGCTTGAGAGCCAGTGTCTCCGGCGTGTCCTGGGATCGGCGAGGACAGGCCACAGGCGGAAACCCGAGCAGCTCCGATCTCTCGAGCACCCGGGTACGCCCGGTCAGCTCCGGCTCGATCTCGGAGATCACCTCCCATACGTAGCCATCAACGCTTCCGCTCTGCGCCAGCCCCGAAGCCACGGCTCTGACCACGTTGCGGTGACCGTAGGTGAAGAACGAGTGCCGGAAGAATTCCTCCGGCCGCCATTGCCGTTTCGCGAGCGCGGCGCGAGTTACGAGGTACCCAGAATTACTGTTCGGGTCTGAGAACGCGTGAACATCGCCCTTGAGATCATCCAGGCTGGAGGCGTGACGGTCGGCATCGACGATGAGATACGATTGATAAAGCGGCTGTCCCCGCCAAACTGGAACCGCCACAAGGGCTAGCTCCTCGCGATAACTCACGAACGGATATCCGCAGATCCAGGCGGCCGTGAGCTGGCCGGAGATCAGCAGTGACGTGATCTCTTCATAGGTGCGCC
>DASVDU010000211.1:0-2554 GCA_036380915.1 Hyphomicrobiaceae bacterium | reverse complement strand
GGGTCCTCGAACACGGACACGAACCCCGAGGCGGGCAGCCATTGCAAGTTCACCGCGACGACGAGGATGAGGATGATGCCGAGCCAGAAGTTCGGGATCGAGAGCCCCGACAGCGAGACCATGCTGGCGACCGCGTCGATCCATGTCCCCTTGCGCACGGCGGACAGAATGCCCATCGGGATGCCGATGGCGAGCGCGATCACGATGGAGGCGATCGCGAGCTGGATCGTTACCGGCAGCGTCTGCCCGATGAGCTTGAGAACCGGCTCGCCGGTCCTGAGCGAGGCCCCGAAATTGCCGGAGAACACCTCGCGCAGCCAGGCGAGGAACTGCACCGGCAGAGGCTGATCGAACCCATAAAGGTGGCGCAACTGCTCCAATACGACGGGATCACGCTCCTCCCCCGCCATCACGAGCAGCGGATCGCCCGGCAGCATGCGCTGCAAGGCGAACACGAACACCGTGACGATGAAGAGCGTCGGGATCGCGACCAGAACGCGATTGAGAATCAAAGCCCACATCGGCCTAGTCCGGCTCCGATTTCAGGTCTCGGCCAACACGATTGCGGCCGGCGCGCACGTTTCGGCGCGCCGACCCTGATGCAAATGTGCGCTACTGGAGCGTCACGCCGGCGAGGCGGATCATGCCGTCCGGATTGGGCACGAAGCCCTTGAGCTTGGACGACATCGCCCACACCCACGCCGGATGGTAGAGATAGACGATCGGGATCTCATCGCGCAGGATCTTCATTGCGGCCGCGTAGTGCTTCTTACGCTCTTCAACGTCGTAGACGCTGCGGGCCGCGTTGAGCGCCTTGTCGACCTCAGGGTGTGAGAATTTCGAGTCGTTGATGCCGCCACCCGTTGTCATGAACTGGTGAATGTTGCCGTCGGGGTCGACGCGCCCAGACCAGCCGACGCGCGTTGCCTGATAGTTGCCGGCGGTCTGCTCTTTCAGCATCGTCGCGAACTCCGTCGCCTTGAGCGATATCGTGATTCCCGCCTCGGCGGCCATCGCCTGAATCACCTGGGCGAGCTGCAGCTCGACGGGCGAGTTCGAGACCTGCATCTCGAAAGAGATGCCTTCGGCGCCGGCCTCTTTCAGCAGCGCTTTCGCCTTCTCGACATCACGCGCCGGCACCTTGAAATCCTGGTCGTGGTAGGGGCTCGCCGGCGGGAAAGGCTGCGCCGACGGCGTCATGATGCCTTCGAACACCACCTCGTTGGCCGCCACGCGGTCGATAGCGAGCGAGAGTGCCTGGCGCACCCGCTTGTCCTGCCCGAGCGGCGTCTTGGACCGGTCGCCATTACCGACGTTGATCGTGATGCCCTGGTAGCCGAGGCCCGCTATCGAGACGACCTGCAGCGCGGGATCGGCCTTGGCCGACTTCACGTCGCTCGGCGCCAGCCGCTCGATCATGTCGAGCTCGCCCGAGCGCAGGTTCGCAAGGCGCACGGTCGTGTCGGGAATGATGCGGAAGATCACGTTGTCGAAGGCGTATTTGTCGGCCTCCCAGTGGTCCGGGAAGCGGGTCAGCACGATCCGATCATTCTGGACGCGCTCGACGAATTTGTAGGGACCCGAGCAGACCGGGTGTGGCCCCACCGGCTTGTCGAAGCTCGCGGGCGACAACAACATGCCGGCGCGGTCCGAAAGCTGGGCGAGCAGGGTCGCGTCCGGGGCCGACAGCTTGAAGACGACCGTCTCCGCATCCGGGGCCTCGACGGACTCGACCGACTTCAGCTCGCTCTTGCGCCGGCTCGTCTGGAGCGTCTTGGCCCGCTCGATATTGGCTTTGACAGCAGCAGCATCGAGGGTCGTGCCGTCGTGGAACTTCGCACCGGACCTGAGCTTCATCGTCATCGTCTTGCCGTCGTCGGAGAACGACCAGCTCGTGGCGATCCGCGGCACGAACTCGAGCTTCTCGTTGGTGTCGACGAGCTTGTCACAGAGCAGGTTGAACACGATGCGGCCGACGAATGTGCGCGCCTCGTGCGGATCGAGGATGTCCGGGTCCTCCTGCAGGCCGATCCGGATATCGGCGGCAAGCGCCGGCAGACTGACGAGCGTAAGGCCCAGAGCAGCGATGCTGGCTGCAAGTGTTCCTCGTTTCATGGGTCGTCTCCTCCATGCTCAGCTCACGGATGCTGACTTGCGTTGCGCCTCGGCGAACAAGCGGACCCGCCGGCGGCCTGCCTCGCTTCCAGCCACGGCGAGGTCGGCGGACACGGCCGCCGGCAACTCTTCGGCGAGATGACAAGCGACGGCGTGGCCTGGCGAGAGGGTGCGCAACGCCGGACGCTTGATGCGGCAGAAATCGGCGGCAAACGGGCAGCGGGTGTGAAAGCGGCATCCCGGCGGCGGCGCGGCCGGGCTCGGCGGGTCGCCTTCGAGCAGCCGGCGCGCCCGCCGGGCGCCCGGCACCGGCACCGGGATCGCCTCGATGAGCGAGCGCGTGTAGGGGTGACGCGGCGCCTCGAACAGGGCATCGCAATCGGCGATTTCGACGATCTCGCCGAGATACATCACGGCGACCCTGTCCGATGTATGGCGG
>DASVDU010000210.1:0-29029 GCA_036380915.1 Hyphomicrobiaceae bacterium | reverse complement strand
GTATGCAGATGTCACTGGAACGAACCGATGACGGCTTTTGCATCGATGCGACGCTTCTAGGGGAATTGCTCGGCGTGCCGCCGCGAGGCGTCCAGGCCTTGATGCGCAACAACGAGATCACGAGCGCTTGCGAGCGCGGCGAGGGAGAACACGAAGGCCAATACCGGCTGACGTTCTTCTACAAGAACCGGCGCGCACGGCTGGCCGTCGACGCTTCCGGCCGCATTCTCAAGCGCTCGGTCGTCGATTTCGGCGAGCACCCAATCCCGGGAAGAGCCGCAAATCGCTGAGGATGAGAAGAGCGGCGCGGCTTTTGGCCGAAGTCTCGATTTTCGGCAAGTTGACCGCCGTCAGGCATTAACCGTTCCTTCACTGTCTCCGTACGGTCGCGCTTCTCAAGCGCCTCGCCATCCGCCCGCCCTCATGCCGAGACTGGCACCGCTGCAGCTCGTCACCTCGCTGACGAGATTGCCCCGGCCACAGCACGGACGAGCCCCCGGTGTTTCTTGACAAAAACAATCAATAATGATTGCCCTTCCAGGGTTCGGCTTGGCTATCTGCCTGTTCAGCCGTTGGTCGAAGCACCGGCGCGATGCAGCAAACCGAGAACGTATGCTGAACGGTGTGCTCAGAAGAGCAGAGCGAAGCTCTTTTGCCTGTAACGAAATGTGCAGGGCTGATGCGTATCTTTAAGTCTGCGTTGGGAGCGGCTTCGGGCTATTCCGAATCGAAGGAGGCGATATGAGACGGCTGGTCGACTGGTTTCTGACGCTGGGCGCGCTCTCGGTCATGGCGACGAGTGCGATGGCAGCGGCGCCGGCACCGCGGGACGTCCTCGACACCTATGCCGATATCGCGCTGGCTGGGTACGAGGACTCGCTGACCACAGCCAAGGCGCTGCAGGCAAAAATAGAGGCGTTCCTCGCGGAGCCGACGGAAGAGCGTCTTGCGGAGGCAAAGGCCGCTTGGCTTGCGGCCCGTGTCCCCTATCAGCAGACCGAGGTCTTCCGTTTCGGCAACCGAATCGTCGACGACTGGGAAGGCAAGGTGAATGCCTGGCCGCTTGATGAGGGACTCATCGACTACGTTGACGGCGACTACGGTACGGAGTCGGAGGAAAACCCGCTTTATGTCGCGAACATCATTGCGAATCCGAGCGTGAGGATCTCCGGCCGTATGGTCGATGCGTCCAAGATCACGAAGGAACTCCTGTCGGACACGCTGCACGAGGCGGGCGGCGTCGAGGCCAATGTGGCGACCGGCTACCATGCGATCGAGTTCCTGCTCTGGGGCCAGGACCTGAATGGCACGGACGCTGGCGCGGGCGCGCGGCCGGCGAGCGACTACGACACCGCCAATTGCACAGGGGGCAACTGTGAGCGGCGCGCGCAATATCTCCGGACCGTCACCGAGCTTCTGGTCGACGACCTGACTTGGATGGTTGAGCAATGGAAGGCGGACGGCGCGGCTCGCAAGGCTCTGACAGCTGACGAAACACAAGGACTCGTCGCGATCTTCACCGGGCTTGGATCACTCTCCTACGGTGAGCTTGCTGGCGAGCGCATGAAGCTGGGGCTGCTGCTCAATGACCCTGAAGAGGAGCACGACTGCTTCTCCGACAATACGCACAACTCGCACTACTATGACCTCATCGGCATTCGGAACGTCTACTTCGGAAAATATGAGCGGATCGATGGGTCCGTGATCTCGGGGCCGAGCGTGTCGGACCTTGTCAAGGCCAAGGACGCCGAGATCGATGCCCGCGTCCGCGATGCGCTCGACGAGTCGCTGGCGCAATTTGAAACCCTGAAGAAGCGGGCAGAGACGGTGGAGGCTTACGACCAGATGATCGGCGAGGCCAATGACGAGGGCAATGCCGTGGTCGAGGCGGCGCTTCAGGCGCTCATCGCCCAGACCCGCGAGTTCGAAAGGGCCATCGCCGCCCTCGAGCTCGGCGCGGTGCAGTTCGAGGGCTCGGACAGCCTCGACAATCCGAGCAAGGTCTTTCAGTAGGCCTCCGCAGGACCGTCATCGTCCGGGGCCCATGTGACACGATGTTCTCTCGCGAGAAGCAAAAGGAACAGCGCCGGCTGCGATCAGCGCAAGGTTTCCTCGCGGCCGCGGCCAGCCTGCCATTCCTGCTGGTCGGTGCCGGCCTGTCCTGGTCGGAAAATTCGACCGGTGCGGAGGCGTTTCCTGCTGCCTTCGATCCTGCTGAGGGCCATCCTGGCGGAGAGGCCACGTCTCTGGGCTCGACCGACAACACGAACGCCTTCTCGCACTCGTCCGCCAACATGGGGTTCGCCCGCGAGCTCGACTTCAAGATCGGCAACGCCATTTTCCGCAAGCTCTGGGTCTCGGCGCCGGCCTCGACGAAGTCATCCGACGGGCTGGGCCCGCTCTACAACGCGCGTAGCTGCCAGACCTGCCACCTGAAGGACGGCCGCGGCCATCCTCCCAATGGAAACTGGCCGGATGACAACGCGGTATCCATGCTCCTGCGGCTGTCCATCCCTCCGCAAACCGATGCCGACCGCGAGCTGCTCGCCTCCGGCCGCGCCAGTGTGATCCCCGAGCCGACCTACGGAACGCAGCTCCAGGATCTGGCGATTGCGGGGCATAAGGGCGAGGGCCACGTGCACATCTCATATGAGGAGCTGCCCGTTACGCTCGCTGATGGCGAGGTCGTGCACCTGCGCAAGCCCACCTACACCATCACCGATTTGGGTTATGGGCCGATGCACCCTGAGACGATGGTCTCGCCGCGCGTGGCCCCGCCGATGATCGGGCTTGGCCTGCTCGAAGCGATTCCGGAGGCAGATATTCTGGCCGGCGAGGACCCGGACGATCGCGATGGCGATGGCATCTCGGGTCGGGCGAACCGCGTCTGGTCGATCGAGCACAACAAGCTCATGCTCGGGCGGTTCGGGTGGAAGGCCGGCGCGCCGACCGTGCTGCAGCAGACGGCAGAGGCCGCAGCAGGCGACATGGGCCTTGGCTCCGTCCTGGTTCCGAAGCCCAGCGGCGATTGCACGGAGCGGCAACCGACCTGTCTTGCAGCGCCGCATGGAGGAACCGCCAAGGCACCTGGAGAGGAATTCAAGACGCAGCTCTTGAAGCTTACGGCATTCTACGCCCGCAATCTGGCCGTTCCGCCACGCCGGAACCCGGACGCTCCCGATGTTCTCGCAGGCAAAGCGCTGTTCCATTCGATCGGCTGCGCGGCATGCCATCGCCCGAGCTTCATGACGGGCACGGAGGCGTCTGACGCCCACTTGGCCGGACAGCACATCTGGCCGTACACGGACCTCCTGCTTCACGACATGGGTGAGGGCCTTGCCGACGGGCGCCCCGAGGGGCGTGCCGACGGCCGGGAATGGCGCACGGCCCCGCTTTGGGGCATAGGCCTCACCGAGACGGTCAGCGGCCACACCTATTTCCTTCATGATGGGCGCGCACGTAATCTCGCCGAAGCGATTCTTTGGCATGGGGGTGAGGCGCAGGCGGCGCGCGATGCGTTCGCAGCGCTCGACCCGGCCGACCGCGCGAGGCTGATCGCGTTTCTCAATTCACTCTGAAGGCCGATCACCCATGCCGACGTTCCGGTCGAAACTGACAGCCCTGGCATTGGTCGCCTTTATCGGAGCCGGACCGGCGGCCTCGGCCGAGCAGCGGGCCGCAACGGACTTCGATCACGCGCTGGTGGCCCGCACAGCGCTCGAGAAGCACATTCGGCCAGGGTTCAGGCGGCTCACGAGCGCCTTTGCGGAGCTTCAGCAGGCAACGGGCTCTTGCGAGAAGCAGCCGCAATTCCGCTATGCCCGCCTGAGGCCAGTCTTCCGGAAGGCAGTCCTCGCCTGGGGTCGTGTCGCGCATCTCAACTTCGGACCCCTCGCCGCAGAGAACCGATATGACCGCGTCTTTTTCTGGCTCGACCGGAAGGGTATCGCGCGCCGCCAGGTCGCTCGTGCGCTGAAGGAAAGCCCCTCCGAGTACCGGGATGCCGCCAAGCTTGCCCAATCGAGCATCGGTGTGCAGGGCCTGCCGGCGTTGGAGCAGCTCATCGCGACGCCAGCGGAGCCGGGCGAGAACAGCTCGTTCAGGTGCTCTTACGCCCAGGCGATCGCCGGCAACCTGGTGAATATTGCGCGCGAGGTGGAGGCGGCCTGGTCTGAAGGTGGTATCTGGTCGGAACGCTGGCTGACCCCTGGTCCAGGCAATCCGACCTACATCCAGCCTTCCGAAACGACCTATGCGTTGATCCGCGCCTATCTCGACAACATCGAGCGTGTGCGCGACGTCGAGCTCATGCGGCCCCTCGGTTTGGCCGTGCGCGGGCGCGACCTTCCCGGTCCCTTCGCCCGCTCGGACCTCACGATGGCATTCATCGGGGCACGGATCACCGGCTTGCGCTCTTTGATCGAGGACGGCGGACTGGCGAAGGAGACGACGCGAACCGCCAAGGCGCGAGGTTCGCCCGCGGCCGAGCAGGCGATGAAGCAGGTCAGGTTCGAGCTGCGGCTCCTGACGCGCTTGTCCACGCCGCTCACCAAGGTCCCCGACTTCTTTGGCTCTTCGCAGCGTGACGAGGCCATCGCGCTCGGCTTCCCGCTGAAAAGCGCGCGGTTTCAGGCGGAAAGGGCGTTCAGCCTCACGACCGACTTGCCGATGGGGTTCAATGCATCCGATGGCGATTGATCGCAGAGCATTCCTGGCGGGCGCCGGAGGTCTCCTGGCGTCCGGGTTGGCGGCGCAAGGTGCGCCGGCCGAAACCCGCGCGGCGGACGAGCCGCTGTTTGCCGCCGCGCGCCGTTCCCCGGACGGCGCCTTCTCAGCGGCCATTTTCCGGCCCGACGGAACAGATGTGAATGCCGTGGCCCTGCCGGCCCGCGGGCACGATGTGACGGTCTGCCCCGTGACCCGGACCTGCGTGGCGTTCGCCCGCCGACCGGGCAATTTCGCAGTGGCCTTTCGCCGGGATAAAGGCTGGAAGCCCATCCGCTTCACGACACCGCCCGACCGGCACTTCTACGGCCATGGCATCTTTTCCCGCGACGGGCGCATCCTTTTCGCGACGGAGAACGATTTCGAGGCGGGCCGCGGCTGTATCGGTCTTTACGATGCGACGGCTGGCTTTCGCCGGATCGGCGAGATGGAGTCGCATGGCGTCGGCCCGCACGACATCGCCCTGATGAAGGACGGGCGTACGCTTGTGATCGCCAATGGCGGGATCGAGACCCACCCCGCGATCGGCGGCGGCCGGACGCAACTCAACCGTGCCACGATGTCCCCCTCGCTCGCCTATGTCGATACGATCACCGGCGATCTTGTCGAGCGCCACGAGCTGCCAGAGGGGTTGAGACAACTTTCGCTGCGCCATCTCGATGTCGGCGCCGGCGGGATGGTGGTGATCGGCGGCCAATTCAAGGGCGATGTCACGGCGGGCACGCCGCTCATCTTGCGCCATCGTCTCGGAGGGCTGCCGAAGACCGTCGAGCTTGCAGCGGACCTGTCGCCACGGCTACGCGGCTACATCAGCTCCGTTGCCGTCGATGCTTCGGGAGAGATCGCGGCCCTCACGGGCTCGCGCGGTGGGATCGTTCTGTTCATCGACGTCGCCACCGGCCGGGTGCTCGGGGAGCGAAGCCTGGTCGATGTCTCCGGCGTTGCGCCGTCAGTGGGCGGATTCCTGCTGACGACGGGGAAGGGCGAGATCGCATCTGGAGCGAGCCCGTCGCAAGGCGCCACGATGACCAGCAGCACGCACTGGCAATGGGACAACCACGCTGTGCTCGTGTCGTGAGATCGTAAAGCGCAGCGAGCCGGCCGAGCCATGATTACGTGGCGACGGCGGTGCAGGACTGTGGCAGCAGATAGGGCGCACCATTCCGCGGAACGCAGTTCGTTCGAACATCGCAGCCAAAGGCCATGGACAGGCGTTCATCGGTCATGACCTCGGCCGGCGATCCGCGAGCCAGGACCGCCCCATCGGCCAGAAGCAGCATCTCGTCCGCATACGTTGAAGCAAGATTGAGATCGTGCAGCACCGCCAGCACAGCGCGGCCGGCATTCTTCTGACGCGTCAGCTCATCGAGCACGAGGAGCTGATGGCCGATATCGAGACTGGATGTCGGCTCATCGACCAGAATGGCCGTCTTCTCGGCAGGCACACGGCCGCACGCGAGCTGACAGAGCGCCCGAGCCATGTGCACGCGCTGACGCTCGCCGCCGGAGAGCGTCGTGTAGGTCCGATCTGCCAAATGTTCCATCCCCAAGCGCGCCAGCATGTCCCTCGCAATGCGGCGTGTGCCGCTGCAATCTGCCTCGAAGCCCGGCACCAGTATGCCGAGCAGCACCACTTCGAGCGCCGTGAAGGGAAAGGCCAATGCCGTATGCTGGGAGACGACGGCGCGGCGTCTGGCCAACTGATCGGCCGAAAGGGTCGCCAGATCCTGTCCATCGATCAGTATGCGGCCGCCGGTGGGCTTGAGCTCGCCTGTCAGAAGGCGAAGCAATGTCGACTTGCCGGCGCCATTGGGGCCGATCACTGCAATGAGACGTCCGGCCTGCAAATCGAGATCGACGCGGCTCAGCAAGCTACGATTGCCAACAGCGTAAGTGACCGCCTCGGCCCGGATCATGGCGCAGCCAAACCTCCCCCGCGGCGGATGACCAGGTGCAGGAAAACCGGTGCGCCGATAACAGCCATGACGATTCCAATCGGCAGCTCGGCGGGCGCCACGATCATGCGTGCCGCAATGTCGGCCACGACCACCAGGACCGCCCCGAGCAGCGCCGATCCGGGCAGCACGATGCGGTGGTCGGGGCCGGCAGTCAGGCGCACAAGATGCGGCACGACGATGCCGACGAAGCCGATCGTTCCGGCGACGGCCACTGCTGCTCCGACGGCCGCCGCCGTCAAGACCACGATCCAGAACTTCGCACGTTCGACCTCGATGCCGAGGTAAAAGGCTTCCGCTTCTCCCAGCAGCATTCCATTCAATGCGCGAACGAAGCGCGGGATCGTCACGAACAGGATCAGGGCAAAAGGCGCGATGGCCATCACCTTCTGCCAGCTCGCGCCTGCCAGCGATCCCATGGACCAGAGCGTCAAGTCCCTGAGCTCACGGTCGTCCGTCACGTATGCGATCAGCCCGGTCAAGGCGCCCGCGATCGCCGCCAGGGCAATTCCCGCCAACAAGAGCGTTGCGATGGCGGTGGTGCCGTGCTTGCGCGCAATGAGCATCAGCACCATCGTTGTCAAGAAACCGCCGAGGAACGCCGAAACCGGCAGCGCCCAGATGCCGAGTGCTCGCACCCAGGGGCCGGCGAAGCCGCCGCCCAACGCAATGGTCGCCACCGCTGCCAGGGCGGCGCCAGAGGAAACACCGATCAGCCCAGGGTCGGCGAGCGGATTTCGAAAAAGTCCCTGCATCATGGCGCCTGCGACCGCCAATGAGGCGCCGACGAACGCGGCAAGGATCGTCCGGGGCAGTCTTACCTCGAGCAGGACCAGGCGGGCATGTACATCGGCAGCCGCATCACTGCCCGATAGCGCCGCTGAAATCGCTCGAGGCAGTGAGAAGAGGCTAAGGCCTGTCGGGCCCACGCTCACGGAGGCCACTGCTGCCAACCCCAGGGCCAGCAGGCCCGCCAGGATCAGGCGACGCCCCAGCCCATGGCGATCGATGCCGTCTTCGACGGCCGGAAGGTCCAGGGATTCGATCGTCACCGAGCCACCTGGTTTGGCAAGTCGGGATAGAGCTGGGCCATGAGCTCGCCGGCCGCCCGTGGCGCGCGCGGTCCGAATCCGAGCAAATAAGCTGCATCCATCGTGATGATCGGGACTTTCCGGCCGGCTCCCAAAGCCTTGAATCCAGGGAGCGCCGCGATGTCGGCGGCGATCTCCTCCTCGGGTGCTCTGCGCACCGCGACGATGGCCTGCGGCGCCATTTCGATCAGCGCTTCGTCGCTCACGGGCTTGTAGCCGTTGAGGTCCGCGGCTGCATTCGTGGCACCGGCGAGTTCCAACATGAGATCGGCCGTCGTTCCTCTGCCGGCCGCCAGGGCGCGGCCGCCGTCGACGCTGAGCACCAGCAGGGCCCGAACGGGCCTTTCGATCTTCGACCGAACCGTTTCCAGCGAGCCGAATTGGCCGTTGAGCTGAGCCGCCAGGTCGTTCGCTTTCGCTTCCGCGCCGAGCGCGCGCCCGACGAGCTTCACCTTCTCGATGAGGCTCTCCGGGCTTGCATTCTCGGGAAGCATGACCAAGGGAACTGAGGACGTTGCCAGCGCGCGAATGACCTCGGGCGGCCCGGCGTGCGCATTGGCAAGGATCAGTGTCGCGCCTGTCGACAGCACGCCCTCCGTCGAGAGTGCGCGCATATATCCGACCTTCTTCTTGGCCAGCACCTCCGGCGGGAACTGGCTGCTCGTATCCACTGCCACGACGTTTGAGCCGAAACCGAGAGCATAGACGATTTCCGTCGTATCGCCACCGATGCTCAGGATTCGCGAGGGGTTGTCCGCTTTGATCACCTCACCCCTCGCATCCACGACCTCAGCCGCGATGGAAGCCGTAGCCCCGAGCACGGCGGCGACGATGGCCAAAGTCACAAAACCTGGAATGGTGCGGCTCATGATGCTTATCGCCTATTTCGTCAGGATCAGTTTGCCGTTTGCCGTAATCCGGAGGCGGTATTCCTGACCGTTGTGCTCCAGAATGGCTTCGCGCGTATCGGCCAACAGGTCGCTCACGCGCATGCGCACGGCCTTCGGCGCCTGGGTGTCGTTTGCCGACGGCGCCTTTCGATTCTTGATTGGACTTGTGCCACCCATCTTTGCTGCCGAGACGATGATGATACCGGATGCGCAGCACGGACGGACCTTTCGCGCTCGCAAGTCCCGTGTAACATGTTTAATCTTGACGACAATAGTCAAGAAGACATACCTTGCCAACGCGCGGGCGATTGCTGAGGAGTTCGGCCACACATGCGCCCGCTCGCGACATCCAGCAAGCCAGCGTGCAGTTCCGCCGCCAGCCAGCCAATGTTCGCAATGTTTGGGGACATTGACCTTTCAGGAGGCAGGGGGAGAGCATGTTCGGACGTCGGGGGCGCTCCACCGCGAAGCTATGGGCGCTGCACCTATCCGTTTCAGCGTCGGCATTGGCAATCGCCAGCGCGAGTGCTTCGGCCCAAACGGTTCAGCTGGACGGGATCGTTCTAACTTTCTCCAAAATGAGTGAAAGCGCGATCGAAGCGCTGAGCGGATCGAGTGCCATCGACAACGAGCAGCTGGATCAGCAGTTCCAGGCCGATAGCGTGTCGCAGATCATGGACACGATCCCGGGTGTGACGACGCAGGAGAACGGCCTCGATACGGCCCAGGCCATCAACATCCGCGGATTACAGGATTTCGGCCGCGTGAATGTGCTGATCGAAGGGGCTCGCCAGAATTTCCAGAAGAGCGGCCATAACGCCGACGGGACGTTCTATCTCGAGCCCGAAATGATCAAGCGCGTCGATGTCACCCGTGGCCCGACATCGACCATTTACGGCTCGGGGGCCATCGGCGGCGTTGCTGCATTCGAGTTGTTGGACGCGGACGACATTCTTCTGCCTGGCGAGTACGCGGCCGTTCGCACGCGAACCCGGTATGGCACCAATGCAAGCAGCAAGCTCGGCAGTGTCACTGGAGCGGTACGGGTGGGCAACTTCGACGTCCTCGGTCAGCTGAACGGTCGCTGGTCGGACGACTACGAGGACGGCGGCGGCAATACCATTAACAACTCGGGCGATACGACGAAGTCCGGCCTCGTCAAGGCTCGGTGGGAATTGGCGCCGGGGCACCAGCTCACCGGGACGTTCATCGACTATCGATCGGATTTCGTCGATCAGACGGATCGCGGGGCCGAGTTCGATACAACGGTTGACAATAAGCAATACACCCTGGGTTATACGTTCTTGAGCCCGGACAATCCCCTTCTCGACTTCAGTGCCAAGGTCTATAGGAACGACACTCGGCTCGATCAGACACGTCTAGTCACCAATCCATACGACCGGAGTTTCGACGTCGAGACCACCGGATTTGACATTTTCAATACATCGCGATTTCAAATCGGCTCTGCAAAGGTCGCCCTGACCTATGGCGGAGACGGCTTCGAGGATCGAGTGACCACCTTTGCGGAGCAAGGCGATAGCGCCGTCGCGCTTACGCCGGGCGGGCGGAGGACGGCCGCGGGAGCCTTCATCCAGAGCAAGGCTACCTTTTTCGATACCATCGACATCATTGCAGCGCTTCGATACGACCAGTACGAAATTGAGAGTGACGACTACAGCTCCGAAGGAAGCCGCGTATCACCAAAAATCACGGCGGGAGTCACTCCGTTCCATGGTGTGACATTCTTCGCGGGTTACGCAGAAGGCTATAGAGCGCCGTCTATAACCGAGACACTGATGGATGGTGTTCATCCTAGCCCGGCATTCGATATATTGCCCAATCCCTTTTTGAGGCCCGAAGTTGCGCACAACTTGGAAGCAGGTATCAATCTCAAATGGGACGAGCTACTGAGGCCTCGAGACGCTTTTCGGGCCAAGCTCGTGGCCTTCAGGAATAAAGTCGACGACTACATCGATATGGTAGATCGCAAGGACCTGCCATTTGGATGTGCCATTCCTGGTTGGCCGCCACCCCCTTTGCCTCCACAGACGCCGTGTCCCGAGGCAGCAAGGCTCTACGCCCAACAGTATCAGAACATCGCGAATGCCACGATCGAGGGCATCGAATTCGAAGCGATGTACGATGCGCGGAGCTGGTTTGTGGGAATCGGAGCACATCGCATCCGCGGCGAGGATGACGATACCGGCGACCCGCTCAATACCGTCCCGGCGGATCAGATTACCGTGACGCTTGGTATGCGGGCTTTCGATGAAAAGTTGATCGCCGGCACCCGCACGCGCTTCGTTGCCGGGCAGAAGCGGGTTACGACCGCCTCCCTGGCGACGGATGGCTACACCGTCGTGGACCTCTTTGGCGAGTATGCCGTCAATGAAAACACAACGGTCAACGTCAACATCGACAACTTGTTCGATCGTGAATATCGGCAGTTCCGTGATCTGGAGAACAGCCCCGGGTTTACTGCTCGTGTCGGCCTGACGATGCGGCTGGGGGCTCAATAGGGGCCGCATAGAAACGGATGAGTGGCCAGTCCGGAGAATATGGGCCGGGCTGGCGTTCGACTGAAAGTGACTTCATCAAGCAAGGAACCGAACCATGTATATCGCCATGAACCGCTTCAAGGTTGCGAAGGGCTCCGAGGAGCTGTTCGAGAAGCTGTGGCTCAGCCGCGAAAGCTACCTGCATGAATTGCCAGGGTTCATCACCTTTCACCTGCTGAAAGGGCCCGAGCGCGAGGATCATACGCTTTACGCCTCCCACACCGTCTGGCGCTCCATTGCCGATTTCGAGAACTGGACCAAATCCGAGCAGTTTCGCAGCTCTCACGCTAGGGCAGGCAGCAGCGCGATCCGGCCGCTCTATTTCGGCCATCCGGAATTCGAAGGCTTCCATGTCCTGCAGGAAATCAAGGCCCCGGCGGAGCAGGCGGCAGCATGACCGGCCAGGTAGGACGAGACAGTTCCATGTCAAAGCATCGACTGCTGGCCGAAAAGCTGGCAGCCAACCCCGACGGCGTGCTCGAGCGTATCGCTGCCGAATGCGGCGTGAGTACACTGGACGTCATCAAGGCGCTTCCAGAGAATTGCAGGACGGTCGTCCCCGGGGGTCTCTTCACAGAAATCATGGCGGACCTCGAGACCTGGGGTGAGGTCCTTGTGATAGTGCACACGCCGGATATCGTGTTGGAATGCGCAGGGCGCATTCCGCCGGGAAGTGTTGGTCGCGGCTACTTCAATCTGCACGGCGACAGCCCGATCGGCGGGCACATCCGCCACGAGAATTGCGCCGAAATCGCCTTCGTTTCCCGTCCCTTCAATGGGCGACCGTCCTGCTCCATCCAGTTCTTCAATGGCGAAGGCGGTGCGATGTTCAAGGTGTTCGTGCGCAGGGATGCGGAGCGCAACCTGTTGCCGGATCAAATCGCGCGGTTCGAACAATTGCGCCTGCGTTGTGCTGCTGTGCCCAATTGATGCGAGGCGCACGCGACGGCTACGTTCAAGACGAACACTAGGGTATACTCCCGGGTGAGCCGCAGACCCACGATGGGCTTGCACGGCGAGGAGAACGTGTCGTTATGCGCCTGACCAGACAGACCAGCCATGCGATCCGCATCTTGATTCATGGCGCCCGTGCACCGGACAAGCTCATCAAGGTTGCGGACATTGCCGGTGAGCTCGACATCACGCCGCAGAACGTCTTCAAGATCGTTCACCTCCTGGCGCGCGCCGGCTTCGTCCAGGCGGTGAGAGGGCGGAACGGCGGCGTCCGCCTTGCGCGCGATCCTCGGGAGATCCGGATCGGCGAAGTTGTGCGGGCGATGGAAGTTATGGATATCGCTCTGGACGGCGAGGTTCCGCGGAAGGGCAAGGCCGGAAGCCCGCCGATCAACCGTATGCTCGACGACGCACTGGAAGCGTTCATCAGCGTGCTCGACCAGCATACGTTGGCAGATATGGCGGGCACGGGTCGCGCTCCGGGCTATTTAAGTGAACCGAAGGCCCGGAGTCCGCAGCGCAACCGTCGTCGGGTTGCGGCTGCCCGCAAGAACCTGACTCGGGAAAGTGCTTCCCCGAGCCGTTGATTCGTCGGCATGGCCAATGAGATAAGCCTACAGCTACTCGCCGAGGCGTGCCCGCACACGCGCTCGATGCGGGCCGATGATCCTTTGATCTAGAGGATCTCGCTCTCGATATCCTCAACGGGAATGCCGAGTTTCTCGAGGCCTTCCGCTAGGTAGTCTGCGAGCAGCGGCATGCCGAGCAGGTACTCGGAGGTCGAGACAATCTTCTCCTGCCGCGCCGTGGCAACGGCTTCGTCGAACTCTTCCGGCTCGAAGGTGCCCCGCCCGACCCACGCCAGAGCTACCAGGTGCGCCTGCTCGTCCTCATTAAGGGAGTCGATGAAGCTGACCAGCTCGGGTCGTGTCGTATCGTCCGGCATGGACTCCAGGACATCGTCGGGCTCACCTTCCGACCCGCTGCCCTCGTCCGGAATGTGAACATCGACCTTCGAGTCGTACTCACGAGCCTTGATGATGATGTGAGCGACCTTCTCCGGCGCAATCTCGAGCATCACGTCACCCTAATGCGTATCATTCGCATCTGAGCCTGGCGCGCGATCCGGACAGCGTCATTGATCCGGCGCAAGGCATCGCTCGCCACGCCTCTTCGTAATCGATGATCGATGCTCGCGGTTCCCATGGGCTCATTGCGAGCCCGGAGGGACTGCTCCACCTGCGACTACGACCTAATGATCTGCCAAATCGCCGAGGCAGTTCCCGATCGTCCGAATGACTTCCTTGAACATCTGCGGCGTCAGCTTGCCCGTGCTCGTGTTGTAACGAGAGCAGTGATAGCTGTCGAACAGGACGAGACCCGGCCGAACCCTATGCTGCGCACCGTGTCCAAACGGAAAGGCGCTTTTCCGCACGTCGAGCGCTGCCAGCACGCTTTCGTGGGCGATGCGGCCGAGGGCCATGATGACCCTCAGCCGTTGCAGCTCTCCGATTCGGGCCCTCAGAAAACGCCGGCAGGTGTTGATTTCTGAAGGCAGAGGCTTGTTCTGCGGCGGCGCGCACCTGACGGCATTCGTAATCATGCAGTCGATGAGCTGGAGGCCGTCATTGGGATCCGCGCGGTAGTGGCCCGCCGCAAACCCGAACTCGAGCAGCGTCTCGTAGAGAAGATTCCCTGCGAAATCGCCGGTGAAGGGGCGGCCGGTTCTGTTGGCGCCACGCAACCCCGGTGCGAGGCCGACGATCAGGAGCCGCGCGGAGGGGTCACCAAACGAATGGACCGGGGCATTGTACCAGCCAGGCTCCGCCGCGCGGTTGGCAAGCCGATAGGCCACCAGCCGCGGGCAAAGCGGGCAGTCTCGGCTTGGCTCGGCGGCATCGGGGCTGAGCTCAGATGCTGCCGAATCCGATAAGCCATGCATAGGCGGGCCCCGGCCTCAGACTTCCTCGGACAGGTCGTCCTGATCCTGAAACGGCACGGGCTCGGTTGCCGGGCGCTGGTAGCCCTCCCGCCGGCCGCTGTAGGCACGATCATTGCGGATCGGCCGAGTGGCCGGATCACGGCAGATGAACTGCTCGAGATCCGCAAGGTCGATGAACTGGTCCGCCTGGCGCCTGAGCTCGTCCGCCACCATGGGCGGCTGCGTTTGCAACGTAGAGACGACGCTGACACGCCGGCCCTCCTGCTGGAGGGCACCGACAAGAGACTTGAAGTCGCCATCGCCCGAGAACAGGACGATGTGGTCGACCGTCCGCGACAGGCGCATGGCATCGACCGTCAGCTCGATATCCATGTTGCCCTTGACCTTACGCCGCCCCATGGAGTCGGTGAACTCCTTGGTCGGCTTGGTAACCATCGTATAGCCGTTGTAGTCCAGCCAATCGATCAACGGCCGAATCGACGAGTACTCCTGGTCCTCGGCCAGTGCCGTGTAGTACAGCGCTCTGATCAGCCTTCCCTGCTTGCGGAACAGGGCCAGAAGGCGCTTGTAATCAATGTCGAAACCCAATGCCTTGGCGGTCGCATAAAGGTTTGCGCCATCGATGAAAAGCGCGATCTTCTCGTCAGGATGAAAATGCATATGTCACCTCGGGAGCAGGTCTCTAATCGTCTCCCCGCTAGAAGTCCAACACAACTCGATGATCCAAAGGCAGCGCCCCGCCCGCGTGCCTTACGTCCAGTGGCTCACAGTACTAAACTGCTGAGACTCGCACCTTGCGTCCGGAATGGGGCAATTTGATTGTCTTTACTCTGCAACTCGAAAATGTGATGCGTGACAGGTCCTTTTCTGAATCGTAATGAAATCTGTACTGATCTCGATTGGCGCCAACCTTGCCGGGGCGTGGGGCGCTCCGATACGAACGCTGCGTCGCGCGATAAAGGAGCTACAGAATCGGCGCATCACCGTCGAGGCAGTCTCACCCCTTTACGAGACTGAGCCTATCGGCGGCAACTGGCAGCCACCCTATCTGAATGCCGTCATATTGGCAAAAGCAAAGGTTGCGCCCGCGACCCTACTGCTAAGGCTCAAGTCATTGGAAAGAAGGGCGGGTCGGCGTCTCGGCGTCCACTGGGGTCCGAGGCCGCTCGATCTCGACATCGTCGATTTCGGTAGCAGCAAGTACGGCTGGCCGCCAGGCACACGTCGCCGCGGCCGCATCATCCTCCCGCACCCGGAAGCCCATCGCCGCGCGTTCGTCTTGGTGCCGCTCCTCGACGTTGCGCCCAAGTGGCGGCATCCAGTCACCGGCATTCCAGGCAGAACGCTCCTCGCCAGGCTCGGGCCACAGCGTCGCGGCGTCCGCCGAATTCTTGATTCTCAGTGGTTTCTGTGTAAATAAGCAGGTTCCTGAGGCCAGCAGGTCGGGTCGGGTGGTCTTAGCTCGTCCTCGGGTTGCGCTTCCACGAGGGTTTCAATATGGCTCGCGTCACTGTCGAAGATTGCGTGGACAAGGTTCCCAACCGGTTCGAGCTGGTGCTGCTCGCTGCTCACCGGGCGCGCGCGATCGCGAACGGCAGCCCGATCACCGTGGAGCCGGAAAACGACAAGAACCCGGTCATTGCGCTGCGTGAGATTGCGGAACAGACCATTCCGCCCGATGACATGCGCGAGTCGCTGATCCACTCCATCCAGAAGAACGTCGAGGTGGATGAGCCGGAAGCTGCCGGCGCTCCGGTGCTGGCGCCCGAGAGACGCAGTCCGCTGCTCGGCCGCGACGATCAGGCGAGCGACAACGTCGTCGATGTCCTCACCGAAGAGCAGCTCCTGCGCGGCATGGAGAGCCTGACCCCGACCGAGCCGTCTGCTGCGATTGGCGGAAATGGCGGGGGCCGCAACGGGCGCTGAGCTTTTTCCACCACGGGGGTGGTGCCGCGCAGGCTGCGGCGGCATTCCGTCCGCGTCCCGATTCTGAGATTCGCCAGGGCTCATGCCAGGGCCGGGGGCGCAATGCGGAATCCAAAGGGACACTGGACCATAGAGTAGTGGGTATGATTCAGATCGAGAAGTTCGCTTGAGAGTCATGCCGCGCGCGCCGGCGAATTTCTCCATCACCTCACAAGCCGGCGTTGGATGCGTACTCTCGACTAAGGTGCGCAGGCCATGATGCGCCAGTACGAGCTTGTCGAGCGGGTGCTCGACTACGACCCGAAGGCCGACGAGGCGCTGCTCAACCGCGCCTACGTTTACGCCATGAAGGCGCACAGCAACCAGAAGCGCGCCTCGGGCGATCCTTACTTTTCGCATCCCCTCGAGGTCGCGGCCATCCTCACGGAGCTGAAGCTCGACGACGCGACCATCGCGACGGCGCTGTTGCACGATGTGATCGAGGACACGGAGGCAACGCGGGCCGAGATCGACCAGCTCTTCGGTCCCGAGATCGGCGCCCTCGTCGATGGGCTCACCAAGATCCGGCGATTGGACCTCGTCTCGAAGCGCGCCGAGCAGGCGGAAAACTTCCGCAAGCTGTTGATCGCCATTTCGAGCGACATCCGGGTGCTGTTGGTCAAGCTGGCGGACCGGCTGCACAACATGCGGACACTCGGCTACATGCGGCCAGAGACCCGCACGCGAATCTCGCAGGAGACGCTCGATATCTACGCGCCGTTGGCCGGGCGCATGGGCATGCAGCAGCTTCGGGAGGAGCTGGAGGACCACGCGTTCCGCTGGTTGAACCCGGATGCCTACCAGACGGTGACCGCGCGCCTGGCCCAGCTCCGCGAGCGCAACCGCGGCATTGTGGACGAGATCCAGACGGCGCTGCGCAACAAGCTCGCCGAAGAGAATATCGACGCCGAGGTGTCGGGGCGGGAAAAGAAGCCGTACGCCATCTGGCGGAAGATGCAGAACAAGCAGATTTCGCTGGAGCAACTGTCCGATATCTACGGCTTCCGCGTGATTGTCCGCAGTATCCCCGACTGCTACCGGGTGCTCGGGGTGGTGCATACGACCTGGAGCTCTGTCCCGGGCCGCTTCAAGGACTACATTTCGACGCCGAAGCAGAACGGCTACCGGTCCATTCACACGACGATCGTCGGCCCGCGCCATCAGCGCGTCGAGCTGCAGCTCCGCACGCGAGAGATGCACCATGTCGCCGAGTACGGCGTCGCCGCGCATGCGCTCTACAAGGATAACGGCAGCAACGGTTCGCGAGCCACCTACGAGAAGGACAGCGGCCCCTACATGTGGCTGCGCCGTCTCGTCGAGACCCTGCTCGATGGCAACAACCCGGAAGAGTTCCTGGAGCACACGAAGCTCGAGCTCTTCCATGACCAGGTGTTCTGCTTCACGCCGAAGGGGCGCCTCATCGCCTTGCCGCGCGGCGCAACGCCGATCGACTTCGCCTACGCCGTCCACACCGACATCGGCAACTCGACGGTGGGCGCTCTGATCAACGGCCGGCAGATGCCGCTGTCGACCATGCTGCGGAACGGCGATGAGGTGCGGATACTTACCGCCAGCGGTCAGACGCCGCCCGCAGCTTGGGAGCGCCTTGCCGTCACCGGTCGGGCGCGGTCTGCCATCCGCCGCGCCTCACGGGACGCGTTGAGGCGGCAGTACTCCGAGCTGGGGCGGCGCCTGCTGGCGGCCCGGTTCGACAAGGCTGGCGTGGAGTACAGCGACGAGAAGCTGAAAGCGGTTCTTCATCGCCTGGGCCAGAAGACCATCGAGGACACCCTGGCAGCCGTCGGCCGCAGCGAGCTGCCGGTCGCGGACGTCCTGCGGGCAGTCGCGCCGGACGTCGCGGACCCCGAGCATCGCCCGAAGTCCTACCGGCCGAAGAACCGCCACAGCCACGCAACCAGCCAGGAAGGCTGGTTCAATCTGAGCAAGGTGATCGGCCTGAAGTTCCGGTTTACCGGCAACTCCAGCGATACGAGCTCACGGCCGGGAGGCCTCCCGATCCGCGGGCTGCGGAACGATCTGCCGGTCAGCTTCGAGGAGGGCGGAGCGGTGCCAGGGGATCGCGTCGTGGGGGTGATGATGCCCGGCGAAGGCATCCGGATCTTCCAGATCCATTCGCCGCGGCTGAAAGATTTCGAGAAGGAGAGCTGGATCGACGTCACCTGGGATATCTCACCGGAAAATCCGGAGCGTTTTCCCGCCAGGCTGAAGGTGACGGCGATCAACGAGCCCGGATCGCTGGCGCAGATCGCGCAGGTGATCGGGGAAGCCGACGGCAACATCGACAATCTGCGCATGACGCACCGCGCGTCCGACTTCACGGAAATGTTGCTCGAAGTGGAGGTCTTCGACCTGGAGCATTTGAATCGCATCATTGCCGGCTTGCGGGCGAAGCCGGTCGTGAGCATTGTTGAGCGCTCGTTCGATTGAGGGCGGGCCGCCCGCGTCCTGTTCTGCAGGGGAGCGAAAGGAGCGGGCCCCGGTTGGCGCGTCGTGCGCCCGAGACGATCTCTAGGAGGCACTAGAAAACGCAATGAGCTCGCACCTGGACATCCCGTTTCAGCGCCTGGGCGTCAACATCGACCACGTGGCGACGATCCGTAATGCACGTGGTGGGCGCCACCCTGACCCATTGCGGGCGGCGCATCTGGCCGTGGAGGCTGGGGCCGACGGCATCACGGCGCATCTGAGAGAGGATCGCCGCCACATTTCGGACAACGATATCGCCCGGCTCAAATCCGAGCTGACCCGCCCGCTCAACCTCGAGATGGCGGCGACGGAGGAGATGCTGGCGATCGCGTTGCGTCATCTGCCCAACGCCTGCTGCCTCGTACCCGAGCGGCGCGAAGAACGCACGACCGAGGGTGGGCTCGATGTCGCAGGCGGTCGCGAGCACCTGAAAGGGTATGTCGCTCGTCTCAAGGAGGCGGGTATTCGCGTTTCGCTGTTCATCGAGCCTGACGAGCGCCAGATCGAGGCCGCCGCAGCCATCGGCAGCGACATCGTGGAGCTGCATACGGGCGCCTACTGCGAGCGGGCGCTCGAGGAGAATGCCAGGGAGCTGGCAAAGGAGATGGAACGGCTGCGGGTTGCAGCGCGCATTGCCGCGGATGCGGGTCTTGAGGTCCATGCCGGCCATGGCCTCACGTACAACACGGTGTCCCCCGTGGCGCGCATCCCGCAAGTTGTGGAGCTCAACATTGGGCATTTCCTCATTGGCGAAGCCATTTTCGGTGGGCTCCATTCCGCCGTGCGGCGCATGCGCGCCCTGATGGACGAAGCGCGCGCAAGCGTCACAGGCCGCAGGAGCGCCTGAGTTCTTATGATTCTTGGTCTCGGAAACGACATCGTCGATATCGAGCGAATCGAGCGGACGATTGCCCGGTTCGGCGATCGCTTCCTCGAGCGCATCTTCACCCAGACGGAGCGGCGCAAGTCTGATCGGCGGAAGGAGCGCGCGGCCTCGTATGCGAAACGGTTCGCCGCCAAGGAGGCTTGTTCCAAGGCGCTTGGAACTGGCTTCCGGCAGGGAGTGTTCTGGCGTGACATGGGGGTCATCAATCTGCCTTCTGGGCGTCCGACCCTTATGCTGACGGGTGGCGCAGCCGAGCAACTGAAGCGCATTACACCGCCGGGCTACACCGCCCGGATCGACTTGAGCCTGACCGACGATTATCCACTGGCGCAGGCCATCGTCATCATTTCGGGCGTTCCGCTCGACACCAGTTCGCCTTGAAAACGGCACAGTATCGGCCCGGTTATCCCTTTGCGCGCTCCCCTTGGAAGGGTTATAGCGGGCCGGAGACGGAATCGGGGAACCCCTGATTGACCGGGGCAACCCCGCCCAAGGAGCACCACATGAGCCTGAATACGGATACCAGCAAAAAGCGAGAGAGTGGCTGGTGGGAAACGGTGAAGATCGTCATTCAGGCGCTCGCGCTCGCCATGGTCGTGCGCGTGTTCTTTTTCCAGCCCTTCAATATTCCGTCCGGCTCGATGAAGCCGACGCTGCTCGTGGGCGATTATTTGTTCGTCTCGAAGCTTTCGTACGGCTACAGCCGCTATTCCTTTCCTTTTGGCATCAACCTGTTCCCGGGCCGTATCTTCGCCTCGAAGCCGCAACGGGGTGATGTCGCCGTCTTCAAGCTGCCGCGCGACAACTCGACGGACTACATCAAGCGCGTGATCGGTCTGCCCGGCGACGAGATCCAGATGCGTGGGGGCGTCCTCTATATCAACGGCCAAGCCGTGCCGAAGAAGCGGATCGGCGACTTCGTGACTCGCGAGGAGGACGGCGTCCTGCGCCGCATTTCGCAGTACGAGGAGACGCTGCCCAACGGCGTAACCTATACCGTGCTCGACTCCGACCCCAACGGCCCGTTCGACAATACGGGCGTATTCAAGGTGCCGGAGAATCACTATTTCATGATGGGCGACAACCGCGACAACTCGACGGACAGCCGTGCCCAGTGGGGCGTCGGCTTCGTGCCGTTCGAGAACTTCGTGGGCCGCGCCGAGATCATTTTCTTCTCAGGAGCTTTCGACGATCCCAACGCGTTCCGCCTCTACACGCCGTGGCAATGGCCGTGGGATATCCGGTGGGATCGCTTCTTCAATCTGGTGCGCTGAAGACACACGTGCGACGGCATAAGAAGTCGACCGACCTCGAGAAACACCTTGGGTACACCTTCAAGAACCGCGAGCTGTTCGAGCGGGCGTTGACCCATGCGAGCGTGCGGTCACAGCGTGGCGCGCGCGTGGACAACGAGCGCTTGGAATTCATCGGAGATCGCGTGCTCGGGCTCGCGATTGCAGAGCTGCTGCACGAGAACCATCCCGATGCGACAGAGGGTGAGCTTGCGCGCCGCTACAACAGGCTGGTCCGTGGACAGGCGTGCGCGGCCGTCGCCCGGAAGATCGGGGTGGGCCCGCATCTCATCCTGAGCGACAGCGAGGCTGAGAGCGGCGGGCGCGAGAAGGACACCATCCTCGCCGACGCCCTCGAGGCATTGCTCGGTGCCATTTTCATCGAGGCGGGTTTCGAGACGGCCCGCAAAGTCGTGCGCGCGCTTTGGACCACGCAGTTCGAGGCACTGCCGCACGTCGTTGCGGATCCCAAATCGGCGTTGCAGGAATGGGCGCAGGGCCGCGGGCTCGACCTGCCTGAATACATCGAGATTTCGCGCAGCGGTCCGGATCATGCCCCCCGGTTCGTAACCGAGGTGCACATCGCCGGCTGCAAGCCCGCCCGCGGTGAAGGTGCAACCAAGAGACAGGCGGAGCAGGCGGCGGCGAGCTCGCTGCTTGCGCGAGAGGGCGTGCGCAGCGACATAGGCCGGCACGCTGGGAATTCGCTGAAGAAGCCGTCACATGGCTGAGCCAGAGGCCACGCGGGCCCAAGTGCCCGAAAGCGACACGCGCTGTGGTTTCATTGCTGTCATCGGCGCGCCGAACGCTGGCAAGTCCACCCTCGTCAATGCCCTCGTCGGAGCCAAGGTGACCATTGTCTCGCGCAAGGTGCAGACGACGCGTATTCCCGTGCGCGGCATCGTCGTCGATGGTCAAAGCCAGATCGTTTTCCTCGACACGCCTGGCATATTCCGGCCGCGCCGGCGGCTCGACCGGGCCATGGTGGAAGCCGCCTGGGCGGGTGCTCTGGATGCCGACATCGTCGTGCTTCTCGTCGATGCCGTGAAGGGTGTCGATGAGGACGTCGAGCGCATTCTGCAGCGACTCGGCGATGCGGCCGGCATCAAAGTGCTCGCGCTGAACAAGGTCGACCGGTTGGCGGAAAAGCACCGGCTCCTCGAGCTCACGGCGGACCTTACCAAGCGCGTCCCGTTCGAGCGCGTGTTCATGGTATCCGCGCTCACCGGCAGCGGTCTCAAGGATCTGAAGGATTACTTGGTGTCCGCGGTGCCGCCCGGGCCCTGGCACTACCCGCCGGACGAGCTGTCGGATCTGACCGATCGCAAGCTCGCCGCCGAGATCACACGCGAGAAGATCTACGAGCGGCTCCATGAGGAGCTGCCCTATTCGGTGACGGTCGAGACGACCGACTGGCAGACCCGTCGCGACGGCTCAGCCCGCGTCGAGCAGACAATCTTCGTCGAGCGCGAGAGCCAGCGGAAGATCGTGCTGGGCAAGGGCGGTGCAACGATCAAGCAGATCTCAATGGAGGCCCGCAAGGAGCTGGCGAAGCTGCTGGGGCACGAGGTCCACCTGTTTCTGCACGTGAAGGTGCGGGAGAACTGGGCTGACGATCCCGAGCGCTATCGCGAGATGGGGCTCGAGTTCCCGAAGGAGTGAGCCGCGGCAGGAGGCTGGCGGCCGTCGAGGTCCATGAACTGGTCCGATGAAGGGATCGTATTGTCGGTCAGGCCGCATGGCGAAACCGCTGCGGTCCTCGAGTTGCTGACGCGTGCCCATGGCCGACACCTCGGCCTCGTGCATGGCGGACGGAGCCGGCGCCTTCGTCCCGTGCTGCAGATCGGCAATCACGTCGAGGCGACCTGGAAAGCCAGGCTCGCCGATCAGCTCGGCTTCCTCACAGTAGAGCTGCGCAAGGGCTATGCGGCTTCCGCCATGGAGGATGCGCTGGCGCTCGCGGGGCTCTCCTCGCTCTGCGCGCTGGCGCGGCTCCTGCCCGAGCGCGATCCGCACCCGGACCTCTACGAGATCACGCTGTTCGTCCTCGGCTATCTCGACGACAATGGCGTCTGGCCGGCGCTGTACGTCAGGTGGGAGCTCAATCTGCTGGCGGAGCTCGGCTTCGGCCTCGATCTCTCATCCTGCGCTGCAACGGGCAGCACCGAAAATCTTGTTTGGGTCTCGCCCAAGTCCGGCCGTGCCGTTTCGTCTGCCGCCGGCGAGCCCTACCGGCACCGTCTGCTGCCGCTGCCTCCCTTTCTCACCGGTGACCATCGCGGGCCGGTGACGCCCAGGGATGTGCTTGACGGCCTGAAACTGACCGGCTCATTCCTGGAAGCCCGCGTGCTCAGCCCGCGCGACATGGCCATGCCAGAGGCAAGACACAGGCTGGTCTCTGCGTTGTCCCGCGCCGCCGAGCGGAGCTGAGGCAAGCCATTCCAACTGGAGACAGGAGTGGCCGGCCCGCCGCCCGGAGCCGATAGCCGCGCGTTCAGTTGGACAGCTGCTTGCCTGGCTTTTCCTCGCTTCTCACCAGCTCGACTTTCAGGCCGTCATCTGTCCGGCGGAGCACGAACGTATCGCCGTCACGAGCCTTGTAGCGCGCGACGACCTTTTCCGAGCCAGGCTTTCGAAACGCAATCTCGCCAGGAGCGCAGGACGTGTGCCGGGATGAATAGCGCGGCTTGATATCGTATGCCTTGCCGAGGAATGTGTAGCTGACGGTCTGCCCCGAGGCGTTGTTCACCCGAAAGCGATAGGCAAGCTCCTGCGGTCGCCCGAACATCTGGACAGAAATATACCGCTCCTCGCCGGGAGCCTTGGCGACGGCAACTCCGATATGAGTGACATGCTCGGCCAGCAGGTTTCTCCGGTGTCCGGGCGAATTGAGCCAGCCCTGCACCGCCTCGCGAGCAAGTTGCCGGGTCTCAAAGCCACGGGTGTCGAGATTGGAGGACAAGTTCTCGGCCACCGAGCAGGCCTGGTAGCCTGCGGCGGCGGCGCGATCGGATGGGTGCCTCCCATCCGCGGTATGGGAGAACTTTGCGGAGGTCGCCAGAAACCTCGCGTACCCTTGGGCCGCTTCCGCCAGGTCGGGATTCGGCTTGACTACGTTGAGATTGTGCTGCTTCCGGATGGCGTTCGTCATCTCGACGATCGCAGCTTCGACTTTTGGAATGTCCGGCGTCGGCATGTCCGAATATCCCGCTCCGAAGGGAACCCGTCCGTATAGCACATTTGCGGAAGGAGCAACGTCAGGTGGCGAGAAGCGAAGCGGCGCGACGGTTTACTTGTCGTTCGACATCCTCGTTTCCGAAACCACAACTTCGCCTCAGATCGTCGCGAAAAGGCGGCAGCGGGTCATTGGCGAGGGGGCCATGCCATCACCGGTTCGCAGCATCGTTCCGCTGGTCACGGCTGCGGTCGCATCTGGCGTACTCAGCTATGCCACCGAGGGTCTGCCGCGGCTCTCTCATGAGCTTCAGGCGCTTCTGACGTCTTATCTCATCAACCCGCAGCTCATGCTGCCTGGAGTCTGGTTCGGGCTCGTCACCGGTGCCTTGGCTTGGCGTCTCGGATCTCGTGGCGCGATCGGAGCCGTGCTGTCGCTCGTC
The DNA here is from genome assembly GCA_036380915.1 of Hyphomicrobiaceae bacterium. Taxonomy (GTDB): domain Bacteria; phylum Pseudomonadota; class Alphaproteobacteria; order Rhizobiales; family Hyphomicrobiaceae; genus ZC4RG25. The sequence continues at coordinate 4,667 of DASVDU010000210.1, read as the reverse complement.
ATCACGTGGGTCGGCTGGCAGCTGGCGGTGCAGGCCGGCATAGCCGCGTTCGACAGGCTGGGAGGCATGACCACCGACGAGACCATCCGGCTCGCCGCTGCCGGCGTCGGCGGAGGCGCCGTCGGGGCGCTCGTGTCCTTTATTGGCGTGCGGATCGGCACGCCGATGCGACGGACGCTGCTTGCTGGCTTTGCGACCTTGGCGGTGGGAGCTGCGTTCGGCCTGCTGCTGGTCTGGTCATCCACCCGGCAGAGCGCAGGATTGCTGCTCTATGCAACTTGGCAGCCGGCGGTCATCGCCGTCATGGCTTACTTCGCGAATAGCAGGTCCGCGCAAGCATGAAGGAGCATAAAGCACAAGGGGGCTCTCCTTTGGACGTACACGGCTGCAGCGCCGTCCGATGTTCACCAGGTGGAACGGCTAGTGAACTCTCGAGCAGGTCAGGCGTTAAGTGCTGTACGTGGCCCCAACAGGAGAGACTGCGGTGAGTATCATCGCCTGGATTATCGTCGGCCTGATTGCCGGCTGGCTTGCGGAGCAGATTACGGGTAGAGACCAAGGATTGCTGACAAACCTGCTTGTCGGCATCGTCGGCGCCTTTGTCGGCGGGTTTTTGTTCAGCACACTGCTCGGCTTCGAGTACAGGCAGGGCTTCAACATCGCCTCGATCATTGTTGCAACGGTCGGCGCGATCGTTTTCCTCTTCATTCTGAGCTGGATCAGAGGCGAATCACGGCAAATTCGCTAAAGCGCCAGCTTAGCCGGCGCGGGGATCTGCCAGCCCGAGGATCTGGCGGGCCTCCGCCGTGCTGGCGACCTTGCCGCCGAGGCTTTCGATGATCCGCACCGCCTTCTCGACGAGCGCGGCGTTGTCGGGCGCCAATACCCCCTTGGCGAGGTGTACGGTATCCTCCATGCCGATCCGGCAATGGTCACCCAGCACAAAAGCCTGCGCGAGCATCGGGAACGCCATCCGGCCAGCCCCGAAAGCGGCCCATTCGCAGTCCCTGGGCAACAGCGATTTCGCATAGCACATGCTCTCGGGCGTGGCGGCCATGCCGTACTTCACGCCGGTGACGATCTGGAACAGCGCCGGCGCTCGCAGGGTGCCCTCCGTGAACAAGTCCCGCGACAACAGGATGTCGCCGGTATCGAAGACCTCGAGTTCCGGCTTCACGCCTGCCGCATAGATCCGCTCGGCCATGATGCGGATGTTGCGCGGTGAGTTGATCACTGCGCCGCCACCGAACCACATCGTATTGAGGTCGAGGCTGCAGAGCTCTGGCTTGAGCTCGACGATGTGCTCGGTGCGGATCTCGGGCGTCGTGAGCATCGTCCCCGGCGCCGCCCTGGCCGGCTCATCCTCGCTCGGGATGAAGCGGCCACCAGGACCGGTGGTCAGGTTGATGATGAGGTCGACATCGCTCGCGCGCAGCCGCTGGACGACCTCCCTGTAGTAATCGAGCTTCATGCTTGGACGCCCCGTTTCGGGGTCGCGGACATGAATGTGGCAGATGGCGGCGCCAGCCTTTGCCGCTGCGATGCAGGCGTTGGCGATCTCCTCGGGCGTGACCGGCAGGTTCGGGTTGTGCTCGCGCGTGGGAAAGGTGCCGGTCACGGCGCAGGTCAGGATCGTCGGCTTCATCGTCTGTCCTCCAGCAAGTCGCGTCCGGTCCGGCGGGGCTTCGGCAGGTGTCACGCCCTCTCGCTCAGGCCTCCGTCTCTTTTTTGGGAGCTCCTGGAGCAGGCCTGTTGACTCGCCACGTCGCGTTGGCAACTGCTGCGAGCGTCCCCTCCGCATCCCACATGCGCGCCTCGAGGAATGCGATCCGTTGCCCTCTTCGCAAAAAGCGCGATTCGCAACTGGCGCCAGGCGGGCGCAGGGGGGAGAGGTACTGGACCTTCATCTCGAGGGTCGTGCCGGGCACGCCAAGCGATCGTTTCAGAAGGTGGCCCATCGCAACGTCGAGGACCAGCGCGGCGACCCCGCCGTGCAGGGTGCCTTGCGGATTGAACATGAAATCGCGGATCGGGAAGTCGATGCGGCAGGTCTCGTCCGTGTACGTGAAGGAAAGGCCAAACAGACGGGACAGGAAGAACGTCTCGAAATCGGGGCGCTGCGTTCTGAGTGCTGTTTCGAAGGCCTCACGTGCCGCAACTTCATCCATGCTTCCAACGCTTCACGCAAAATCGCCCAAAGTGCCCCAATTAGAGCTGTTCCAAAAACTGGAACAGTACGCCTCAATTCGGCTGGGCAACCTAACGACAGGGCATCGTCGGGTCAACGATAGGGGGGTCCAGCAGCAAAAGGAAACCGCAAAAATAGCGCTGAAGCGAGATACCGAGGTCCGTACCATCAGCGCCGTCCCGCAGCAGGTCTGTGCCATGGATGCCGGAAACGAAAAAGCCGCTCCGGTTGGGCGGCTTCTGCAAGAAATGGTGCTGCCGGTGCGGATTGAACGCACGACCTCTCCCTTCATCGCACCTGCGCTTTCGCGCCCGCCGCTGGCGGCGTTCGTGCGCTGGACCATCCCTTCATCATAGGTCCCGCCTTCTGAGAGAGGGACCCTTAGATGCCACCCGTCTGGCCTCTACACCTTCCCGGGTCTCCGGGCTTGGCTCGGGATTGCCGTCGGCCGGACCGGACGGTTTCCCCGAATTTGGGCGGTGCGCTCCTGGCCGTTTCCGGCCAAGCGGGCAAATTTACCAAGGGAGTGCTCTACCACTGAGCTACGGCAGCATGTCTCCTGGTCGCGCCCGGTCTAACCGATTGCCGTTGAGTGCGCAAGGCGACGAATGAAACGGCTCGGGCCTACGGCACCAAGCTCAGGCCGCTGGTCCTGGCCTGAAGGCGCCCGGCGGAATGAGGCCCGGCGTGACGTAGGCGTGGTGAAGCGCATCGAGCTGTGCCCAGAGCACGTTGCACTTGAACCGGACCGCGTCGATACAAAGCTCCTGCAACTCACGCGTCGTGGCGTGCCGTTTGACATAGTCGAGGGCAAAATCTGCGTCGCGGGTCGCCTGGCTGAGACGCCGGCGGAAGTAGGCCATCACCTTCTCGTCGATGAAGTCGTAGTGCTCCAGCATCCCTGCGATCCGCTCGCGATGGATCGAGGGCGCGAACAGCTCCGTCAGAGAGGAGGCAACGGCCTCCACCAGCGAGCGCTCACGCACGAAATTTACGTAAGCCTCGACGGCAAATCGCGTAGCAGGCAGGGCGCCGGCCATGGATGTTACGTAGTCACGGTCGAGGCCGAGCCCATCCGTCAGGACGAGCCACCGCTCGATCCCGCCTTCCTCCTCACCGCTGCCGTCATGGTCGAGAATGCGGTGAACCCACTCGCGGCGCAGCTCGCGATCGGTCGTGCGGCTCATCAGGGCGGCATCCTTCCGCGGCACCGCGGCTTGGTAGCAGTACCGGTTGAGCGCCCATGCCTGCACCTGGCCCTTGTCGAGCTTGCCAGAGTGAAGCAGGCGGTGGAACGGGTGCTTGTCGTGGTAGCGCTCGGCGCCGACGGCGCGGATCTGCCGCTCGAGCTCTTCGGGCGTCATCGGGCTCATCACAGGAGAACCTCCATGCCGTCGTGGGCGATTTCCCAACCGGCTGCTTCGATCCAGGCTCGCTCGGGAGAGCCTCGCCTCAGGGCCGGATTCGAATTGTTGATGTGCGTGAAGATGCGGCGTCCGACGTTGAGCCCGGCAAGGGCCGCCACTGAGCCATCTGGCCCCGACATGCTGATATGCCCCATGCGGCGTCCGGTCTTCTGCGACAGGCCTTGCACGATCATCTCGTCGTCTGTGAAAAGCGTGCCATCGAAAAGGATGGCGGCCGCTCCGGACATGCGGCGAAGCAGCGGCTCATCCACGGCCGCACAGCCCGGCACATAGCAGGCGAAACGACCTGTGTGGCGATCGACAAGTTTCAGGCCGATCGTGTCGCCGGGAGCAGTGCCGAAATCCGGCCACGCCGACTCGTCTTCCAGGTAGAGGGCGACCTTCCCCGGCACGGGGAAGCCTTCGATGCTGAGGCCAGGGCAGCCGGCCGGCTCGAACGGTGCATCGTTCACAATAGGAGCTCGTTCGACATATCTGGCGTCAAGGACCCCAAAAACAGGACTTCCCGCCAGTGCCGACAGGACCCGCGGGTCGGCATAAATCGTCAGCGGCTGCCCCTCTCTCAGGTTCAGGAGGCCGGCGATATGGTCGATATCGGCATTGGTCAGCACCACGCTTCTGATCGGGCTGCTGCGGAGCGGATCGCCATAGCCGGGACTGAGCTCCGGGTGGTCGGAAATCTGTTGGCGCAGGTCCGGCGAGGCGTTGATCAACGTCCAGTTCCGCCCGTCGACGCTCACCGCCAGGGACGACTGCGTGCGCGGCTCCAGACCGGCGACGCCGCGGCGCACGTCGGCGCAGTTACGGCAATTGCAGTTCCACTGCGGGAAACCGCCGCCGGCAGCCGAACCCAGGACCTTGATGATCATTGCGCTCGCGTGGGCGTGGGGCAGCACGGGCCGACTACGAACGGCCCGGTTGAACTTCGTCAGCGTGCCGCCGCGCTGTTGGGGCGTCAAGTGGATCGCGGTCGTCACCTTCCGGTTGACTCGGACACTTGCTGGCAGAGCTCGATGCAGCTACCTGTTGGTCGACACTCGCAGCCGTCGAGG